>JBCDBY010000130.1:0-11583 GCA_039182715.1 Planctomycetota bacterium
CGGCATCGAGCTCGCGGTGAAGCCCGGCGAAGTGCACGCCATCCGGGGCCCCCCCGGCTCGGGCAAGAGCACGCTCGCGAGCGTGCTGGCCGGCCGCGAGGAGTACGAGGTCACCGAAGGCTCCGTCGACTTCCTCGGCGAGGACCTGCTCGACATGGAGCCCAACGAGCGCGCCATCGCCGGCGTGTTCATGGCGTTCCAGTACCCGGTCGAGATCCCGGGCGTGAACAACAGCTACTTCCTGCGCAGCGGCCTCAACGCGATCCGCAAGGAGCGCGGCGAGGAGGAGATCGACGCGCTCGACTTCCTCTCGCTGGCGCGCGAGAAGCTCAAGCTGCTCGAGATGGACGAAAGCTTCCTCAACCGCTCGGTGAACGAAGGCTTCTCCGGCGGCGAGAAGAAGCGCAACGAGATCTTCCAGATGGCGGTCCTCGACCCGAAGTTCGCCATTCTCGACGAGACCGATTCCGGCCTCGACATCGACGCGCTCAAGGTCGTCGCGAACGGCGTCAACGCGCTGCGCGGCGAGGATCGCGGGATCATCGTGGTGACCCACTACCAGCGCCTGCTCGACTACATCGTTCCGGACTTCGTGCACGTCCTGCACAAGGGCCGCATCGTCCGATCGGGCGACAAGAACCTCGCGCTCGAGCTCGAGGAGAAGGGCTACAGCTGGCTGCAGGAGGGAGCGGCGGCCGCCGTCTAGTCCGATGCCGGAAGCCATCGATCGCTACCTCACCGCCTTCGAGGCGGTCGAGAAGGAGCACGGGCAGGACAAGGTCCACCCGCTCCGGAAAGCCGCGGTGTCCCGCCTCGCCGACATGGGCCTGCCCCACGGCCGCATGGAGGAGTGGCGCTTCACCGACATCAAGCCGATCCGCAACGCGGAGCTGCCGGTCGCCGGCCCCACCACCAACGGCGTGGCCGACGTCTCGGCGTGGAGCTTCGGCGACGAGTTCGCGCTGCGCCTCGTGCTGGTCGACGGCCACTATCGCGCCGACCTTTCGACGGACGGCGAGCTGCCGGAAGGCGTGAAGGTGAAGAGCCTGGCGCAGGCGCTCGAGGAGGACAGCGAGATCGTGCTCGCGCACCTCGGCAAGTACGCGCACAAGGACGACCGCGCGTTCGTCGCCATGAACACCGCGTTCCTGCGCGACGGCGCCTTCGTCTACCTGCCGAAGAACGCCGTGGTCGAGCAGCCGATCCACGTGCTGCACCTCTCCACCGGCGGCAAGAGCAGCTTCCCGCGCCACCTCTTCGTGGCCAAGGAGGGCTCGCAGGCCACCATCGTCGAGAGCTTCCACTCGCTGTCGGACGCGCAGAGTTTCGTGAACACCGTCGCCGAAATCGTCGTCGACGCGAACGCGAACCTCGACCACACCACGCTTCAGCTGGAGAACGAATCGGCGCTGCACACGCACGCCATCCAGATCCACCAGGGTCGCGACTCGAACTACTCCAACCACAAGATCACCCTCGGCGGCCACCTCACGCGGAACGACGTCGACAGCGTGCTCGCGGCGGAGAACATCTGCTGCACGCTGAACGGCCTCTACCACACGCGCGGCAAGCAGCACGTCGACAACCACACCCGCCTCGAGCACCGGGAGCCCCACTGCGAGAGCCACGAGCTCTACAAGGGCATCCTGGACGACACGAGCAGCGGCGTGTTCAGCGGCAAGATCCACGTGTTCGAGGACGCGCAGAAGACTGACGCCAAGCAGAGCAACGCCAACCTGCTGCTCACCGACACGGCGGTGGTCGATGCGAAGCCGCAGCTGGAGATCTACGCGGACGACGTGCGCTGCACGCACGGCGCGGTCGTGGGCCAGCTGGACCCGAACGCGCTCTTCTACCTGCGCTCGCGCGGCATTCCGGCCGAGCAGGCGCGCAACATGCTCATCCGGGCGTTCGCCTCGGACGTGGCGCACCGCATTCCGGTGGCGTCGGTCCGCCATGCGGTGGACGCGCTCCTGAAGGATCGCCTCCCCGGCGGCCGGATGGACCAGTAGACAACTTCACCGTGGCATCTTCAGCGGCCGGCTTCGACGTCTCCGCCATTCGCGCCCAGTTCCCGGTGCTGCGGATGGAGGTGCGAGGCCGGCCGCTCGTCTATCTGGACAACGCGGCGACCAGCCAGAAGCCGCAGGCGGTCCTCGACGCGATCGACCGCTACTACGAGCGCGGCAACGCCAACGTGCATCGCGGCGTGCACCACCTGAGCCAGGTCGCGACCGAAGGCTACGAGGGCGCGCGCGACAAGGTGCGTGACTGGCTGCATGCCGCGGCCCGCGAGGAGATCATCTGGACGCGCGGCGCGACCGAGGCGATCAACCTCGTCGCGCAGGCGTGGATGCGGCCCCGCGTGAAGCCGGGCGACGAGGTCCTCCTCACGACGATGGAGCACCACTCCAACATCGTGCCGTGGCAGCTGCTGCGCGAGCAGACCGGGCTCGAGCTCAAGGTGGCGCCGATCGACGACGCCGGCACGCTCGATCTCGATGCGTTCGAGGCGCTGCTCTCCGACCGTACGCGCCTGGTCTCCGTCGTCCACGTGTCGAATTCCATCGGCACCGTGAACCCAGTCGAGACGATCGTCGCGATGGCGCACGAGCGCGGCATCCCGGTGCTGCTCGACGGCGCGCAGTCGATGCCGCACATGCGCGTCGACGTGCAGGACCTGGGATGCGATTTCTACACCTTCTCCGGGCACAAGATGTTCGGCCCGACCGGCATCGGCGTGCTCTGGGGAAGGCGCGAGCGGCTTGAGGAGATGGAGCCGTGGCACGGCGGCGGCGACATGATCAAGCGCGTCACCTTCGACAAGACGCTCTTCAACGACCTCCCCTACCGCTTCGAGGCGGGCACGCCGCATATCGAGGGCGCGACCGGCCTGGGCGCCGCCGTCTCGTGGATGGCGCAGGTCGACCTCGAAGGCGCGGCGGCGCACGAGGAGTCGCTGCGCGCGCACGCCGAGGAGCAGCTCGCCGAGGTGCCGGGACTGCGCCTGATCGGCACCGCGCCGGGCAAGGCGAGCGTCGTCTCGTTCGTGCTCGAACAGGCGCACGCGCACGACGTCGGCCAGATCCTCGACGACGAGGGTGTCGCCGTGCGCGTCGGTCACCACTGCACGCAGCCGCTCATGCAGCGCTTCGGCGTGCCGGCGACGGTACGCGCCTCGTTTTCCTTCTACAACGACCACGACGACGTGGACCGGCTCGTCGAAGCCGTGAAGCGCGTCGCTACAATGTTTGCCTGATGTCCGAGCAGTAATGTCTGAATTGCGCGAGCTCTACCAGCAGGTCATTCTCGACCACAACAAGACGCCGCGGAACTACCGCAAGCTCGAACCGTGCGACCACGACGCCGAGGGCTTCAATCCGCTGTGCGGCGACGAGGTGCACGTCTTCTTGAACCTTGTCGACGGCCGCATCGACGAGATCACCTTCCAGGGCGAGGGCTGCGCCATCTCCAAGGCCTCGGCCTCGATGATGACCGACGCGCTCAAGGGCAAGACCCCCGACGAGGCGCGCGCGCTCTTCGAGGAGTTCCAGGCGATGGTCACCTGCGGGTTACCGGCGCCCGGCAAGCTCGCCGTCTTCATGGGCGTGCGCGAGTTCCCCATGCGCGTGAAGTGCGCCACCCTCGCCTGGCACACGATGAAGGCCGCCCTCGACGGCGACCAAAGTAAAGCGACCACCGAATAGCACCACACGTCGAACGTCTCACGTCGAACGTCCAACATTCCTGGAGCAGCCATGCCCGACGTCAACACGGAAGAACTCAAAGAGAAGGTCATCGAGGTCCTGAAGACGGTCTTCGACCCCGAGATCCCCGTGAACATCTACGACATGGGCATGATCTACGAGGTGCGCGCCGAGGAGAACGGCTACGTCTACGTGAAGATGACGCTGACGAGCCCCGCCTGCCCCGTCGCCGGCACGCTGCCCCCCGAGGTGGAGCAGAAGGTCGCCGGCACCGAAGGCGTCTCCGACGCCAAGGTCGAACTGGTCTGGGAACCCACCTGGAACCAGTCGATGCTGAGCGAAGCGGCGAAGCTGCAGCTCGGGCTGATGTAGCGGGCGAATCCCCGCGCGTGCGGCGACGCGCGCCGCATCCCGATCATCACGGCCGTCGGATGCGGCAGTCCGGAAGTGCGCGCTGCAACCGGTCGACGCCTTGCGACGTCACCTTCGTGCCCTTCAGGTCGAGGTACTTGAGGTTGACCAGACCAAGCAAGTGCTCGATGCCTTCGTCGCCGATCTCGTTCTCATCGAGATCGAGCCGCTCCAGCGCGGTGAGACCGGCGAGGTGCTTCACGCCTTTCGACGTGATACCGGTCTGATCGAGGCGAAGCGTCTTCAGCGCACGCAGATTGGAGAGGTGCGCGAGGCCGTCGTCGTCGAGGTCGGTCTCGTCCAGCCCCAACGTCTCGAGCCGGTCGAGGCCGGCGAGAAATGGGAGACCCTCGGCGTCGACCGGCGTCTCGCCGAGGTTGAGCCGACGCAGTTTCTTCAGATTCGCGATGTGCCGTAGATCCCCGCCGCGGACGTCGCTATCGTTCAGCTCCAGCTCCTCCAGCTGCGTGAGGTTCTTCGCGCCGGCCAGTCCGCCCGACGCGAGTCGATCGAGCACGAGCTTGCGCAGCGAACGCGCGCCCTCGAGGTGCCGAAGCGCGTCCGCCGAGACCCGGATGTCGCGCGACTCCAGCTCCACGAGCGCCGGGAGACGGCCGAAGTGCTCGAACACGCCGTCGGACATCGATTTGGTCTCGAATCGAAGGCGCTCGAGCGTCGCGATCCGCGCGATGACCGGCGCGGAGGCCTCCGTCGCTTTCGTGTCGTGCATGGAGAGCGAACGCAGCGACAGGCCGGCCAGGTGTTCGATCCCGGCATCGGTCACCGATGTGCGCGACACGTTCAGGGTGCGCAACGCTCCCATCGCTCCGATCACCGCCAGGCCCTCGTCGTCCAGCTCCGCGCCGAAGAGATCGATCGTGTGGATGCCCCCGACCTCGGCGAGCAACGCGAGAACGGACTTCGGATTGCCCCTGCGCAGCTGCACCGCGGTGATCGGTCCCTCGGGGAGCTCGTCCCTGCTTGCGAAGTAGCGCAGCGTCTCCCCTTCGCGGGCGAAGCCGACCTGACCGCCTGCTTCGAAGACCGCGCGCAGAACATCGTCCCGCCTGCTGGATGCCGACGCCAGCGCGCGCGGCGCCTCGATGGCGGGCGTCTGCGCTTCCTCGAGTCGGGGCTCCGGCGTGGAGGAAGCGTCCGGGAGCGGATCGGCTATCCGCGCGGCCTCGGTGCGCGGAATGGCGGTTTTCCCGGCATCCCGTTGCTGGTAGAGCAGGACGCCCGCACCCGCCACGCAAAGCGCGATGACGGCGACGATCTTCTTCATGAGAATGACTCCCGTAATGGCCTTGGTCGTGCCGCCGATCAGCGCCGCTTCCCCACGACCGTGGAGAAGCGGGAGAGCGGCGACGAGCGCGCCCACCTTGGACCCCGCCTTGACGCGCATGCGCTCGATGCCGCGATGGACGCGAATCCGGCAGGCGTTGACCGAAGCGCCGGTGATGTGCGCGATGTCCTCGTAGTCGAGGTCGTGCAGAAACCGGAGAACGACGGCCTCGCGCTGGGGCTCGGGTAGCTCGCCGAGCAACGACTCGACCGCCTCCCGGCTTTCGAGGTCGTCCGACGCGCGGGACCGCAGCGGCGGTGCGGCGCGCTCGTGTTTCGCACGCCGTGCACCGGCGCGGCGCAGCATCTTGGCGTGCAGCACGAGGTATCGTCCGAGCCACGCCCGGAGACCGACCTCGATGGGCCGGTCCGAAGCCTCGGCGGCGAGCGCGGCGACGGCCTGCTGCACGATGTCATCGGCGTCGGCGTCATGCAGCCCGAGACGCCGCGCGAAGTCGGCCGCGAATCGCAAGTGCGGTCGCACCAGATCCGCGAAGACGGCATCGTCGCGGTCTCGCCGCCACGCGCGCCACAGGATTCGGTCGGCTTCGCTCGTTTCGCTCACTACCCCCTCTTGCCGCTGCGCGCCTCGCCATTTCCGGATCTTTGTCGTTCGTCCGCGGAGGCTGGCCGCGGTCATCGTAAGGCAAGCCTCCGCAGCGCCTTACGACCACAGAGAAAGGTTGGAGCAGCTCCCATGCGACGGTGCATCGAACAGACTCGACGCTGGATGCGTCGCATGACGCGCGCTCGGCTATCGCATGTCGACGATCACATCCACCGTCTTGCCGTCGAACACCTCCGCCTCGACCGTGCGCTGCACCCACTTGCCATCGAGAACGCCGGATGCGTTGACGGTGTAGATGCCGGGCGCGAGACGCGGCGTGATCGGGGCGTCGGGGTCTTCCCTCTGCCAACCCTTCAGGGGCAGGCCGAATACGATCTGCGGACCCGCTCGAAACTGTTCCATGCCATCGGGCGCCCGCTTGACGAGGCGTAAGCGTCCGCCGCGCGGAAGGCGCAGCGTGCCGAGGTCGATCGTCTCGCCGACGACGAGCTTTCGTTCCGGTCCCGCGAAGAAGGGGTACTTCCCACTCTCGTCGTAGACGTAGAAACGACAGGGGACGGAGCGGCCGGCCTGCAACGCGAACGAGCCGTCCTTGTGCGCCGTGGGCTCGCCTCGCGTCGCCGGGCTGCCTTCGGCCATGCCGAGCACGTACACGCCCCCCACGGGCTTTCCGTCCGCATCCAGCAGGCGTCCCGTGACGCGCGCCAGGCGCGGCCGGCGCACGACGAGCGAAACCGGCTCGCGCGTTCCCTTCGCCTCGGCGCCCGCGGCCGGTCTTCCGACGGACGGATCGATCGCTTCGACTCGATAGGTCGCCTCCGGGTCACTCACCCCGATCGAGAACGCACCGTCTTCACCCGTCATCCCCGACGCACGGACCCGGGTCGACGACGTCGCGCGGACGAACCAGCCGGCCAGCGGTTTGCCCTGCTCGTCGACGAGGGTTCCCCGCAGTTCGTGCCGCGCTCCCAGCGTGATCGGCCAGTCCACCTCCTGACCCGGCGCGAGCCGGAAGGTGCCCTCGACCGGCGCGAAACCGGCATGCCGGACCTCCAGCGTGAACTCCTCGGCCGCAATCTCATCGATCCGGAAGCGGCCGTCCGCGTCGGTGAGCACGCGGGCGTGCAGAAGCTTGGGTCGTGCGTTCGCCCGCTCACGAACCGAACCGTTCGCAACGGGGTCGCCGTTCTCCCATCGCACGCGACCGGTGACGACGGCCGATCGTTCGAGCGTGATCGCCTGCTCCGTGCGCGCACCGGCCGAGATCGTCAGCGTGCCGTGCTGCGGTCGGTAGCCGGGCGCGCGCGCCATCCAGACGCGCTCGCCCGGCTCGATGCCGACGAGGCGAGCGGTGCCGTCCGCGCCGGGCTCGGACCGAATCGGCGGACGTCCGTTCGCATCGACCGACATGGGATCGCCCATGAAGACGACCGCCGAGGGAACAGGACGGCCGGCCGTATCCCGCACGACAAGAAGCGCTTCGCCCGCGGCGTCGCCGAGACGCAGAGTCATCTGGAGCTCGTCCCCACGGGGCGCGTTGACGTGCTGGAGCGGCGCAGCGCGATAGCCGGGGGCGCGCGCCGTGAGGTACCAGTGCACCGCGGAAAGGTGACGAACGAGAAAGCGCCCCTCGGCATCGGAGCGGGCCACGGGCAGCGCCACGAGCCCACCACCCCGCCGGCTCGCCTCGATGCGCGCATCCGCGATCGCACGTCCCCCTTCGTCGACGACGCGCCCGCGCACGGATACGCCTGGTTCGCCCGCAAGGTCGAGCGAGCGCGACTCCTGCGGCCGCACCCGACCGACGGCCCCGCTCAACGACATCACCATCGCGGTCCCTTCCGGCGCGGACGGGAACGAAGCGTGTCCCCTTGCATCCGTGATCGTGAACTGCCGATACGCGCGCGGATCGCCGCCCGTCCACGGCGCGAGAAACACGCCCGCTCCCACGGCCGGCTCTCCGCCCAGGCGCACGCGAACGACGAGGGCAGGGGCCGGCTCAACCGCCGCGCCGACGTCCTGGGAAGCGGGTGTGCCGCTCGGGCCCACCGCGCCTGCTCGTTCCGATTCTCCTGCGCCGAGACTGGTCGCCTGTCGGTGCGTTTCCGCGGTCCGCGTCGGGCCCTCCTCCTTGTCGGAGCGCACGCTCCACTCCCATGCCAGCCACGCCGCCACGAGCAGGACGGCGGCCACGACGGCCACGCTTTTCTTGGACACGAGTACGCCTCCCTTCAAGGCAGCCGCCCCCACGCCCCCTCCCCATCGATCCGCCTCGGCGAGCACCTGCTCCCGGACGGCGGCCAGCCCGTGTGTGCGGGAGACGACGCCCAGCGAGAGCCCGACCGGCAACGCCTTGCGCAACAGGTCCAAGCCGCGGTGGAGCTGGCTGCGGACCGTGCCCTGCGGACGATCGAGCGACGCCGCGATCTCGCGGGGCGCGAGCCCTTCGTCGAGGCTCATCCGCAGGATCTCGCGATACGGCTCGTCGAGTTCGTCGATCGCGGTGCGGACCGCCGACTCGACTTCGCGGTCCTCGGCCCGGCGCGCCGGATCGTCGACGTTGCGCGCGGCCAGGCGCGCCGCATCGGGCGCACGCGCCTCGCGCCGCGTGTGCGCGCGCACGTGGTTGGCGAGGATGCCGAGCATCCACGGCATGACCGCGCGCCCGTCCTTGAACCGGTCGCTCCCCTCGATGACGCTCAAAATCGTCTGCTGGACGAGATCTTCCGCGACGCCCGCGTCGCGAACGAGGTAGGTGGCGATGCGGAGGACCTCCGGCGCGGCGAGGTCGAAAACCTCACCGAGCGCCGCGACGTCGCGGCCCCGCCGGTAGCGGGCGAAGGCGGAATCCAGCTGCATCACCACATCCTTGTCGCGAGGTGGCGGATCGTTGCACCCTAACTCTCGGCGTCCGGATTCGCGCCCAGGAGCTTCCGGTTGAGCGAGCCGCCGGCGAAGAGCATCTCTTCCAGCGCGTTGTCGACATCCTCCTCCGCCAGCACGCCGTCCTCGCCGCCACGCTCGATCTGGAACTGGGCGGCGCGTCGCATGAGTTCCTTGATGAAGGAGGCGCTCACGCGGTCGGTGCGGCGCGCGGTCGCGGAGACCAGATCGTCGGACAGGACGAGGCCGTAGGAGTAGAGATGGATCAGTTTCACGCGGCCCTCCTCGTCGGGCAACGGAAACTCGATCGCCTGGTCGATGCGGCCGGGCCGGGAGGCCAGCGCCGACTCGAGCACCTCCGGCCGGTTGGTCGTCAGGATGAAGACCACCTCGGCGTCGGGGCGAAGCCCGTCCATCTCGTTGAGCAGCTTGTGGAGCAGCACACTCCCGCAGGAGTCGTCGAACTCGCGGTCCTTCGCGATCAGGTCGACGTCCTCCATGACGACGACGCTCGGCTGAAGCAGGCGTGCCAACGACATGTACTCATCGAGATAGCCGACCTGCTCGGCGGTGATGAGGAACGTCGTGAACCCCTCCAGCGCCGACGCAAGGTAGTGGATGGTGTGGGTCTTGCCCGTCCCCGGAGGACCGTAGAAGAGCACGCCTTTTTTCGTCGACAGACCCCGCTCGGACAATCGACTGCTCTGCCGCGCGAAACCGATGACGTTGCGGTCGAGCAGCTCGAGAGTCTTGCGCGGCAGGATGACGGCGTCTCGTTCGACCGACCGGAGTTTGTGCACCGCGATGCCGGTCGACTCGCCGAAGAAGCGTCGTCCCGAGTCCTCGAGCGAGAGGATCTTGCCCCGGTAGCACCGCGACTCGAGCAGCGCTTTCTCGACTTCGCGCAGCAGTCGCTGGGTGACGTCCGAACCGGCGGGGTCGTTTCGTGTCGCGACCTGGAGCTGCATGCCGGTCGCATCCCCGTGGACCTCGGCCCGGGCGAGCAGCAGCGCATACTTTTCCGCCCCGTCGTGGCCGAGCCAGAGGCCGTTCTTGAGGCAGCGCACCGGTTCGTCTTCCCCGATGTCCATCTCTTCGTACTGCGGAGGAACCGAGGTGGCGGGGCCGTGCGCCGTCGGGACGATGAGCTCCGCGAGACTCAGCGACTCATGGCTGTACTCCCGGCGCACCCCGCAGAAGTGGTCGTAATCCTTCATGATTCCGTCCACGGCGCGCTGAAGATCGGCGCGCATGTGGTGCGGGAACTGACGGTTGGTGACGGTCAGGTCGTCGGGAGCCAGCGGCGCGAAGTGCTCCTTGAGCAGGCCGGCGATGAGCGAGGGGCGTTGGGATGTCATGGGTTCGGATGCGGTCAGATTCTGCGCGAACTGAAGGTCTTCCTGGAGGTCGTCGAGATTGCCCGTCGCGCCGTGGATGCGCGCGCGCGCCGCGCGATGGTCGCCGTTCTCGGGCTCGAGACGAATCGCCTCGTCGACGGCCGCAAGTGCATCGTCGTAGCGCTCCAACGATTCGAGCACGGCGCTGTAGTAGACGTGCATGTCCGCGTCCTTCGGCGAGAGCCGCAGGTACTCCTCCGCGTCGGACAGCGAAAGCTCGGGCTCGTTACGTTGGAATCGAAGCCGGGCACGGTAGGCCCACGCGCGACTGCGTCGCGGATCCTCACGGATCACGACATCGAACTCCTCGAGCGCCGCATCCAGATCGCCCTGCTCCATGAGGACGGCACCCCGGCCCATCCGCGTTTCGACCAGCTCGGGATCGAGCTCGAGCGCCCCCGTGTAGTCCTTGAGCGCGTTCTCATACTCACCGAGCCAGTGCCAGCAGAGGCCGCGACCGGCCATCGACATGGCATGGGCGCCGTCGATCGCAAGCGCGGCGTCGAATTGACGGATCGCCTCGCTGTACTTCCTGTCTCGGAGAAGCTCGGAGCCCTTCTCGTACCGTTCCTCGAGGCTCGACATGATTTCGAATTCTATCCGCCTCAAACGCCGGGAGAAGACGGTGCCGTACTCTCTGGGATCCGCTCGTGCTGCCTACTTGAGCTTCTTGATCGTCGACTCGATCGTGCCGACGAGGATCTTCCAGGAGCGCTCGTGTTTGGGGTCGTCCGGCTTCGGCGGCGCCGCGTCCGAGAGGATCGCGCGGATCTTTCGCTTCGATGACTTGTGTCGCAGACCGATTTCGCCCAGCGCCTCGACGGACACGCGCGTCAGCGCGTTGAGGTACTTGCCGCTCGTCGCGTAGGGCGCGATCACGGCGATCGACTTCGCGTCGCCGCACGCCCCGAGCGCACCCACGGCTTTCATGCGCAGCACGTTCGGGTTGCGGCTCGGCCGGGGGCTTTTCACGAGCGCTTCGAGCGCGCGCGCGGCCTTCTTGTCGCCGATCGACTCCAGCGCCTCGCAGACGGTGTAGCGGAAGAGATCATTCTCCTCCTGTAGCAGCTTCGACGCCTGCTTCGCGATGAACTTCGGTTCCTTTCGCTGCAGATACTGCAGCGCCCGCGTTCGCACGACGATGTCGGGATACCCAAGCGCCTCCTTCGCCATCTTCGGCTCGGGACGCGTCTCCAGCGATTGAGCGAGCTTGTCCGCCTCGAACGTCTTCACCGCCGCGCCGAGGTTGACGGCTGGCTTCAATTCGATCGAC
>JBCDBY010000131.1:0-11573 GCA_039182715.1 Planctomycetota bacterium
CTAGGCACTGTTTGAGAAGTGGGTTTCTGACCGATTCATAGGGAAGGGACCGCACCTCCCGCGCTGAGGAGATCGTCGTGATCCGACGGGTGAATCGGCATGAGTTGACTGACGAGCAGTGGGAAGTCATCGAGCCGCTGCTGCCGAAGCCGAGTCGCATGGGACGTCCGCCTCGGGACTCCCGCGAGATGCTCGAGTCGATGCTTTGGCTGCTGCGTACCGGTGCGCCGTGGCGCGACTTGCCGGACTGGTTCGGGCCCTGGGAAACGGCGTACTGTCGTTTCCGGCAATGGCGAGACGCCGGTGTCCTGGATCGAGTGATCCGGCGACTCCAGGTGATGCTGGCTGATCGCGACAAGATCGACTGGGAGCTCTGGTGCATCGACGGGACGACGGTGCGGGCCGCTCGGTGCGCGACCGGGGCGCGCAAAGGGGGGGCTCGCAAGAGCCCGCAGACCACGCGTTAGGCCGCTCCCGCGGAGGTTTGACGACCAAGATCCACTTAATCGTCGATGGTCGAGGCACGCCGTTGGGCCTGGCCCTCAGTCCCGGTCAGCGCAACGAATCGACCCGCTTCGTCGAAGTGCTGGAGGCTTCGCGACTCCCGCCGACGAGGTATCGCGGTCGCTACCGACCCGACCGCTTGGCGGCGGACATGGGCTACAACGCCGAGTGGATCCGCGAGTGGCTGTGGAAGCGCGGCATCGAGCCGGTCATTCCGCGCCGGGCCGCCGAGCCGCCGCCCGACGAGCCGTTCGATCGAGACGCCTATCGCGGCCGCAACATCGTCGAGCGGTGCATCGGATGGCTCAAGGAGTCCCGTCGCGTCTTCAGCCGGTTCGACAAGCTCGCGACTTCCTACGCCGCCTTCCTGAATCTCGCGATCCTGCTCCGGCTGCTCAAATTCGACTTCTCAAACAGTGCCTAGCTGCGGCACGGGTGCCGCAGCGCGGCGAAGAGCAATCCGCCGTCGTAGCGCGCGTTCGGTCCGAGAGACCCCCGCTCTACGAAGCAGCCCGAGAAACTCGGTCCGAAAGCTCGCAGGTCGTTGCTCGACCGGACCTTGCGACGTTCGGGCGACATCGCAATCGCGAACAATCGCGAACGATGGCATGCGGGGTTTCGCGGTACGACGGCACCTGATCCGGTACAAACCGGTAGGGATGGATGCCCAGCTCGCACACGCACCGGTGAGGTCCGTCGGTCGTGCGAGAGGATCCAGGCGACCGTTGTAGAGGTGGAGCCAGACATTCGAATACTCACAGCAACCCGAACACTCGCGATCCTCGCGCTGCTCGGTTCTGCTTGTACCGACAAGCGAAGCGAAGATGCTCCCCGGTCGCCAGAAGAGTGGACTCGTGTCATCGACAATCCGTTCGCGGGAAGCCAGCTCGTGACCGAGGACTACACGCACGTCGTCACGCAGGTCGTGGACGCGTTGTCGGGAGCCCCGATTCCGGGCGCAAAGCTCACGCTCGTCGAGGTCAACGCCCGGGAAGCGCGGACGTCCCCGGTGCCCAGGGCGTCGGCCACCGCGGATGAGTTCGGTTTCGTGCGGGTGCCAGCAGACCCGGAGTACTGGGGATACGCGTTCGTCGAAGCGGCCGGGTATGCCCCGAACGTTGAGCAGGGGGCCCCCGATTTTCCGGTCGCCCTCTCTCCTGGCACGGATGTCCGGGTACGCATTCTGGATCCCCTCGGTCGGCCTGCCAACGGCACACAGGCGCAGTACTACTTCGGGGGCGGCAGTGGCCCCAACGCACGCCAGCCCGTCGCGGACGCAACCGGCCAGGTCACCTTCCGGAGCATCGATGTCCGTGAGGGGCTCTTGTTTCCGATCGGGGAGTTCGTCGCGGGCGAGGACATCGACCTCGGCAAGATTCCGGCATTCGACGGTGTGCGCACGGTGCACGGCCAACCGGGAGGAACCGTAGTTGGGCGTGTCCTCGACCTGCATGGCAAGCCGATCTCGGGAGCCCCTGTGGGCGTCACGGGATGGCATCACGGCCCTTGGACAACCACGGATCGCGAAGGCAACTTTCGGCTCGTCGGCGTGGAGAGTCACTCGGAAATCCGTGTCTACCGGTCTCCCATTGGTGACGAGGTTGTCGCAGACTTCGAAGCGCCGCCGCGCGGCACGCGCGTCACCGTCCGGGAGGGGTGGAAGGAAGAGCGAAAGGGAATCGCGCGCATTCGGGTTCAGATCCCTACGGCTCCCAAGGCCACGATCGACAAGGTTGAACTCGTCGCCGTCCGAACCTCCGACGGCCGCACGAACGCATGGACTCTCCAGGACGCTCCCGACGACTTCGACATCGAGCTACCGGAGGGTCAGTGGGAACTGCGCGTGGGAAGCGGGGTCGATCCGTGCCTTCCTCGCGTCGCCCAACTCGAGGTCATCGCCGGCAAGACGGCAAACGTCGACGTTCCGCTCAAGCTTTGGCCGCGGACCCGGATCGACATCCCGGATCTTGAGGTGGGCTGGGGGGTCGTCGTTTCCTCAACGGATGCCCAGCGCTGGCTGACGGACGATGAGGAGGAATCCGGCCTCGTACGCCTCCCCCGCGATCGCGCGCTCGTCGTGCGGGTCGTTACCTCCTCGTGCTCGGCCGCCGGATACCCCGGTGGGTTCGCCAAGGTCTCGCCGGGAGACGTTGACGGCATCCGTCTCGCGCCGCCCCCCAACCGGACCGAGTGGGACACCTTCCCTTTCTTCGTTCAGTCGGACGACGCCGCCGAATCGGGCTCAAGCGTAATCACCGTGCTCGGCCCCGACGGAAATCCCTTGGAAGGCGCAAGCGTGAAGCGGACGCACGGCAACGCCATCGAGATGCGCTACACGGACGAGGAAGGCCAGGTATCCGGTGGCCCCACCGGTGCGCACGTCGAGGTTCGGACCGAGGATGAGCACGGCTACTGGGCGCCGTTGAGAATGCGCCTCTCCGGTGCCGGTCCATGGACGATGCGCTACGGCAAGGCGAGTGTGCGGATCGAGGTGCGAGACGAAGAGGGGAATCGGTGCACCTGGTATGGGCTGTTCCCGGATGGCGATGCCGCTTGGGAAGTCGATGAGGACGTGAGCCTGTTCGGCATGCAGCCGGGCTTCTATCGGATCCTTGCGTGCGCGCCGGGCAAACGGGGCGTCATTCGACAGTTCCGCCTGGAAGAGGGCACGACGCGACGTCTCCAGATCGTGCTCCCGAATGAGTGACTTCGCCCGAAGCTTCGCGCGTTCGCTTATGGAATCGAACCACTCTTGAAGTCGAGCGGCGCAAACCCAGCGAGCAGCAGGGGTTGAGGCGCCCGGCTGCGGCACGGGTGCCGCAGCGCGGCGAGGAGCAATCCGCCTTCGTAGCGCGCGTTCGACCGGAGAGCCCCCCGCTTTACGAAAGCAGCGCGAGGAGCTCGGTCCATGTGCTCGAATGCAGATTGCGCACAGGGGCGTGGCTCGCAATCGTCCACTGGCAACAGCGACTGCATGCGGCAATTCGCGGTACGGGAGCCCCGGATCCCGCAGCTACCGGAGAGGTCCGCGGTGAATCGGATGGGACGCCAGCCAATCGCGGCAGTATCCGAGGACGATGTCGTCGATGTTCTTGCGTGTCGCGCTGGGCCAGTAGTGCTGGACGTGATCCTGTTGGAGGTCTTCGTGCGCGTAGCTCAGAAGGTAGAAGTCGTCCAGCTCCCGAAAGAAGTCCAGCTCCATGCACAGATCCCGGAGCTCGACAAGCGTGGGGCCCGTTGGCGCCGCTCCTTCGAGGATCTTCGAGGCGCAGATCGAGGCGTAGGCGACGGCCGCATCCTCCTCCGACTTGGACCGCTCGACTCCCAGTTCGTCCAGCGCCCGATCGACCAGGGCAGCCGCTTCCCAGTGATCGAGCGGTTCGACGGCACCGGCCAGTTCGCACAGGGCGGGCGTATCGCGACCTGGCGTCAACTGGTCGACAGCCCACACGATCCACCGCGCATCGATGGGCCGCTTCAGCCCTCGAAGGGCTACGACCTCGGCGGTGGTCAAGGGCTCGGTCTTCATCGACTTCAAGGTTGACCTCTTGCCTCCAAGGAGACAAGAGATCGATGGTGGCAGCCGATCTTGGCATCACGCCCCAACCTCCTACTCGAACTAGCCGCGTTCTCGAGCAGTTCTCTCGTAGAGGCACACCTCGACCAAGGCATCGTCGACCGGCGGCTCCCTCGTCAGGTAGTGATGGCCTGGCTTGTTCGCCTCGATCAACCCGTCGAGCAGTCCACAGCACGCCCACCAGCCCTTTCGCGTGTTTGCCCAGCGGAACGCGTTCCCGGCCAATCGCGAAAGCGAGACCTCGGGCTCGACATCCACCAACGTGAGGGTCAGCGAGTCCAGATTGAGAGTACGTAGGCCCTCGATCAGATGGAGAGACACCTCATGAGACTCACCCGCGGCGAGGCGCCCGAGAATCTGTCTCAGCGCCCGAATGTCGCCCAGACGGTCGGCATCGATTCGAATCGTCAAGCCATACGCGCCCGCGTAGCAACAAACAAACGCACCCACGGACACGCTCACCTCCTGCCTCACTCGCCTGCACGTCCCTGTTTCGAGCCTCGCGCCATGCTAAGTGACCTGCCTCGCTCAGAGAGATAGACCGTGCCCATCTCAGTTCAGCGGCGAAGAGCCACTGCAGTCTACGAACCCGGCGGCCGCTTGTACGTGCCCTTCGTGTGCTGCTTCGACTGGCCGCGCGGGATGGTCAGCGACTGGAACTCCTTGCCGCGCGCGGCGCGGGCGAGGAGCACCAGCTGGCCGACGTGATAGGAGTAGTGCGACAGCTGGCGCAGCAGCGCCTCGCGCACGGTGAGCGGCTCGCTGCGGATGGTGATCGTCTTGTCGAGGTCGCCGTCGTCCAGCGCGCCGATGGCGTCGAGGCAGCAGGTCCAGCCTTCCGCCCAGAGCGCGCGCAACGCTTCGGGCGAACGGTGCTGGTCCTCGAACTCGCCGTCGCGGTCGCGGAAGGTCTTTTCGCCGTCGCTGGTCAGGAACTCCGTCCAGCGCGACAGCATGTTGCCGTGCATGTGCTGCACGATGATGGCGATGCTGTTCGCCTCGTCGTCGCTGCGCGTGTGCCAGTCGCCGACTTCGAGCTGCGCCAGCGAGCGGTCCCCCAGCCGGCGCGTGCGCTCGAACTCGAAACGAATGGTTGCCAGCTCGCTCATGCCAACAGCTCCCGCAGCGTCTCCTGCACCAGCGGCGCCGGCACGTCCTCGAAGATCTGGACGTCCCCGATCGCCAGCGGCAGCGCCCAGCGCAACGCCTTCGCCGAACGCTTCTTGTCGTGCGCCAGCGCCTCGAGCACCGGCTCCTCGGCGAGCTTCACCGAGCCGGGCAGCTCGCATCGGTCAAGCGCCTCCTCGACCGTTTCGCGCTCCAGGAAACCGCAGTGGCGCTCCGCGATGCGACACGCTGCGCGCAGGCCCAGCGCCACCGCTTCGCCGTGCGCCAGGCGGTAGTCGCTCGCGCGCTCGAACGCATGGCCGAGTGTGTGGCCGAGATTGAGCGTGCGCCGCTCGCCGACGTCCTTCGGGTCGCGCACGACGATTTCGCGCTTCACCTGCGCCGCATCCTCGACGAAGCTCGCCGGGTCGTCGCGTCCCGCGCGGTCCAGCAGCGAGCGATCGCCGATCACGCCGTGCTTGACCACCTCCGCCAGCCCGCTGCGCATCTCGCGCTCGGGCAGCGTGCGCAGGAACTCCGGACGCACGTCGACCGACTCGGGCGGATGAAACGCGCCGATCAGGTTCTTGGCCGCCGGATGGTCGATGCCGGTCTTGCCGCCCCACGCCGCATCGACCATCGCCAGCAGCGTGGTCGGCACGGCGCGCCAGCGGATGCCGCGCAGGTAGGTCGCCGCCGCGAAGCCGGCGAGATCGAGCGTCATGCCACCGCCCACGGCGACCAGCACGCCGTCGCGATCGATGCGCTCCTCGACGAGCGCATCGAGCACGCCTTGCCAGGTCTCGATCGTCTTGTGCGTCTCGCCCGGTTCGATCGTGCGCCACGGCCCTTCGCCCGGCAGTCCATGCAGCTCCCGCACGTGCCGGTCGATGACCGTGAATTCGCTCAAGCCTCGACGGTCCTCTTCCCGCGGCGGGATGCGCGGAAGTCGCGCTTGGTGCGATCCTCGCGCACGACGATCCAGAAGAGCAGCGCCAGTCCCACGAGGAATCCGATGCCGATCCAGAGCTCGCCACCGAGGTCGCGCGGCTCCGGCCGGATCTCCTCGAGCTCGGTCAGCACCACCATCGGCGCCAGCCGCCGCGTGCCGTTGCGCGCGGGGTAGCCGAGCGACTTGTAGTAGAAGCCCGCCCAGCGGATGCGCGTATTCTCGGGCCAGCGACGGTTCATGAGCCGCTCGGGCGCCATGAAGCGCACGAGCTTTTCGCGGTCGGTCGCGATCCAGCCCTCGAAGACGTTCGAAACGCCGGCGTCGTTGGTCTCGATGTCCGACGGGCCGAGGAAGTAGCCCTCCAGCGCGATGCTGCCGAGCCCACCGAAGTAGGTGCCGCGAAACGCCCCGGGCTGCCCGATGACCTTTTCGTACGTCCCCTCGTCGAGATCGTCGATCGCCCGCGGCGTGAGCTCCTCCTTCTCGCGCAGCGCGCGCCCCTCCTCGCCGGCCCGCTCGTTGGCGAACGCGATGAGGCGGTAGAGCGGCTTCGGGAAGAGACGGGAAAGGATGTCGCGTCCCCGCTGCGTGTCCGCGATCGCGGGGTTGTCGACGATGATCTCGAAGGGAATGTCCTCGAGGCTCTCGACCGGCTTCGTCTCGTAGTCGCGCACGACCGACGTCGCGACGACGAGCATGGACGGAATGTCGCGCCCGTTCTCGTCGGCGTCGGTGTAGTTCTTCACGAAGATGCCGCGCACGCGCACCCAGCCCTCGGTGATCGCCTCCGTCTTTGCGTCGACCACGTTCGGATCGGTGTCGCTCAGGATGCGGCCGTTCACGTCGCCGAGGAACGTGACGTAGAGCGGCGGGTCCATCTGGTCGCCGCCCTCGACGAGCACGCGGCCGCGATGGACCTGGCCGATCTCATCCTGCTCGTGGGTCCCGTACGCCTCCTCGAAGTTGTCCTCGTTCGTGGCGACCAGCTGCCCGCGGAAGGTCACGTAGCGGAAGCGCCACGGCCGCGAGTCGTTGCGGATCTCGGCCGCGCTGGCCGGGGTGAGCGGCAACAGGTTGCGGTCGTTCGCCCAGACCATGGCGGTGTAGGCGGACTCGTAGAGCAGGTACGAGGCGGCGTCGAGCGGAAAGCGCTTCTTGGCGTCGGGGCCCTGATCGCTCAGCCGCTCCGCCTTGCTCATGTCGAGCGCCGGGACGCCGGTGATCTTCGCGGCGACGTCGGTGCCGATCTGCACGCTGGGCACGTCGCGGTCGGTCTGTTTCGCGGCGGGCGAGCTCGCGTAGCTATCGAGGAACACGCTGGCGAGCAGAAGCATCACGAGCAGTCCAACGAGGACGGCGATGCGGGCTTTCGGGTCGCGGACCTTGAGCCCGGCGGAGATGTCGCCGCCAATCTTGTCGCTCTTGGATTCCGTTCGCCGCCGCGGTTCGGGGAAGGGGTCTTTCAACATGTCACGTCCCGGTCGGCGGGTGATTCGCGAAAACCGATTCTACACGCAGCTTGTGAAACAATCCCGGTTCGCATGAAGACGGTCGACGAAGCGCTCGACGCCCTGGCGCGGCTCACCAACTACGAGCGCACGCAGCCGGACGGACCACGTTCGCTCGATCTGGAGCGTCCGCGGGCGCTTCTGGAACGCCTCGGCTCGCCCCATCGACACCTGGGCGCACGCGTGATCCAGGTGGCCGGCACGAAGGGCAAGGGGTCGACCGTCCGATTCCTCGACTCGATCCTGCAGCGCGCCGGCCTGCGCACGGGACGCTTTCTCAGCCCCCACCTCGAGCACGTGCGCGAACGCATCGCGATCGACGGCGCGTGGATCCCGGAGGAGGAGTTCGCACGGCACGTCGGCACCATCCTCGACGCGGTCGGATCGGAGACGACTTTCTTCGAGGCGATGCTGGCGACGGCCTGCCTGCACTTCGCCGAACACGAGACCGACGCGGTCGTGCTCGAGGTCGGGCTCGGCGGCCGGCTGGATGCCACGACCGCCGTGCCCACGACGCACAACGTGATCACGCCGATCGGCCTCGAACACACGCGCATCCTCGGCGACACCGTGGAACAGATCGCGTTCGAGAAGGCGGGCACGATTCGCTACGCCGTGCCGGTCTGGACCGGCGTGCCGCCCGGCAGCGGCCCGGCGCAGGTGCTGCAGCAGGTCGCGCTTCGCCAGGAGGCGCCGCTGCACTTCGTGGCGCCGCCGACCGACGTCGTGCCCGCGCCCGACGGCCTGCGCTGGAGCGACCGCTTCCTGCGCGTGCTCGGCCGCCACCAGGCGCACAACGCGGCGCTCGCCGCCGCCTGTTGCCACGACCTGCCGCGCGAAGCGGTCGACGACGGCCTGATGGCCGCCGAGCAGCCGGGCTGCTGCGAGATGCGCGGTGCCGTGATGGTCGACGGCGCGCACACGATCGAGAGCATCGCGGCCACCATCGCGACGCTGCACGACCACCGCCCCGGCGCGCGCCCGGTGCTGCTCTTCGCGCTCGCGCGGGACAAGGATCTCGACCGGATCGCCCCGCTGCTCGCGCCGCACGTCCAAGAGGTCGTCTGCGTCCGCGCCGATCCGAAACGGGGCCGCTCGCCGGAGGAGCTGGCGGCGCATCCGGTCTGGGCGTCGCGCGCGCAGTCCCAGCCTTCGGTCCGCGAAGGTCTCGAGCTGGCGCTGCGCCTCGCCGGGGGCCCCGGCCTCGTGCTGGCGACCGGCTCGGTCTACCTCGCGGGCGCCGTCCGGCCGCTCGCCTGAATTCCAGTCGGCCGGGGAATCGGTCGATGAGGAGGACACTATGACGCAACGATTCGTTCGGATCCTGTTCGCCGTGATGATCGCGGGCATGCTTACCGCCTGCGGCTCGGGCAGCGACCGGACGCGTTTCTCCGTGCGCTTCATCCACGCCGTCGCGGATGCCTTCCCGGTGGACATCTGGGTGCAGGACCGCACGTCGCAGCTTTTCGGCAACCTCACGTACGCCACGGCGACCGGCTTCCAGGCGCTGGAGCCCGGCACCTACGTCTTCGAGGTGCGCCCCGCCGGCGCAGCCCGTGACGATCCCGCGCTCGCCAGCGTGGAGGTGACCGTCGAGGAGACGCAGACGAGCTTCACGATCATCATCGGCGGCCTGGCGAACGTGCCGGACACCGACCCGGACGCCCTGCGTCTCGACGTCTATCAGGACGGGTTCGAGGGCGACGGGCTGGCGACGCTCATGCGCTTCGTGCACAACGCCGCGGGCGAGCCGACCTTCGACCTCGAGGTCGTCGACGACGATCCGCTGCCGGACATCGACGGTAGCGCGTCGCTCACCGGTCTCGAACGCTACACGGCGAGCGACGCCGCGGGCGTGCGCATCGACTCGCTCGACCCCGAGCAGCTGCAGGTCTTCGACAACGGGACCGGCGACGCGCTGTCGAGCTTCACCACGCCCGAGCTGGACGAGTCCACCCGCTACTACGCCGTCTTCCTCGGCTCGCTGAGCACGTCGCCGCGCGACGACGAGGGGTTCCGCATCCTGCTCGCCGACAGCCGCGGCGGCTTCCAGATCATCGAGCAGAACCCGCGCCTCTACTTCTTCAACTCGATCGCGGACTCGACGACCGTCGACTCGACGTTCCGCTTCCTCGACGAGCTGGGCGAGCCGGTCGGCCTGCCGCAGGAGCTCGAGAACAACATCCTCTATGCCGACCTCGGCGGCGACAGCGGCATCTCGCTGCAGCTTCCGCCGGGTGAGTACGAGTTCACGTTCCAGATCCCCGGCGATCTCGAGCCGATCGGCGTCGACTTCTCGGGCGTACTCCTGCGCGGCCAGCAGTACCTCTACGTGATCGGCGGCCGCCGCGATCGCACCTGGCCGTTCCAGCTGATTCGCGCGCAGGATCTCTTCGATCGCTCGGCGCTCGGTATGGACACCGTCAACCGGTGGCGCATCCTGCAGGCAGCGCCCGACATCCAGTCGGTCTTCTTCGGCCAGATCATGAACATGATGTTCGAGACGCTGCCGGCGTTCCCGGACCCGATCTTCTACGGCGCGTCGACCGAGCCGACCGGCGAGGACATCGGACTCAACGAGTTCGAGCTCGCCGTGGTGCGCGAGGCGGACTCTTCGGAGTTCGGTCTCTTCGACATCGTGCCGGTCGCCAACGCGCTCGAGTTCGTGGTGCTGCTCGGTTCGGTCGAGGTGCTCGGAAGTCCGCCCCAGCTCAGCTTCATCGACACGTCGGTGCAGCCCTGGGCGCTCCGCGAACAGCTCGCGCGCTAAATAAATCTGCGGAATTCGCGCAACCAAAGCGCGTCTCGCGCGACGGTAGTGTGTGTACTGCTGTCGAGAATGCGGCGCGAAGGCCACGCGCTGGGAAGGCCGTTGCGCCCGCTGCGGAGCGTGGGGCACGCTCGAAGACGAGAATCCGCCCGACGTGCCGGCGGGTCCCGTGCCGCTGCGTGAGGTCTCGAATGACGAGGCGAAGCGGCGCCCCACCGGCATCGGCGAGCTCGACCGCGTGCTGGGCGGCGGCGCGGTACCCGGCTCGGTCGTGCTCGTCGGGGGCGAACCCGGCGTCGGCAAGTCCACGCTGCTCCTGGGCTTTGCAGCGCGGGCGGGGCCGCAAGCGCTCTACGTCGCCGGTGAGGAGTCGCCCGCGCAGGTCGCCCAGCGTGCGCGGCGGCTCGGTCTGGGCGACAGCCGGCTCGCGCTGCTGGACGAGACCGACACCGATCGAATCGCCAGCGAGATCGAGTCGCGCCGCCCCGCCTTCGCCGTCGTCGACAGCGTGCAGAGCCTGCATGCGGCTGCGATCGACGGCATCACCGGCGGCCCGGCGCAGGTGCGCGGCGCGGCGGAACGGCTCGTGCCGGTCGCGCGCGCCAGCGGCTGCGCGCTCTTCCTCGTCGGGCAGGTGACCAAGGAGGGCGGTATCGCCGGGCCGCGCACGCTCGAGCACGCGGTCGATGCGGTGCTCTACTTCGAGGGCGAGCGGCACATGTCCATGCGGGCGCTGCGCGCCGTGAAGAACCGCTTCGGCCCCTGTGACGAGGTCGGACTGTTCGAGATGAAGGAGGAGGGCCTCGCGGAGCTGCGCGACGCGCAGGCGCTGCTCACCCCCACGCGCGAGGTGCCGCGCGCCGGCGCGGTTGTCGGCGTGGCGCTGGAAGGCCGTCGCGCGCTCTGCCTGGAGGTCGAGGCGCTCGCCGTCGGGGACAACATCTCCATGCCCCGGAGGCGCGGACAGGGCCTCGACCCGCGTCGCCTCGAGGTCCTGGCCGGCTGCCTCTCCTCGCACATCGCCGAGTCGCTGTCGAAGAGCGACCTCTACGTCAACGTCGTCGGCGGCCTCACCGTGCGCGACCCCGGGCTCGATGCCGCCGTGGCGGTGGCGATCCTCGGCGGGGAACGGCTTCTGCGACACCGCGCCGTGGA
>JBCDBY010000132.1:0-11564 GCA_039182715.1 Planctomycetota bacterium
CGACGCGGAGCGCCTCGTGCTGCCCGGCGTCGGCACGTTCGGCGCCGCGATGGAAGCGGTCGACGCCGATGCGCTGCGTCGGCGCAACGAGCGCGATGCGCCGACCCGCGCCGTCAGCGTGGGAATCCAGATTAAAGCGCGCGGCAGCGAGGAGAGCCCCCGCGTGCCCGGGCACGGCGTGCTGCCCTGCGAGGTCACCCGCTTCCCGAGGGACGTGCGCGTGCCGCAAATGGGCTGGAACCGCGTCGCGTACGCGTTCGCCTACTTCGCCAACTCGTTCCGGTTCACCGAAGCGCCGGCGGGCTGGGAGGCGCAGTGGTCCGACCACGGCGGCCCGTTCGTCGCCTCGCTCCGGCGTGGACGCGTCTGGGGCTGCCAGTTCCACCCCGAGCTCTCGGGGCGGTACGGCGCCCGCCTGCTGGAGGAGTGGCTCGCATGCTGACCGCACGCATCATTCCCTGCCTCGACGTGCGTGACGGGCGCATCGTCAAGGGCGTGCAGTTCCAGGGTCTGCGGGACGCGGGCGACCCCGTCGCCCGGGCCGCGCTCTACCAGGAGCAGGGCGCCGACGAAATCGTCGTGCTCGACGTGGCGGCCACGCCCGACCGGCGCGCGCACCAGCGCGATACGATCCGGGCGCTGCGTCGGGTGCTCTCCATCCCGATGACCGTCGGAGGCGGCGTGCGCGGCATCGATGATGCGGAGGCGCTGCTCGAAGCGGGCGCCGACAAGGTCGCGATCAACACCGCGGCCGTCGCCGATCCCGACATCGTCGACCAGCTGGTCGCCCGCTTCGGCGCGCAGTGCATCGTGCTTGCGATCGATGCGGCGCGCCGCACCGACGGCTGGGAGGTGCTCGTCTGTTCGGGGCGCGAGCGCACCGGCCGCGACGCCGTAACCTGGGCGGGCGCGACGCCGGCCGGCGAGATCCTGCTGACCAGCTTCGACCGCGACGGAACGCAGGAGGGCTACGACACCGACCTGCTGCGAGCGGTGCGGGCGAACACCAGCGTGCCGCTCGTCGCCTCCGGTGGCGCCGGTTCGATCGACCACCTGGCGAGCGGCCTCGCGGCCGGCGCCGACGCCGTTCTGCTCGCATCGCTGCTGCACGACGGACAGACCGATATCCAGACCATCAAGCGCGCGCTGCGCGATCAGGGAGTGGAGGTACGACGATGATCATTCCGAGCATCGACATCATGGACGGCCAGGCCGTGCAGTTAATCGGCGGCAAACAACGCGCGCTCGAAGCGGGCGATCCGCGCGCCCTGGCGGAGCGTTTCCGGCTGGCGGGCGAGATCGCCGTGATCGATCTCGACGCGGCCATGGGCCGCGGCGACAACACGGCGCTGATCCGCGAGCTGGTGCAGATGGCGCCCTGTCGCGTCGGCGGCGGCATTCGCAGCGTGGCCGATGCCGAGGCGTGGCTCGACGCCGGTGCGCGCAAGGTCATTCTCGGCACCGCCGCGCGGCCGGAGATCCTGCGCAACCTGCCGCGCGACCGCGTCATCGCGGCGCTCGACGCCGAGCACGGCGAGATCGTCGTCGAGGGCTGGCGCACGCGCACCGGCCGCCGCGTGCCGGAACGGATCGAGGAGCTGTGCGAATGGTGCAGCGGGTTTCTAGTCACCTTCGTCGAGCGCGAGGGGCGTCTGGGCGGCATCGATCTGGAGCAGGTGCGTGCGCTCGCGCGAGACGTGTCGATCACGGCGGCCGGCGGCATCGCCTCGACGGGGGAGATTGCCGCGCTCGACGCGATGGGCGCCGACGCGCAGGTCGGCATGGCGCTCTACACCGGCGTCTTCGATCTCGCCGACGGGTTCGCCGCGCCGCTCGAGGGCGACGGCCCCTGGCCGACGGTCGTCCAGGACGAGAGCGGCGTCGCGCTGGGACTGGTGTGGTCGAATCGGGAGAGTCTGAAGCGTGCCTTCACGATGCAGCGCGGCGTCTACTGGTCGCGCAAGCGCGGACTCTGGATCAAAGGAGAGACATCCGGCGCGACGCAGGAGCTTCTTGCCGTCGACCTCGACTGCGACCGCGACGCGCTGCGCTTCACCGTTCGTCAGAAAGGTCGCGGTTTCTGTCACCGCGCGACGCGCACCTGCTGGGGCGAAGACCGCGGTCTCGGCCGTCTCGCGCGGCGGCTGACGGAGCCCCGCACGGAGGGGTCCTACACCCAGCGTCTGCTCGACGACCCCGCACTCCTGCGCGCCAAGCTGGTCGAGGAAGCCAACGAGTTGGCCGCGGCGGATTCGCGCGAAGAGGTCATTCACGAAACGGCGGACGTGCTTTACTTCGCGCTCGTCGCCATGACGCGCGGCGGCGTGACGCTCGACGAGGTCGAGCGTGCGCTGGTCCGACGCGAGGGAAGGAGGCGGTCATGATCGAGGAGATCGTGCGCTCGGTCCGCGAGCAGGGAGAGCCGGCGCTTCGGCGCTGGTCGGAGCAGTTCGGCGACCTCGAGCCGGACGCGCCGCTGGTGCGCGACCGGGAGGAACTCGAGCGCGCGCGCCGGGCGCTGCCGGAGGAGGATCGCGCGCTGCTCGAACGGGTGGCGCAGCGCATCGAGCGGTTCGCGCGCGCGCAGCGGGATTCGCTCCGACCCATCGACATGGCGGTGCCCGGCGGCCGCGCGGGACACGAGGTCGTGCCGATCGAGCGCGCGGGCTGCTACGCGCCGGGCGGCCGCTACCCGCTGCCCTCCTCGGTACTCATGACCGCGGTAACCGCGCGGGTCGCCGGCGTGCGGTCGATCTGGGTGGCGTCGCCGAAGCCGTCGCCCGTCACGCTGGCAGCGGCGGCGATCGCCGGCGTCGACGGCGTGCTGGCGGTCGGCGGCGCGCAGGCGATCGCGGCGATGGCCTACGGCGTCGGGATGCCGCGTCGCGACATCATCGTCGGCCCGGGCAACCGCTACGTGACCGCCGCCAAGCAGCTGGTGTCGGCCGATGTCGCCATCGACATGCCGGCCGGCCCGTCCGAGCTCGTCGTGCTCGCCGACGCGTCCGCCGATCCGCGCCGCGTCGCCGCGGACCTGCTGGCGCAGGCGGAGCACGACCCCGAAGCGCGGCCGATCCTGCTCACGGAGAGCGCGGAGCTGATCGGACGCGTGGAAGCGGAGCTGACCGCCCAGCTCGCGACCCTGCCCACCGCAACCGTCGCGCGCGCGGCACTGGCGAACGGTCGACTCGAGCGGGTCGAGGACGAACGCGAGCTGGTGGCGCGGTGCAACGAGATCGCGCCGGAACACCTCGCGATCCACCGGCGGCGCACACCATCCGGACTGTTGCACTACGGCACCCGATTCGAGGGCGAGAACGCCGCCGAGGTGTTCGGGGACTACGGCGCTGGCCCCAACCACGTCCTGCCCACCGGCGGCCGCGCCCGCATGACCGGCGGTCTCAGCGTGCTGACCTTCCTGCGCGTCCGCACGTGGATGCGCGGCGAGGAACGCGACCCGGACCTCATCCGCGATACGGCGCGGCTCGCCCGCCTCGAAGGACTCGAAGCGCATGCGCGGGCGGCGGAGATGCGCTAACGGGCGCGCACGCCCTCAACGGCGTGCGGGCCCCCACTGGTCCGGATGGCGGCGACTCATGCGATCTCGATCGAGGCGCTCGATCCGCGGACGCGCGGTCGCTTCGAATGTGCGCCCAAGATCTGTCTCGACGCGCGCGCGAAGACCGAACACCTGGTCAAGATCCATCCAGACATCGAGCCGCGCGGACGCGATCCACGCGTCGGGAATGCCATAGCGTTCAGACTGCTCCTGAAATCGCAGTAACGCGATGCGTCCGAGTGCAGCCTCGGCGGTGCGGACCATCTCCGTCCCGGGATCGGAGAGCAAGTCGATGTGGAGCGTCATCGACTGCATGCGATCGACCAGATAGCCGTACACGAGGTACCCGTCGTAGTCCGAGTAGCGACTGCACATTGTCGACAGGAAGGAGTGCAAGACTCCTCGAAGCTCGCGCCGGCGCGGCATCCTCGCAGTCTACGACGACCACGGCGCGCCGCGGGCGAACGCGTCGAGCAGGTAGGCGAGGAAGACGTTGACCTTGGCGGGGACGTGCGTCTGCGCCGGCCGCAGGACCCAGATCGCGTTGTCGAACGAGCTTGCCGTCGCTTCGAGGTCGGGGAAGAGATCGATCAGGGTGCCGTCGCGCAGTTCGCGGCCGACGATCCAGTCGCCCTGCAGGATCACGCCCGCCCCGTCGAGCGCGCACTGCTTGAGCGCGATGGCGTTCGAGGTGGTCAGGGACCCGGAGACGTCCACCTGCGACGAGGCGCCGTCGCGATCGCGAAAGTGCCAGCGCCGGCCGAAGCCGGGCATGTCGAGCAGGAGGCAATGGTGCTGGGCGAGCTCCTCGGGGGTCGCGGGATGCCCATGCCGCTCGAGATAGGCGGGGCTGGCGCAGACGTGCGAACGCATCGGCGCCAGCCGTCGCCCGATGTAGGTGGAGTCGGCGAGCGGGCCGAGGCGGAGCGCCAGATCGATGCGCTCTTCGACGAGATCGAGGAGCGCGTCGGTGAGACGCAGGTCGACGCGCAGCCCCGGATAGCGCTCCAGGAAAGCGGGGAGCAACGGCACGACGTTCAGCTGCGCGAACGAGACGGGCGCCAGCACCCGCAGCACGCCCTGCGGGTCGCGTGTGCCGGCGGCGGCATCCTCGGCCGCCTGCTCCAGCTCTTCCACCAGCGGCTCGATGCGCCGCAGATAGCGCTCCCCCGCATCGGTCGCCGACAGTTGGCGCGTGGTGCGGGTGAACAGGTCGAAGCCGAGTTCCTCCTCGACCGACGCCACGGCGCGTGACACGGAGCTCGGCGCGAGGTCGCGGTCTCGCGCCACTTCCGCGAACGAACCGCGCCTTGCCACCTCGAGCAGCAGCCGGAGTTGAGCGACCTCCATTCATGCATCATACGCACGAATTAGTTGCCGAGCAAACCTGTTGACGCTCATGCCGCACGAAATATGCTCACGAACGTATGTCCAACCCCACTCCCGTCACCGTCCTCGGCCTCGGCGCCATGGGCTCCCGCATTGCAAAACGCCTTTCGGAGGCCGGTTTTGCCGTCACGACCTGGAACCGCTCCCCCACGGCGGAATTACGTGGCACCCGTATAGCCGGGTCGATCGGCGAGGCGGTTTCGGGGGCTCGGTTCGTGCTCGCGATGGTCACGAACGACGACGCGTCCGGCGCGATCTGGCGCGAAGCGGCGCCTTCGATGGCGGACGGCGCGGTGGCGATCGAGAGCAGCACCGTCACGCCGGGCTGGATCCGGACGCTCGCCATGGAACTACCCGTGCCCCTGGTGGAGGCGCCGGTCGTGGGCTCGCGGCCGCAAGCCGACGCCGGTCAGCTCATCGGTCTGACGGCAGGCGACGCGGTCGACGAGTGCGCCGACGTGCTCGACGCATTCTGCGGCCGGCGCTTCCACATGGGAGCACACGGGCAGGCGGCGATCGCCAAACTGGCGGTCAACACCTTCTTCGCCACGCAGATCGCGGCGGCAAGCGAGGCGGTCTCCTTCCTGCGCCGCGGCGGCGTGACGGACGAGCAGTGGCTCGACCTGCTGACCAACCTTCCCGTGACGGCGCCCCCCGTCGCCGGCGCGCTCCAGGGGATCGCGGCGGGACAGTTCGCGCCGATGTTCCCGATCAACTTGGTGGAGAAGGACCTGGGCTACTTCGAGCAGGCCGTCGAGACTCGGTATCCGGTCGCCGCGGCCACGCGCGAACTCTTCGTTCAGGCACGAAGGGCAGGCTTCGGCGACGAGAACATCCACGGCGTCGCGAAGGTGTTCGTCTAGCCGGAGTCCTTACGGCGCGGGCCGAGCGCGCGGAACACCACGACGATCGAACCCGTGATCGCGAGAAGAGTCACGGCGGCGAAGGTGTACTCCCCGTCGACCAGTGCGCTCAACAGGAAGATTCCGAAGCCGAGCGAAAACATCACCGCCACGGGCCAAGCCGAGATCCGGGAGAGCTGATGCTGGCGCGTGTCGTGCGGCATCGCGTCGATCTCCCGCTGCTCTCTCGCTTTCCGTCGCTCGGCTCGACTGCGCCACCCCATGGATTCTCAAGGGTACCAGTCACACGCCTCCCCGCGCGCGCACGGTTCGTTGACCGACGCGCTCAGCGACCGGGAATGAGGTTTTGATCGCGCAGGGCCGACACGAGAGCCTGGGCCCACACCCGTTTGCCTTCCGGCGTGAAGTGGCAGACGTCGCGCCAGTAGCGAGCTTCGCGCGGCACGGCGTCGATCATCTCGACGAGCTGCATGTTTTCGCGGCGCGCGACGTCGCGCGTGACCTCGTTGTGGACGAGGACGCCGCTTCGCACGTGCTCGTGATCGCCCCAGACGGAGATCGCCTGCGCAAGGGGTGGCTGGTAGGCGAGCTTCCCGGCGAGGAAGTCCTCGTCGGTGTAGTTCGGGTCGACGTGGATCGCGAAGGTCAGCATCACCAGCGGGTCGCCGCGCTCCCTTGCCCGGTCGGCGATCCACTCCAGGTTGGCGCGGAAGGGCGCGCGCGAGCGCACCTCGGCCGCGTGGTGCAGCCACGGCGCGGGCGGTTCGCTGGTCGGCATCACGTCGACAAGCCCCCAGCGCGGGCCGACGCGATCGACGATGTAGCGCAACGTCAGCGGCAGCACGACCCAACGATCCGAGCCCGACTCGTAGGGAAGGACGCGCCGGTACCAGGAGTAGTGGCCGTAGTCGTCCCGAAACATCTCCGGCGGGCAGTTGTTGGCGCGCACGTCGTTGATGCCGTGATAGACGACGACGAGGTCGAATCGCTGGTCGGCGAGGTGCTTGTACTTGTAGCGGCTGTCCCAGGTGGTGTGCGCCGTCATGGCGCCGTTGTGTATGCGCCACGGCCCGGCAACCCGGCGCGCGAGCTCCTCCTCGAGCGTCTTCTGCGCGAGGAACATGGTCGATCCCCCCAGCAGCAGGATGTCGAGCGTCTCGTCGTCACGCGACGACTCGATCCCATCCAGCTCGGGGTACCAGGTGCGATGAAGTTCGTTGGGCGCCCCGAGGAACGACGTTCCCTTGGCGACCCAGTAGAACCGCACGGCCACCTCCAGCACGACGAACAGGAAGAGCAGGTAGCTCGCGACGAAGAGGACGCGGCGTGCCCGCGACTTCTTCTTCACTCCCTGGGCATGCATCGGTTACGCGCGACGCGACTTCATGATCGCGTCGTAGGCCGCCTGCAGCGCCTGGGACTGCTCCTTGGCGTACTCCAGGAACTCGTCGGCGAGGTCCTTGCCCTGCAGCTTGTCGGGATGGAACTTGCGCATCTTGTCGCGGTACGCCTGCTTCACCTCGTCGTCGGACGCGCGCTCGTCCACGCCGAGCACCGCGTAGCTTTCGGACAGCGGCTTGGCGGCACTCCCCAGGATCTCCGCGACGATCTCCTCGAACGTTCCCGACGACAGTCCCAGCGTGCCCTCGATGCCCTTGAGCATGGCGCGCTCCGACTCCCCCATCGATCCATCGGCGCACGCCACGCTGATGAGCAGGCCGTAAACATGGTGGTTGGCACCCGGCGGCGGCCTTAGCGCCATGTAGCGGCGCGCATAGACCCCGATGTCGTGCGGGTCGTCTTTGGCGCGGTTGAAGATCCCGATGCAGGTCTGGCGCATCGAGGCGTCGAACTCGTTCGCGCTCATGAAGTGCTCGACCGCCGCGATCTCCTCCGGAGAGACGCGGCCGTCCGCCTTGGCCACCTTGCCCAGCATCGAGAAGACCGTCACCTGCAGCTCCCGTTGCGGCATCCGTACCGCGCCGCCGCGGCGGTTCCGGCGCCAGCGGTCCCAGACGAAGCCGAGCAGCAGCCCGAACACGAGCGTGCCCCACGCGGCGCCGCGCTCCGTCGGCTCGCGGCCGAAGTCGAGGATCTCCACCTGGTCGATGCCGGGGAACTTCTCGTTGAGTTTCGCCTTCGCGACGTCGGAAAGACCACGCGACCGGCGAATGATGCCGACACACGGCACGTCGGTCTTCTTCGGCGCGATCGACTTGTCGGTCTCGAACCCGAACGTCTCGATCGCTGTTTTCTCATCGATGCGGGCCAGCACGACGATCGACTCGGCATCGGGGCTCTTCGACGCGAGGCGCCTCGCTTCCCGCGTGGGCACGATCGGGACGTAGTAGACGATGCGCTTCTTCGCCCCCTCGCCATCTTTTCGCATGCGGTAGCTGCGGATTCCGCGACGCCACAGCAGCGTCGCGTCCTCGAGCTTGACCCAGCGCTGCTTCGGCTTCTGCTCCCGAAACGCGATCGCATCGATGACCGTCGGCGCCGGCTCGACGTCGTCGCAGAGAACCAGAACGCCCGAAAAGATCAGAAGAGACGCGAAGAGGCCGAGGGCCCAGAAGATCAGCGTGCGCATGGTGCGGCGAACAGGATACTCAGCCGGCGATCGCCGTGCGCAAAGCGTCGTGGAACCGCGCGAGGGAAAACACCTCGCGCTTGCGCTGCCAGCCGGCGCGCGCCATCGCCTGCCGTCGCGGCTCGTCCGCCAGCAGGTCGTCGATCCGGCTCGCCAGCTCCTCCTCCGTCGAAAAAAGGTAGCCGGTCCGCCCGTCCTCGATCTGCACGTCGCATGCATTGCGCACGGTTTCCCCATCCGGGCGGCGACCGAGGCAGGGCGTGCCGTGGGCGTACGCCTCCATGAGCGTGAGCGAAAAGTGCTCCGTCGGCGACGCCGTCAGGAAGAGCTTCGCCGTCGCGTACTCCCGGCTCAGGTCGTCGACGAAGCCGAGCGCCCGGACGCGCCCACCGGGCACCCGCTCCGGTCCGCGGCCGCAGACGCGCAGCTCCCAATCCGGCGTGCGCAGCCGCTCCACCGCGCGGAAGAGGAACGCGACGTCCTTCTCCGGGATCAACCGCCCGACCCACAGAAGCCGGTTGCCCGTCCGCGCGAAGTCGGGCTCCGGCCGCTCTTCGAACGCACGGCTCACGTACGGCACCGCGATCGCCTTGTGTGCGAGCGGCAGCGCATAACGCTCCTCCAGCGCGCGCACCGCACCGTCGGTGAATCGCAGCAGGACGTCGCAGCGCTCCAGATCGACCCGTTCGTCGGTCGGGGCGAAGAGGTCGAGCGGCGCGTAGACGAACCGCTTTGCTTCGATGCGCGGCGCGCGGTCGGTGGCAAGGAGCACGTCCCACGGCCCCTCGGCGGGCGGGGGCGGTTTCTCCGATCGCGTCCAGCGCGCCGCCACGCCGACGTCGTGCCCCTCCTCGCGAAAAAAGCGCGCCACGTCGGCGAGGTAGCGGCTCGATCCGTCGTCGTCGCCGATCTCATCGTGCGCGATGCAGATCCTCATACCGCGTACTCGCCCGTGCGGTAGTCGTCGAGGTGCGCGCGCAGATACGCGATGGTCTCGTCGAGTCCCTCGTCGAGATCCACGCGCGGCTGCCAGCCGAAGAGCGCCCGCGCCTCGGATGCGTCGCACACCAGGCGCATCACCTCGGAGGAGATCGGCCGCACGCGGTCCGCGTCGATCTCCAGCCGCTTGTCGCCGCCCACCCGCGCCAGCGCGCGCTCCGCCAGCTCTCCCATCGTGTGGCCGATGCCGGTACCGACGTGCACGACGCGGCCGCGTGCTCCCTCGCAGCGCGCAGCCGCGAGCAGCGCCGACGCCGCGTCGCGCACGTAGACGTAGTCGCGCACCGGCTCCAGCGAGCCGACCCGGACGACGTCGCGCGCGAGCGCCTGCGTGATCACCGACGGAAGGAAGGCGCGCGCCGACTGTCGCGGACCGTAGGTGTTGAACAGCCGCAGCGTGACCGCCGGCATGTCGAACGAGTGCACGTAGGATTCGACCAGCTTGTCCGCCGCGATCTTGCTCGCCGCGTACGGCGAGCGCGCAAGCGGCAGCGAATCCTCGCGCAGCACGCCGTCGGCGCCCCCATAGGTCTCCGACGTGGATACGTGCACGAGGACCGCCCCGGTCTCCCGCACCGCCTCGAGGACGTTGAGCGTGCCGCGCACGTTGACGTCCACGTAGCTGCGCGGCGCGTGATAGGAGTACGGCACCCCGATGAGTGCGGCGAGGTGGAAGGCGACGTCGCAGTCGCGCGCGGCGTCCTTCACCTGGTCGGCGTCGCGCACGTCGCCGGCAAAGGAGTCGAACGGCCCATCGAGAGCATCGAGGTGGCCGCGCGCCCCGCGCGAGTTGTAGCGGACGAAGGCGCGGACCTCGACGCCTTCGGCGACCAGCGCCTCGACGAGGTGCGAGCCGATAAAGCCGCCCGCGCCGGTGACGAGCGCGCGTTTCACAGGACCTCCTTCAGCGTCGAAGCGACCTCGTCCACTTCCTCCTCGGTGAGCAGCGGGTGGAGCGGCAGGGTCAGCAGGCGCGGGGCGAGTCGCATGGTTTCGGGCAGCTCCACGTCGGCGTCGAAAGCGGTGAAGCGGTGCACGGGAGGATAATGGACGGTCGTCTCGATGCCGCGGCCTTCCAGATGCGCGCGCACGGCGTCGCGATCGGCGCCATGGGGCAGCACCACGACGATGAGGTGCGAGCCGGCGCGGTCGTCGAGATCCGGAAGCGCCGCGCGATAGCGTTCGACGAGAGCCCGGCGCCGCTCGACCGCCGCCGGAAGGCGCGCGAGCTGGATGCGCGCCAGCGCCATGGAGAGTTCCACCGGTCGCGCGTTGCTGCCGTGCGCAGCCACGTCGTAGCTGCGGCCGCGGCCCTGCGACTTCTCCCAGCTCGTCGCGGACATGCCGTGCGAGCGCAGGAGACGGACGCGCGCGGCCACGTCCGGATCGCGCGCGCGCACGGCGCCGCCCTCTCCGACAGCCAAGTTCTTGTTCGAGTAGAAGCTGTAGCAGGCGACGTCGCCATGGAGAGTGCGCATCTCCGGGCAGTGCGCGGCGTCCTCCACGAGCAGGCAGCCGGGCGCCGCGGCGCGCAGCGCGTCCATGTCCCGCACGACGCCGGCGTAGTGCACGGCGACGACCGCACGCGTGCGCGGCGTGACCCGACGCGCGACGTCGGCCGGCAGGAGCCACGGGTCGCCGTCGGCGAAGACGGGGGTCGCACCGCAGCGCAGGACCGCGTGCACCGTGGCCACGAAGGTGAGCGAGGGAACGATCACCTCGTCGCCCGGCCCCAGGCCGAGCGCCTGCATCGCCAACTCGAGCGCTGTCGTGCCGGACGAGACCGCGATGCCGTCGAACGCGCGCTCGAACGCCTCCGTCTGCGGTCCCATGGAGAGCCAGTTCGAGCGCACGACCTCGACCACCGCCGCTTCCGCCTCGGCGCCGAGATCGATCTTCGTCAGGGGGATGCGCCAGCCGCTCATCGTCGCAACAGCACCGCGCGATGCGTCGGCGCCTCCTCCTCCCGTCCGAAGTCACGCGCGCGGAATCCGCGCACGAGCGTCGTGCGATCCCAGACAGGCTCGAGGCGTTCGAAGATTTCCTCGGCCACGAGCGCGTCGCCCCCGGCGAAGTCGTTGGCGCGCAGCAGGTCCCAGAAGAAGCAGTGCCCACCGGGGCGCAACACGCGACGGATCTCGCCCGCGATATGGCGGCGCGCTTC
>JBCDBY010000133.1:0-11535 GCA_039182715.1 Planctomycetota bacterium
GATCCCGCCATCCCGGTCGAGGTCGTGATTCACGCCGACCAGAGCGCCTACGTGAGCGCCGACCGCAATCCGGAGGGCACACCGCTCGGCGCCAACTCGGTGGGCCGGGCGGCGACCGGCGGCGTCACCTACCGCACGCTCGACGAGGACGGAAAGTCGCTGCTGCGGGTGGAGACGTTCACCGGGCAGTCGACGCTCTTCGAGACCGTCATTCCCCACGAGATGGTGCACGTGGCGCAGCACTTCGGTTTCAAGGCGTTCCGTCGCGCGCACTGGCTCGACGAGGGCATGGCGATGCTGCGGGAATCGAAGGGCGGCCGCGCGCAGCGACGCGCGTGGCTGAAGCGAAGCAGCGAGGTCTTCTCGCTGGAAGAGCTGACCTCGCTGCGCTCCACGCCGCCCAACCGCGCGTTCCTCTTCTACAACCAGTCCTACGCCTTCACCGACTACCTGCGAAACCTCGGCAGTGACCGCGATTGGCGCTCGTTCCTCGACCGGATGGCGACCCAGCCGGTCGAGCAGGCGATCCGCGAATCGTTCGGAATCGAGTCGCTCGGCGAGCTCGAGCGCGGCTTTCTTGCGGCGACCGGCTTGCGACGCTGAGAGTGTGCGCCATGCTGCTACCAGAGAGGTAGCGAGATGAACAATTCGTCGACGTATCGGGGCGACGGATGGGTCGGGCTCCTGATGCTGATGGTGCCGTCGGATATCCGGCACCAGTTCCGGGGGGAACTGATGGCCGAGCGCGCCGACATGCGCACGCGCGGCCTGCCGCCGTGGAAGGTGAACGCGCTGCTGGCGGGTTCGCTGTTCGTCGGCGTGGCGCAGCACGTGCCGCTCAGCCGCGAGGCGGAGCATGCCGCGCTGCAGCCGCCGGGCGCGCGGCGCGCCGCCCTTTGGGGGTGGGCCGCATGGCGCGGCGCCGGGCCGCTGCTCTTCCTCGCCTACGCGTTGAGCAACGGCTGGCTCTGGGCGGCGGGTGTGGCCTTGCTGCTCACGACCTTCGCCTGCCTTGGCATTGTCGCGCTGAAGGCGCACGAGCCCTTCGACGTGGCGACGGTGCGACTGCTCAACGGCGCCTTCGGCGGCCTCGCCGCGACGTTCGTCTTCGGCCTGCTGGCGGGCGCCTTCAGCTCCGTGCTGCTGCTCCTTGCCCTGCTGTTCGACAGCGTCGGCCTCGGCGCGTTCGCGGTGCAGTCGCTGGTCTTCATGATCCTCTTCTTCCTGGGCGTGCTCTCCGCCGTCGGCTGGGTCCCGCACGAGTGGGAACCGCAGCGGCTGGTCCGCTCGTAGTGCGCACCTCCAAGGCGCAGCCGCCCGCCCTAAACCCATCTTTCCCAGACAGTTAGACCGGCCCCCGGAGCGTACTCAGTACGCTCCGGATAGGGCCATGGGAGCTGATGGTTCTCCGTGTCTTCGTGCCTCCGTGGCCAACTGACGCCGAGGCGGCTCAATGCGTCCGGAGGGGGACGGGGCGCGCCTGGAGGATGCGCAGCGCGCGGCCTTCCGCGAGTTGCGTGCCCTGGTCGCGGATCTCCTGGGCCACCGCTTCGTAGTCGTACTCGACGCGCCGGTGCTCGAGCGTCCAGTCGCTGCCGTCGTGGTGGGCGATCGCCCAGGCGGCGCGGTGGTCGCCGTCGAAGGGCATGCCGATCGAGCCGACCGAGGCGAGCTGCTGCCCGGCCAGCTCGCCTCGGCTCGCGTAGTGGATGTGGCCGTAGACGGTGAGCGCCGCGGTGTGGTCGCCGATGAGCCGGGCGGCCTCTTCTTCACTCGTCGAGGGGTAGGTCTCCCATTCGTCCTGCTCCGTGATCAGCAGCGACTCGAGGTCGCTCGGGTTGGCGTGCACCAGCTGCAGACCCGGCTCGATCTCGTGGCGGAACGGGCGCGCCGCCGTCCACGCCAGGTGCTCGTCGCCGAGCTGCTCGCGGTACCAGCGCAACATCGGCGCGAACGCGTGGTCGGGCGGCTGGCGGACGATGTAGTCGTCGGTGTTGCCCTTGATCGTGGGCCCACCGAGCGCGCGCAGCGCCTCGGCAACTTCGAGCGGTCGCGGCCCGAACAGGAAGTAGTCCCCCAGCAGGACGTGGCCGTCGACGTCCACGCCCGCGAGGTCGTCGAGCACCGCCCGCAGCGCGGCCGCATTCCCGTGGATGTCGGCGAGCAGGGCGACGCGCTTCATGCGCCCGATGTTACCGAAGCTCGATGATGTCGAAGATCGCGTCTTCGGGGCGATCGACCGGCGCGTAGCGGACGACGATCTCCGCGCGTCCGTCGCCGTCGAGGTCGCCCGTCGCGAAGTCGACGCGCCGGAACTTGGCCGGATCACGGAAGGTCAGCGTCGCGTCGGGCACGCGGCCGTCGGTGAGCGTCTCGGTCAGCTCGTTGGCGGTGCCGCTCACGAACTGCAGGATGCGTTCGAGGTCCCAGCTCTTGTTCTCGTCCTCGAACAGGATGCGTCGCACCGTCTGTCCGAAGTCGATGACCTGCTCGACCGCCTCGATCTTGCGGTTGCCCTTCCAGTAGTCGATGCGCTGGCCGTCCTCGCTCAGCAGCAGCGTGTCGTCGAGCCCGTCCCCGTTGAAGTCGTCGAACCGGCGCAGTCGGAACTTCCGCCCCGCCTCCTCGATGCGCTCGATGATCTTGCCGGGGTCCTTGAGCACCTTGGTCAGCTTCGGCAGCTTGAGGGTGATCGTGCTGCGCCAGCCGGGACTGCGCGCGAAGCCCTTGCCGCCTTCGCTCGCATAGCCGAGCGCATCCGCCTCGACTTCGAGTCCGCGTACCAGACCCGCGACCACGCCGGCCGCGCTCGGCACCTGCACCTTGAGCAGGACCATGTCCGGGAACTCGTCCTCGTCGAGCTTCACCAGCACCAGCGCGGTGATGTCGTCCGACACCTTGAGGATCGTCGTCGGCTCCGTGAACTGGGGCTTGTTCTTGTTGCCGTGGAAGACCCACACCTTGCGGCGGTGCGCGATCACGTAGTCGGGAATGCCGTCACCGTCGAGATCGCGCGACTCGTAGCGCTGCCGGTCCCCGCCCGCCAGCGTGCGACCCGGCCGGAGCGCCGCCTTGGGCGTCGTGTCGCGGAAGATGCGCAGGTCGAGCGTCACGTCGGGCTCCGCCGGAAAACTGCCGTCCTCGCGCTGCAGGTGGAACGCGCGCACCCGCCCGCTCTTCACCAGCAGGTCGGGCCGCCCGTCGCCGTTCACGTCCGAGGTGCGCAGGTTCGGGATGCGGAAGGTGGTGGAGAGATCGTTGGAGAGAGCCGTGCCGTTGAGCGTGTCGAAGCGGTCGACGTCCACCTCGATGCGCGCCGTGCGGCGAAAGCCCTTCGGCGTCTGCACCCAGACGTCGGTCCGGTCGGAGCCCGGCACCACGAGGTCGAGCTTGCCGTCCTCGTTGATGTCCTGCACCACGCCCGCAAAGGTCGGGTCGCCCACGCGCAGCCTGAAACGTGCGCGCCGCGCGAGCGATTCGCCCTTGGCCTGGAACACGCCGCGCTCGTCGGCTCGATAGGCGACCGCGCCGCCCGGCGAGATGGCGATCAGTTGCGAACGAGCGTTCTCGGCCAGCACGTTCTCCCACGCCAGCAGCGTGCGTGCGGCCTGCGGCAGCACGAGATCGCCGACCGGGGCGGCGTCGAAGTCGAGCCAGCTCTTCACCGAGCCGTCGCCGCCCACGAGGATGAACTGCGCCGTATCGGTGCCGGACGCCGTCAGCAGCTTCCAGCGCGCCACGTCGTACCCGGGTCGCAGCGTCTTGCGCGTGCGGAACGACTGGGCCGGCGCCAGCGTCGCGGCCAGGAGCAGGACGAGCACGATCCTCACGGGAACCTCACGTGCAGGACCTGCTTGTCCTCCAGCACGATCAGGTCGGGCGCCTTGCGCTTGCCGCGCGAGGGCCCGTACCGCACCCCGGCGTTCTTCTCCACGCGCAGCGTGTAGAGCGGCTTGGAGATGATCTCGAGTCCATCGTTCGTGCGCCGCGTCATCATCACCTTCAGCGACGTCGCGGAGTCGCGCAGCAGCAGGTCCTTCATGCCGTCGCCGGTCACGTCGCCGAAGAAACGGATGACCGTCGCGCGCCGGCTCGGGCGCATGCCCTCGACCTCGAACTTGCTGCGGTAGAGCAGGTCGGGCGTCCGCGCGAAGCGGCCCTTGCGGCTCAGGAAGACGTAGAGCTCGGCGTCCAGCGTGCGGGACGAATCGCCGCGAATGGTGTCGAGCAGGTCGGGACGGATGGCGCCGGCGAAGAGATCGGGGTAGCCGTCGCCGTTCACATCGTCGAAGCGCGGAATGCCGGCGAAGCCGGAGAAGACCAGCAGCTGGTCCGGCATGCCCTTCTCGCCGAACAGCGCCCGGCCGCCGCTCTGCGTGAAGAACTGCACCTGCGTGCGCACTTCCTTGCTGCGCTGGTCGCCGGAGAAGATCACGCAGTCGGCGCGCTGGTCGCGGTCGAGGTCGAGCGTGTGCGCCGAGTAGGAGACCTCGAGCCTCCGCTTGCGATCCGCCACGACCGGCATCCGTCGCGAGACGGCCGGCGAGGTCCCGAACTTGCCCTCGGCATCCTGCGTGAAGACGTGCAGGTACTTGACCGTGCGCACGACCACGTCGAGGTCGCCGTCCGCGTCCCAGTCGACGAGCTGCGGCGCGGGCACGCGGTCGGAGACGTCGACGAGCGGGCCGGTCAGCCGCTGCACCAGCTCGCCGCCGCCGCCGATCTGCACGCGCGACGAGTACTTCTGGACCATGCGCCGGCGCCGCGAGCGGGAGCGCATGTCGCCGCGGCCCATCGCCTCGGGGCCGGCCGGAATGTAGATCTCCTGCGGCGCGCCGAACGTGCCGCGCGCGGTCTGCAGGATGATGCGGTAGCCGTCGGGCTCGGGCACGATCAGGTCCGGCAGCGCGTCGTTGTTCACGTCGCGCACGCCGTCCGGCCACGCGACCAGCGTCGAGAACGGAAGCTGCCAGAGGAACTCGCAGTCGACGAGCTTCGCGGCGCGCTCCTTCTCGCCACCGATCGGGCGCCAGACGAAGACGCCCTTCGCGGAGAAGAGGACGACCTCCTTGCCGCGATCGGGGTGCACGTCCGCGATCGTGAAGACGACGGCGTCGTTGTAGACGGGGGCGAGCTCGTAGTCGGGCGCGCTCCGGAACGGGACGCCCGACTTCTGCTGCAGGTGGATCTGCAGCGCGCGCTCCGGGCGACGCGTGGAGATCGCGAGATCGGTGCGACCGTCCCCGTCGATATCCGTGTAGATCGCGTCGCTCACGGTGACGCCGTCGCCGAACTGGATCGGGGTCACCTGCTGGGCCGACGCGACGCCGGCCAGCGCGAGAAGGAGAACGAGCGACCTCACTCCTTCACTTCCTCGAGCCGGTCGGAGTCGCCCGAGCGGAACTTGAAGAACCAGAGCACGCGCGTGTCGGTCGCGGCGGCGGTCTTCACCCGCTTGTAGATGCCGAGGAAGACCCAGAAGGACGTCTGGTCGCGGTCGCGCTCGAAGTAGTAGAGCAGCGGGATCTGCGTGATCTGCTGCTCCTGCGCGCGCCGGCTCACCGGCGCGTCGATTTCGAGCGTCTCGCCGCCGCGCACCAGCTTCAGCTTGATGCGCCCCTTGGCCGGCGCGTCGCGCACCGCCTTAAGCAGCAGGTTCGGATGCGCGATCGCCTGGCCGCCCGCGTCGACGATCAGGTCGCCGTAGAGCAGGCCGGCGCGGCGCCACGGGCTGGTGCGCGCGAGACCGACGACAACCGCGCCCGCCCCGGGGCCGAGCCCCGCGTTGCGCGCCTCCACCTCGGTCGCGGTGCGCACCACGACGCCGACGCGATCCTCCTCGCGGAAGCGCTCCGCCTTCCGGCGATCCGCCGGGTAGACGCGCTCGACCGCGACCAGCGTCGCCTCCCGCTCGGCCCCGGCGCGGTCGTAGATCAGCTCGATGCGCGTGCCGGGCTCGGTCTCGAGCTCCAGCTTGCGCCACTCGCTGGCGTACTGCACCGGCTCGCCGTTGGCCTCGACGATCAGGTCGCCCTTCTCGAGCGCGGCGAACTGGCCCGGCGAATTCTCGACGACGCGATCGATCAGCACGCCCTCCGGTTCGGAGCCGAGGTCCTCCAGGTTGCGCGCCGATTCCGTCACGTAGACACCGGTGAAGCTTCCTTTGGGCAGTCCGATGCGCTCCGGCTCGTCGGCCGGCTCCTCATAGAGCTCGAGCGGTTCCTCGAGATCGAGGAGGGGAGGCGACTCCTTGGGCACTTTCGGCGCGAGGAAGGCGCAGCCGGCCAGGAGTAGGAGAGGCAGAACGCGGATCAAGGCACGTATCTCCGCTTCAAAGTCCATGCCGTCGCGAGGAATCCGGCCACGATCCACAGAAGCGGACACGCCACCTCGGTCTTCTCGAACAGATACTGGATGCCGCTGGTGCCCTGCGACCACTCCAGCATGTAGTCGATGTAGGAGTAGCGCCCGAGTTCGGACGGCAGGTAGGTCATGGGCAGCCACGGCTCGATCGCGGAATTCGTGAAGAAGCCGCGGCCGAGGTCGAGCGCCACGCCGGTGCCGAGCGCGAGCGAAAGCGCCGTCGCGCCGCGCCGTACGAGCGCACCGCACAGGAACCCGATCGCGGTGTAGGCGAAGAGCGGCAGGATCGAGATCTGCAGCGCCTTGTAGAAGACCGGCCACAGCTCGTCGATGGGGCGGTGCTCGAATTCGAGTCCGTTCGGCAGGATCTCGACGACGCCCTTCCATTCGAAAAAGGCGGACGCCGTCGCAATCGAGACGCCGACCAGCACCGCATAGGCGGCGAGCGCGGCGCACAGCAGCGCGAGTCCCTTGCCGAGCGCGACCTGCACACGTGTGACTGGACGCAACAGCACGTTGCGCAGCGTGCCCTGGCCGAACTCGCCCGCGATCGACTGGCTGGCGAGCCCCAACAGCACGTATCCGAGCAGCCAGAGTCCGGGGTGGAGCGCCCGCGCCACGCCCTCGAAGGCGTTCACGCTCGTCGCCGTCGCCAGCGCGCCCTCCTCGACTGCCGCCGCGTCGCGCGCGACGTCCTGCACGCGCGTCCAGATGGCGAGCACGCCGGCGAGTGCGGGTGCGGCCAGCATGGCCGGCGTCGTCCACTGGCCGGACCAGCGGCGCAGCTCGTGCATGACCATGCGCCCGACCGGCATCGACGGCGCGCGCCGCGGATCCGGCGGGCCGACCTCGAGGGACGGCGGCGGCGGCAGCGGCGCCGTGTCGCGGTGGTAGATCTCCTCCAGCGAGGGCGCTTCGGGCGAGAAGCTGGAGACGCCGACGCCGCGGCCCACCAGCGCCCGGACCACCTCGGCCGGCTTGCGTTCGGCCAGCGTGACCGAGACCGGGCTCGCCGCGCGTGCGTGCAAACCCATCTCCTCGATGACGCGCACCGCCGCCTCGGGATCGTCGGTCTCCAGCCGGTACTGATCGCTCTGGAGGAGATTCTCGATCGTCTCCTCCATGACCAACTGCCCCTGCCGCAGCACGCCCACGCGGTTGCAGATGCCCTCCAGCTCGTGCAGCTGATGGGACGAGATGAGGACCGTGCGCCCCTCCTCCTGCGTCAGCCGGCGAATGAGCGCGCGCATCTCCTGAATGCCGTCGGGATCGAGCCCGTTCGACGGCTCGTCGAGCAGCACGTAGTCGGGGTCGCCCAGCAGCGCCTGCGCCACGCCGAGCCGCTGGCGCATGCCCTGCGAGTAGGCGCGCACCGGCTTGTCGCCCGCGTGCGCGAGGCCGACCTGCTCGATGAGCGAGCCGACGTCGGCACTCGCACCGCCCAGGCGCGCGAGCAGCCGCAGGTTGCGCGCACCCGACCAGCCGGGATGGAAGCCCGCCTGCTCGATGAGCGCGCCCATGCGTGCGCGCGCCTCGCGGGGGTAGCCATTCGCCTCGAATCCGTCAACGACGACACGGCCGTCGTCCGGGTCGAGCAGGCCGAGCAGCACGCGCATGGCGGTCGTCTTGCCCGCGCCGTTGTGCCCGATGAACCCGTAGCAGTCGCCGCGCTCGATGTGGAGCGAGACGTTCTTCAGGACCTCCTGCTTCCCGAATCGGTGGGAGACGCGCTCCAACCGCAGCGACATGGCGAAGATCCTACCCTCCGTCCGCGTCATCGCCGTGTCTTGGTCGTAGGATGATCGCCATGCCTCGGTACGGCCTCCTTCCCGTTCTGTTCCTGACCGGGGCGGTCTTTGCCCAGGACGGATGGAGGACGCATCAGACGCAGCTCGACCGCGCGATCCGGCAGGTGGATCGCGCCACCGGAAAGCGTGCGGTCGAGGATCTGCTCGCGGCGGCGCTGCGGGCCAATCCGGGCCCGGAAGAAGAGCGCGAGATTCACCTCGCCCTCGCGCGTGGATTCCGATTGGTCGGACAGGCGAAGAAGGCGGCGGAGCACGCGAACGCCGCGCTCAAGCTCTCGATCACCGGGATCAGCTGGGAGATGAGCGACGCCGAGGAGGAAGCGCGGCTCGCCTGCATCGCGCTCGCCGTCGACGCCGATCAGGCGCTTTCGCACGCCTACCGCTACTACTTCTCCGCCCTCACGCGTCCCGACCGGCGGGACGAGCGGGCGCTGATCGCGCTGCGCGAGATCGTCGACTGGTCGATGCGCGCGGGTCGCACGATCGAGACGGCGCGGATGAGCTTCACCTCGTTGCGCCACGCCATCACGACGCAGGAGATCGCGACCGATTCCGAGTGGATCGTCTCGTGCGCCGCGCGCATGGCGCGCATGGGCATGACGGCGTCGGCGGTCGGGCTCCTCGACAAGCTCGCCGAGAAGAACCCGCTCGAGCCGGGCAGCGCGGCCGCATCGCAGGCCGCGCTCGTGCGCACCTGGGCGCGGATCGACAAGGACGGCAAGCCCGGCGCGTTCGCGCCCGACGCGAAGCGTTTCCCCGATTTCACGGCGGAGATCCTCGTGCGGCTCGGAAAGCACGAGGAGGCGGCGGCGACGACCACGGACCCGATCGTGCGCGGACTCGCCTTCTGGAAACTCGACCGTCCCAAGGAGGCGGTGCTGGAATGGAGCGGGCCGCTGCTCGACTCGCCGCCGCGCCACGCCGTCACGCGCCAGCAGGCGGAAGCGTGTCTGCTCTTCGCCGACTTCCTGCGCGAGGGCGGGCGCCTTCGGGATGCGTTCGATCTCGCGCGGCGCACCGACCTCATGATCGCGGGCACGCGCCTCACCGCGCTGCAGCCGCGATCCGATCAGGTGCTGGCCGCCTGCGCCGCGGCCGTCGAGGACGAGTTCGCGGCCGATTACGCCGCGCGGCTGAAGTTCCCGAGAGACGACGATCGTCTGCGCGGCCTCGATCTGCGCGCGTCGGCGCGCGACGCGGAGCGCGCGGTGGCGCGCGTCCCGGGCTCCCCCTATGCGCACAGCATGCGCATCTTCTGGCGCGGCAAGGCGGACAAGCCCGAGGTGACGCTGGCCGCGGTGGAGGATGCGCGCCTCGCGGGTTCGAAGCCGAGCAACCTGGAGGCGGCCGTCGGGCCGGCGCTGCGTCTGCGCCGCATGGACACCGTCGTCGCGGCGACCGGCGGCATGCTGGTGCACGGCGACCCGGAGTCGGCGTCGGTCCGCTATCCGACCTATCTCGCCTGCTACTGGATGCAGGACTCGGTCGCCGGCGCGCGCATCCTCTGGTGGGATCCGGGCTGGCACGGCAAGAAGTACCAGCTCGCTCCCGCGCTGCGCGAGCGCGCGACCCGCTGGTTGGCCGCGTCGTGGATCGATCTCGGCCGCTACCGCGAGGCACGGCTGCTGCTTGCGGACCACGCGAAGGACGCGACGTCGGACGGCATCGCGTTCGAGCGCGGCCGCATCGCGTACGGCGAGAAGCGGCCGCGGGATGCGGAGAAGCACTTCCGGCGCATCACGAGCGGCAAGCTGCTGGTCAACGTGAACCGAGCGCGCGCCTTCATCGGCATCGAACGCGATCGCTGGGAGCGTGCGTCGCGCGCCGCCTCGAAGGTGGCCGAGCTCGAAGGGGCGGAGGAACTCGACGTCGTGCTCGCCTGGCTCGCCGCGCGCGGGGCGGGGCGCGACGCGGACGCCGCCGCATGGGCCACCAAGCTGGGCGAGGGCGGCTGGAAGGAACTCGCCGAAGGCAAGCGAACGCTCGCCGAGTCCTACGCGAAGATGGTCGGCGCCTCGCTGGCCGAGGCGGAGGTGAACGTCGGGCGCAGCTTCCTGCTGCTCGGCATCGCCGCGCGCCTCGACGGTCGCGACGAGATCGCCGGCGACTGTTTCGATCAGGTGCTCGCCCGTCCGCGCACCGGCGTCGAGGGCGTTATCGCGCAGCGTCTCGGCGGCCGTTGAGCCAGTCGAGACACTCCTGTTTCTCCGGCTCGGCGCCGGCGATGATCTCGTCGGCGCGCCAGAACTCGAGCACGCGCACGTTCTCGATGGTGGGGCGCAGGTAGAGGTCCGGCCTCTCCGTGCGCAGCTGTTCCTGCACGATCGAGTTGGACATGATCTGCGACATGCCGAAGAGCGCCTCGAAGGTCCCCGGCTGCGAACTCTCGTCCGGCACCTTCTGGCCGGAGACGTCGACCGCCACGACGGCTTCGCACTCGCGCTTCAGCAGGTTGAACGGCAGCGGATTCACGCCGCCGCCGTCCACGAGGATGCGATCGTCGCGCTCCACCGCGGTGAAGATGCCGGGCAGCGCCATCGAAGCGCGTACCGCGGACGCGAGGTGACCGCTGTCGTAGACCACCTCTTCGCGCTTCCAGAAGTCGGCGGCGACGACGCGCAGCGGGATGGTCAGCTCCTCGAACGTCGTGACGCCGAACGCGCGCTCGAAGAACGTCTCGAGGTCCTTCGTGTCGAGCAGCCCGCCGTCGCCGAAGTTGAACGAGAAGAAGCTCAGCAGGCTGTTGCCGGTGAACTTGCGCAGCGTGTCGCTGAAGCCGTCCTGATCCGCCGGCAGCATGTCGCCGACCAGCGCACGGATTTCCGCCGCGCTCTTGCCCGCGGCGTAGAGCGCGCCGAGGATCGCCCCGATGCTGGTGCCCGAGACGACGTCGGGCCGCACGCCCGCCTCGTCGAATGCCTCGAGTATGGGAATGTGGGCGAGGCCCTTGGCGCCGCCGCCCCCCAGCGCGAGGCCGAGGCTCATTCGGTGTGGTGGCTGTCCATGAAGGTCAGCAGCCGATCGGCCCACTCGTAGAACGCGCCCTCGACCGCCTGCCACTCGTCCTTGGCCCACTTGCCGCGCTCGCTGCCTTCAATGCGGCTCACGGCGGCGCAGAGCACCTCGTTGCTGTTCGAGTCGCGGAAGTCGACCTCGAGCGCGGCGGCGCCGACGCCCATGTCCTTGCTCGACGGCTTGAGCTCCGTGAGCGCGATGCGCACGCGCAGCACGTTGGGGCCCGCCTTGTCGACGACCGGGTAGTAGGGGTCGACCGCTTCGGTCAGGATGTCGCGGAACGCCTTGGTCGCTTTCGCCTTCTGCTCGTCGGTCAGCTCCTGCGTGCCGCCCTTGTCGGCGATGCAGC
>JBCDBY010000134.1:0-11465 GCA_039182715.1 Planctomycetota bacterium
CGACGGCGGGCGGCGCGCGCATGCTCGCCGAGCGCCTCCACGAGCCGCTCACGAAGGTGGATGAGATCGAGGCGCGCCTCGACGCGGTCGAGGAACTCGCGGGCGACTCCTTCCTGCGACGAGACCTGAAGGAGTCACTCAAGGGCGTGCGCGACATCGAGCGCATCGCGTCGCGCGCGGCCACCGGTCGCTGCACGCCGCGCGATCTGCTCGGCCTGCGACTCTCGCTCGACGCGATCCCGAGCCTGCAGACGCAACTCGCCGCGGTGCAGTCGGCCCCGCTGCAGCGCATTCGCTCCGACCTCGACCCGGTGCCGGAGATTCGCGAGCTGCTCGCGCGCGGCCTCGGCGACGAGCTGCCGGCGCACCTGCGCGAGGGCGGCGTCATCCGCGACGGCTACCACGAGGAGCTCGACCGGCTGCGCGCGCTGCGGCGCGACGGCAAGACGCTGCTCGCCGAGCTGCGTGCGCGAGAGATCGAGCGCACCGGCATCGACAGCCTCAAGGTCGGCCACAACAAGGTCTTCGGCTACTACATCGAAGTCACCCACGCGCACAAGGACAAGGTGCCGGAGGACTTCATCCGCAAGCAGACGCTCAAGGGAGCGGAGCGCTACATCACGCCGGAGCTGAAGGAGTACGAGACGCAGGTCGTCTCGGCGCAGGAGCGCGCGCAGGCGCTCGAGGTCAAGCTCTTCGAGGAGCTGCGCGCGGCCGTCGTCGCCGAGGTGCAGCGGCTGCAGCTGACCGCCGGCCTGCTGGCGGAGCTCGACGTGCACCGCGCGCTCGCGGAGGCGTCGTCCGCGTACGGCTACGTGCGCCCGGTCGTCTCCGACTCGGATCGGCTGGAAATTCGCGAAGGCCGCCATCCGATCGTGGAGCGCGCGCTGATCGACGAACGCTTCGTGCCGAACGACCTGCTGCTCGATCACGACGCGCGCCAGGTCGCGGTTCTGACCGGCCCCAACATGGCGGGCAAGTCGACCTATATCCGGCAGGCGGCGCTCATCACGCTGCTCGCCCAGGCGGGTTCGTTCGTGCCGGCGACGAGCGCGCACATCGGCGTGGTCGATCGCATCTTCACGCGCATCGGCGCGGATGACGATCTCGCCGGCGGCCGCTCGACCTTCATGGTCGAGATGGCGGAGACGGCGTCGATCTGCCATCACGCTACCAAGCGCAGCCTGGTCGTCCTCGACGAGGTCGGGCGCGGCACGTCGACCTTCGACGGCGTCGCGATCGCGTGGGCGGTGACCGAGTACCTCGCGCAGGTGACCGGCTGCCGCACGCTCTTCGCGACGCACTATCACGAGCTGACCGCGCTGGCCGACGAGGTGAAGGGCATCTTCAACCTGCACGTGGCGGTCGAGGAGTGGGGCGACGACGTCGTCTTCCTGCACCGCATCCAGGAGGGCGGGACCGATCGCAGCTACGGCATCCACGTGGGTCGCCTCGCCGGCCTTCCGCAGGCAGTCATCGTGCGCGCCAGGGCGCTCCTCAGCGGGCTGAGCGGACGCACCGAGGGCCTCTCCGGCGTCGGTTTCACGCCCTTCGAGAAGCCGGAGCCGGCGAGCAAGCAGCTCGCCCTCTTCCCGCCCGAAGGCGAGGAGCTGCGCCGCGACCTCCAGCAGCTCGATCCCGAGAACATGACGCCGTTCGATGCGCTGATGAAGCTGCGCGAGCTGGTGGAGCGCGCCAGGGGAGGAGATTGAGGCTGCGCGCCGGAACGCACCCGAAGCGGTTCGGCTCGCAGCTCGTAGCGCGCAGCCCGTAGCTTGTCCCCATGCCCCCCTTCCACCTCGCCATTCCCGTTGACGACCTCGAGCAGGCGGCCGCGTTCTACGAAGGCGTCCTGGAGTGCCCCCGCGGCCGTTCCGCCGAGCGCTGGATCGACTACGACTTCTTCGGGCACCAGCTCGTCGTGCACCGCACGGACGGCGGAGGCGTGCGGGGCACCAATCCCGTCGACGGCGACGAGGTGCCCATCCCCCACTTCGGCGTCGTGCTCGCATGGGAGCAGTTCGACGAGGTCGAAGCGAAGCTGCGGGGCGCCCGCGTCGCGTTCCTGATCGAACCGACCGTGCGATTCGAAGGCGAGCCGGGCGAACAGCGCACGATGTTCCTGCTCGACCCCGCCGGCAACGCGCTCGAGTTCAAGACGTTTCGGGATCCGGGGCAGCTGTTCGCGTCATAGGGGCCGGCAGCAGTTCCGCCGCCGCCCGCAGCTCGGAGCGCAGGCGTTCCCAGCGCTGCCAAAAAAAGAACGTCAGCCCGAGCATGGTGGCGCCTTCGAGGAGGAATCGTGTCGAGTCCTCCACGGCGAAGCTGAAATTGTGAATCAAGCGCGCCGCGAAGAGGACGAGGCAACCGGTCTGGAAGAATCGGTAGCGGTGCCGCATGCGACGGATCAAGGACCGAATGGACTCGACATCCCCCGTCCTCAGCGCCTGCCAGTCGGAGTGGAAGATGAAGAGCCCGCTGGCCGCGGTCACGGCCACCCGTATCTGCTCCCGTCGGCTCGGATCCAGCGCCTCGTCCACCGTTCCGCTCATCCTGCGGAGTCTAGGGCGCATCGGGGTCCAGGTCAGAAAGCCGTTCCGCGGCATCCCTTTCCTTGAGCACCTGGCGGTCCGCATAGCGCATCAGGATGGAGCCGGCCGAAAGCGCCGACAGCTCGATCTGCTTGCGCTGCTCGGGCGTTCGATTCTCGCTCGGCATGGCGGCCACTGTCCTTGCGGCCAGCCGGCTGACAAGCGGCCAAAACCGTGGCCCCAGGCGACTTTTCTGGCGCTAAAGGCAAACCCCGAAATCGGTCCCCCCAGCAAGGTCTAGTAGCACGCGACAGCCGAGGGCAACGACACTTCAAGTTCGAGGGAGAACCATGATCGACAAGACTTCCGGTAAGGATTCGGGTTTCACCACCGTCATCGGCGCGGATGCCGTGTTCAAGGGTGAGCTGTCGTTCGACAAGGGCGTTCGCGTGGACGGTCGGGTCGAGGGCAAGATTGCGACCAAGGGCCATCTCGCCATCTCGCAGGCCGGCAAGCTGCAGGCCGACGTCGAGGCGGGCGGCATCATCGTCGAGGGCGAGGTCAAGGGCAACCTGATGGCCGCCGACAAGGTCGAGCTGCGCCAGACCGCGCGTCTCGAGGGCGACATCAAGGCCAGCAAGCTGATCGTGACCGAGGGGGCGACCTTCTCCGGCCACTGCAGCGTCGGGCCCAACGCCGCCAAGGGCGGAGCCTCCGCGGGCAGCGAGACCAACCGCATCGCGGGCAAGGAATCGGCTCAGCGCCGCTAAGCGCCGCTGGTAGCGGCGTTGTTCGTCGCTCATAGCGGTTCGGGCGGGGCGTCGCCTCGACTTTCGATTTTCCAAAGCCGGCGCGCCCCGCTGTCGGGCCCATGGTCGCCAAGCCTCCGCCCGCGGAGTCGCGGGAAGTCCTCTGCCACCACTGCAATCGTGCCATCGACGTGCCGGTGGGTGCGCTGACGTCGAACTGTCGTCACTGCCACCGCCGGGTCGTCCTGGAGGATCTGCGGATCAAGGCCTACCACGCCGTCGTGCGTCTCGAGACGGCGGGCAAGGTCGAGGTCCAGCCGCGCGCGCAGGTGGTGGCCGAGGTGCGCGTCGCCGAGCTCGTCGTCAAGGGCAAGGTGAAGGGCAACATCATCTGCGTCGGACGGGTGCATCTCGGCAAGAAGGCGGAGGTGGAGGGCGACATCTACTGCCGCGCCATGGAGTGCGAGCGCGGCGCGAAGCTCGAGGGCTACCTGCACATCGACCCGCAGTACACGCCCGAGGTCGCGGCCAAGGCGGAGGACGAGGTCGACGACGGACTGCTGCGGCGCGACGATGTGGTCGAGGTCGCGACGTCGCCGGAAGCGAGCGAGCCGATGGACGGCGCAAACGACAGCCTGCTCCGCCCGAAGACGCGCGCCCGGGTGCAGGAAACGGTCGACGACGAGGAAGAGCCCCAGCCGGGAAGGACACCGGCGAAAAAGACGGCGATCAAGAAGACACAGCCGAAGAAGCCCGCAGCCAAGACCACGACGAAGAAGAAGACGTCGCGCAAGAAGGCCACGCGGAAGACGACGAAGCCGAAGCCCGCCGCCGATGAGCCGCTCGACACCGAAGGGGATAGCCTCCTCAAGCCGCAGAACCGCGTCGGGAAGAAGAACGGCGAAGACCAGTCTTGAGCCGCGCGACTACGGTGGCGCGTTCGGAACGAACAGGCGCGCCCCGTTCACCTCGAACGCCCCGATGATCGCCTGCCCCTCCGAGCTCGTGATCCAGTCGGCGAAGCGCTGCGCCTGCTCCTGCTTGGCGTGCGGATGCTTCGCCTTCGAGACGACAATCAGCGTGTAGGGGTTGCGCATCGGCGGGTCCCCCTCCACGTGCACGGTCAGGTCACCCTTGTTCGCGAACGCGCCCCAGGTCGACGAGTCGGTGATGCAGTAGGCGCCCTTCGACACCGCCACGTTGAGCGTCGCGCCCATGCCGGCGCCCGCCTCGAGGTACCAGTCGCCGGAGTGCGGCGTGGGGTCGACGCCGGCGCGCGTCCAGGTGCTCCGCTCCCGCACGTGGGTGCCGCTGTCATCGCCGCGCGAAACGAAGGTCGACCGCGTCCGCGCGATGCGGCGCAACGCCTCCGCCGCGTCGCGCAGGCCCGCCACGCCCGCCGGGTCATCGGGCGGCCCGACCACCACGAACTCGTTCATCATCACGGCGATGCGCGCGAGGCCGTGCCCCTCGGCCACGAACCGCTTCTCCAGCGCCTCGGCGTGCACGAAGACGAGGTCCGCATTGCCGTCCCGCGCCGTGCGCAGCGCCTTGCCCGTGCCGACCGGCAGCGCACGCACCTCGATCCCGGTCCGCTCCGTGAACTTCGGCAGCAGCACCGCGAAGAGGCCGGAGTTCTCGGGCGAAGTGGTGGACGCCAGCGTGATGAACTCGGTCGAAGCCGGGTCCCGGCGGCACGCAGCGAGCAACGCGCACAACAGGAGCAACTTGATGGGCATTGCGCGCAGGCTACCAAGTCAGCTCGCCGCGCAGGAATGCGCGCGCTTCCTCGGTGCGCGGCTCGGCGAAGAACGCATCGGCCGGCCCGCTTTCGAGCAGCCGGCCCGCGTGCAGGAACAGCACCTCGCCCGCCAGACGGCGCGCCTGGCTGAGGTCGTGCGTCGCCATGACGATCTTCGTCCCGGCGCCGTCCATCGCGCGAATGATCTCCTCCACCGCGTGCGACGCGGCGGGATCGAGGCTGGCCGCCGGCTCGTCGAGGAACAGCACTTCCGGCTCCAGTGCCCAGGCGCGCGCCAACGCAAGCCGCTGCTGCTCGCCGACCGAGAGCGCGCGCGCCGCGCGATGGGCCAGCGGCGCGAGCCCCACGCGGTCGAGCACGTCGCGCGCCCGCGTCTTCGGCAGCCCCCGGACGCCCAGCACGTACTCCACGTTGGCCACCGTCGAACGCCGCAGCATGACCGGCCGCTGGAAGACCATGGCCTGCGTGCCGGGCGTCTCCGCCCGCCACTCGATCGTGCCGCTCGTCGGGGCGAGCAGTCCGTGGCAGAGGCGCAGGGTCAGGCTCTTCCCGGCGCCGTTCGAGCCGAGCAGCACCGTCGGCCCGCCCGCCTGCAGCTCGAACGAGAGATCGTGCAGCAGCGTGACCCCGTCGACGGCGTAGCCGAGCGCGGCGGCGCGCATGGGCAGCGTGCTCATGCGGCGCGCTCCCGTCGCCGCAGCAGATGCGCGGCGAGATGCACGACGATCGCGATCGCGATGAGAACCAGCCCGAGCCCGAGCGCCAGCTCGAGATCGCCCTTGCTCGTCTCCAGCGCGATGGCGGTGGTCATGACGCGCGTGGCGTGGGCGATGTTGCCGCCCACGATGAAGACCGCACCGACCTCGCCGATGGCGCGACCGAATCCGGCGAGCAGGATCGTGACCAGCTGCGGCCGCGCGTCGTAGAGCAGCGTGGGAATCGCCTGCCGCGGCGTCACGCCCAGCGAACGCAGCTGGTCGGCGTACTCGTCCCAGAGCGCCTCCACCGCCTGGCGCGTGAAGGTGGCCACCATCGGAAAGACGACGAGCACCTGCGCGACGACCATCGCCTTCACCGAGTGCAGCCAGCCCCAGGAACCCAGCGGGCCATAGGAGGTGAACAGGAGGTAGACGAACAGACCCACAACGACCGGCGGCACGCCGATCAGCGCATCGAGCAGCGCCACGGCGGCGCGACGGCCGCGAAAGCGCGCCACCGCCAGCCAGGCACCGAACGGAAGGCCAACAGCCGCCGCCAGCGCGACCGCGCTGACGCTGACGGCCAGCGAGCGGCCCACGATTTCCCTCAGCTCGGCGTCGAACGAGACGACCAGCCGCCCGGCCGCGGCGAACGCTTCGAGGGTCGTCTGCATGAACGGGAGAGCATACGGTCTACGCGCCCGTCCCGGAGAACTGCCTCGCATCGCAAAAAAATGGGGCGAGCGGTTTTATCTCATCCGGCCGGAATGCCGATACGCGCTCCAGATGGGAGTCCACAGGATGGATCAGGAGTTCGTTGCGCACAGCCCCACGATGCGTGAGGTGATGCAGCAGATCGAGCTCGTCCGCGATTCGGCCGTCGCCGTTCTGGTGACCGGTGAGCGCGGAACGGGCCGGGAAGCGGTCGCCCGTGCGATCCACGCCAAGGGTGTCCGCAAGGAGCAGCCCTTCGTGCACGTGGACTGCGCCGAGCTGCCTCACGAGGTGATGGAAGCCGTGCTCTTCGGCGAGCGCGAAGAGGGCCGTTTCGAGCTGGCCCAGGGCGGCACCATCTACGTGGAGTCGATCGACGCGCTGCCGCTCGCGCTGCAGGAGCGTCTTCTCTCGGTGCTCGAGCGCGGCGTCGTCGAGCGCGAGAACGGCCGCAAGATCGTGCCCGTGCGGGCGCGCCTGATCGCGTCGACCAACGGCGAGCTGCGCACGCTGGTCGACGAAGGCCGCTTCCGCCGCGACCTCTTCTGCCGCCTCAACGTCTTCCCCATCACGCTGCCGCCCCTGCGCCGCCGTCGCGAGGACATCGCGCTGCTGTCGCAGGCCTTCCTCGACCGGCACCGCGACGAGCGCACCCCGCCCGTCCACGCCATCGAGGAGCGGGCGCTGGTCGCGCTCAAGTCGCACGACTGGCCCGGCAACGTGAAGGAGCTGGAGCACGTGGTGCTCGGTGCGATCCTCGCCTGCGGGCCGGATCGCATCGTCCGCAGCGACAACCTCCCCGCCGGCATCCGTTCGGGCGCGCCCGAAGCGGTCGAGGAGGAGCAGGAGCTGCCCCCCATCCAGTTCGAGGAGGACGTCATCGTCCCCCTCTCCGAGCTGGAGCGCCGCGCCATCATGCACGCGCTCAAGGTGACCCGGAACAACGTGACCCGCGCCGCCCGCGCCCTCGGCATCGGCCGCGCCACGATGTACCGCAAGCTCGACCGCTACAAGATCAACCAGAACTCGTAGTCGTCCAGCGCATCCAGGTCACCGACTCCCCGATGCGCTCGAAGCGCTCGGCGAAGAGGCTCCTGTCGTCGTCCGGGACCTCGGTGCGCGTCTCGACCTCGGTCATGCCCGCCCCCGCCAGGACCTCGCGGATCTGGTCGCGATACCCGTCGTGATCGGTCGCCGTGACGATCTGCCCCTCCGACTTGAGGGCGCGAACCAGCAGCGCCGCCGTGTCCGCCTGGATCCAGCGGTGCTTGTGGTGCTTGCGCTTGGGCCACGGATCCGGGAAGAGGATCGTGAACGAATCGACCGAGTCCGCGGGCAGCATCTCCCCCACGACCTTGCGCGCATCGCCCCAGTAGCAGCGCACGTTGCGCAGCCCCGCGCGCGCCACCTTCTCGCAGAACTTGCGGCACTTCTTGCGCGAGATCTCGACGCCCAGGAACATCGCATCGGGCTCGCGCTCGGCGGTGCGCAGCGTGCGCACGTCCTTGCCGAAGCCCACCTCGACGTGCAGCGCGCGCGCGCCCACGCCCATCGCCGCAGGCAACGACGCGGCGGCGGGCAGGTCGACGTCGGAGGGATCGAAGTGGAAGACGTTGCGGGTCACTGCTGGCGCTTCAGCTCTGCCCGGCGTTTGGCCGCCTCGAGGTAGAGCTTCGCCGCAAGCTTACGCCTTCCCGGATCCTTCTCCAGAACCTTGGCGCGGCTGAACCAGCGGACCGCGCGCTCGTCGCCGGTGCGCGCCAGCGCGCGCGCCGCGGCCGCCCACAGCTCGCCCGGCACGCGCTTGTCGTTGACCAGCTCCAGCAGACGCGTCGCGGCCGCGGGACCGCCGATCTCGCCCAGCTCGCGCAGCACGAACTGCGAGGGGGCCGTGGTCTGTGCCTCCTTGAGGATCATGCGCACGAGGTCGTCGTGCGCTTCCTTGCCGAACCGCTCCTTGAGCGTGGCCATCGCCTGTTCGCGCAGCTCCGGATCACTCGACTTCTCGAAGATGGCGACGAGCAACGCCTTGGCGTTCGCCTTGCGCGCCAGACGCAGGATCTCCGGCGAGCCGCCTTCCCGGCCGATCAGCGCGACGAGACGCTCCAGCGCCGCTTGGTCGCCGGTCAGGCGCAGCATCGCGTAGTCGGACACGACACGAAAGCCGTCCTCCTTGCGCAGCGCGTTGATCGCCTCGATCGCGCGCGGGTCGCGGAAGACCGCGAGCGCCTCGGCCGCCTCGGTGCGACGCTCCGGCGGACGCTCGCCGTCGAGCGCGGCCGCAACCAGCGCATCGATCGCGCGCGGCTCGCCGAGTTCCTCGAGCGCGGCCGCAACGTGATAGGCCCGATCCTCGTCGACGTCCCACGCGAGCGCGTCGATGAGCGAGGGGGCGGCGCGCTTGTCTCCGATCGCGCGCAGCACGCGCACCGCGCGGCGACGATGCGACGGCGTCTCCGCCATGCGCAGATAGCGCTGCGCCGCCGGCACCGCCGCGGCGCCCAGACCCGCCAGCGCCTTGACCGCACCGTCCTCGGCGCGCTGGAGCTCGGCGCGATTGGCCGACGACTCCGCCGTGAAGAGCGCATAGTCCTGCAGATGCCAGAGGTAGGAGAGGATCAGCACGGCGGCGGCGGTGTCGCCACGCCGCGCCAGCGTGCGTACGACGCGCTCGCGGTCGCGCGCCGTGGAGTTGGGGAACGCGAACGGCGGAATCCAGCGCGTGACGTGCACGCGTTCCTCCGGATCGTCATCGACCCAGGGATTGCGGGCGCGATTGCGTTCGGGCCGCCCGATCCGCTCGTTCCAGAACCGGTTCGCCAGCGCCTTGCCGGAGAGATCGCGCGCCATGCGGAAGGTGTCTTCGCGATACGGCACCGTCCCGAGCCCCTCGACGAGGAACATCCGCAGGAACGCGCGCTTCTGCAGATCGGCGATGCGCTCGCCCGCATCGCCGCCCTCCTGCACCGCCAGCACGCGCACGAGGCGCAGCGACGTCGGGACGTGCTCGGGCGCACGGCGCAGGTTCTCCTCGAGGAGCGCGCGCGCCTCCTTCAACATGCCCGCCGCGCGCGCTTCGTCGCTTTCCTCGCGATGCCGGTAGAGAATCGACTGCACCAGCACGAAGCGTGTGCGCGCGTCGCCGGGAACCAGCTTGAGGATGGCGCGCGCCTGCGTTTCGACGACGTCGTAGCGTCCCTGCTTCGCCATGTGCTCGAGCAGTTCGCGGCGGCGCGTCACGTCGTCGGGTCGACGCTGCACCACCTCCGCGAGCGCGCGCGCGATGCGATCGAAGCGCTCGGACGCCGAGGGAATCCAGTCGGGCCGCTCCTGGCGTGCGGGGCGACGGTTGCCGAGACCGATCGGGATCACGAGGCCGAGCGGGCCCTGCTCGATCACCTCCGGCTCCGGACCGGTCTCGGGCAGCTCGGCAGCGTAGACGCGCAGCAGTCCCTCCCAGGGACGAATCGAGGTCGGCTCGAGGTCCGCGCAGGCGAGAAACTCCGCCTCCGCCTGCGGCAGCCACTGCACCTGCAGATAGAACTCCGCCAGCGCGTACCGCACGTCGGCGCTCTTCGGCTCCGCCGCGCGGCGCGCCAGCAGGTCCTTGTGGCGCGCGGTCTGCGGCTTGGTGATCGGCGGCCGGCGCCACTCGCCGACCACGACCGGCGTCGGTCGGTTGGGCTCCGCCTGCTCCGGCGGAACCGGCGGCGGATAGGGCTCGATCACAATGCTGCGATAGTCGCCCTCCTCGTCGTCGGCTGCTTCGCCGAACTCGATCTCCGACTCACCGTCCTCGTCGTCGTCCTCTTCCTGCGCCCAGAGAATCACGGGAAAGAGCAGGAACAGGGCGGAAAACCGCAACACCCACATGTTCGTAGCATGGTACGGCGGGCGTGCGTCGGAGCGCCCGTTTTTGACAACCCGCTCTTCGAGCCGCCCCCTCAAACCTTGCCGAACCGACGTTTCGGGTTATCTTCCCCGTTTCCACCGCGGGGTGGAGAAGTGGTATCTCACCAGGCTCATAACCTGGGGATCGCGGGTTCGAATCCCGCCCCCGCCACCAGTTGAGAGGCCGCCTTGGAGTTCGCTCCGAGGCGGCCTTTTTCGTCGCGAGTTCCTTGTCGCGATCTCCGGGCACGATAGGGCCGTGCCCTTCGACCCGGACGCCTTCGTCGCCGCACTGCTCCCGCGGCTGCGCGCCGAGCGCCTGCTGGGCCGGGTGCCGTTCGAGGAGTGGGTGGACGGGCCGGTGCACCTCGCGGCGCTCGGCAAGCCCGCCGTGGCCTACGCGACGGCGATCGAGGCGCGGATCCCCGTGGCACGCCGCCTGACCATCGCCCCCCACGGCAGCGGCGCCGACATCGAGGCGGGCCACCCGCTGCCGGACGCCGGTTCGCTGCGCGCGGGCGAGGCGCTCCTCGCGTTCGCGCGCGCGCTCCCCGAAGACGGGACATTTCTCTTCTTCGTGGCGGGCGGCGGCTCGGCGCTGGCCGAGCTCCCCCGCGCCCCCCACACCCTGGAGGAGATCATCGCCCGCACCCGCGCACTGCTCGGACGGCCGATTGCGGAACTCAACGCCGCGCGCGCCGAAATGTCGGCGCTGAAGGGCGGACGCCTCGGCGAGGCGTGTCCCGCGCGTCAGGTCGTCACGCTGGTGCTCTCGGACGTACCCGGCGCCGATCTCGATCTCGTCGCGTCGGGCCCGGTCCGGCGTGGCCGGAGGGAGCGCGTGGCGGGCTATCCGGAGCTGGCGGCCGCTGCGATCGAGTGTCTGCGCGCGCAGGGCATCGCCGCGATCGACCTCGCGCCCGCGCTCGACAACACGATGGACGACGGCGTCGCCCTGCATCGGGACTGGATCGGGGCGCATGCGCGGCCCGCGCCATGGGCGCTCGTAAGCGGCGGCGAGCTCCCGGTCGCCGCACGCGGAAGCGGTCGCGGAGGCCGCAACAGCGAGTTCGTCGTGCGGCTCGCGGACGCGCTCCGCACGCAGCCCGGCCGCTGGCGC
>JBCDBY010000135.1:0-11454 GCA_039182715.1 Planctomycetota bacterium
CGCACCGCGGCCACCCTCACCGGTCCAGAAGTTCGCCTTCGGGCTGGTGCGCGACCAGCTGCCCGACGTCTTCTTGAACTTGCGGCTCTCGCCGGTGATGAACCAGCCGACCTGCGCGTACCAGCCGAAGAAGTCCGGATCATCGTCGTTGACCATCTTGGTCGTGACGAAGAAGAACTCGGCCTGGATGTGGATCGACTTGATCTTGAAGGCCACCTCGAACGCGTAGCGAATGTCGCTCTCCGCGCTCAGGTCCCCCGTGTTGATCTGACGCGTGCCGAAGCTGTCGACGCGCGAACGGTAGCGCACTTCCTGCACGCCGCGGTCGGACATGCGGTAGTTGGACCAGCGGAAGTTGAACGCGACCCAGAGCAGCATGTCGCGATCCTTGTTCTCGATCGCGAGGCCGCCGATGCGGACCGAGAAGCCCCAGCCGCCCTGGCCGGCGACACGACCAACACCGTTGGTGTTGAAGAACGTGCCCGCGGCGAGGTAGATGCGCTTGGTCTCACCGAAGTTGCCGAACCAGGCGAGACCCGAGTTGCGGCTCGGGGCGAACGCCTGGACCGAGGCGGCACGCTCGGTGAACGTGATGTACTTCGACGAGGTCAGCTCGTTGAGGCTGAACGGCTCCTTGAAGTGGCCGAAGAGCAGCTTGCCCGGGCCGATCTTGTTGAGACCGACGTAGACGTCGCGCAGCTGCGCGGTGTCGGCGAAATCGATCTGCACCTTGAAGAGGGTGTTCTTGTAGACCGATCCGCTGAAGTAGAGACGGACGCGGCGGAAGCCGACTTCGTTCTCGCCGAGCTCCGTGCTCGCGTTGTCGTCGCTGTCGGCCCACACCATGTCGAACTGCGCGCGACCGCCGAACTTGATGGAGAAGTTGCCGTCCCCACTCTTCATGCGGAGGCCCTTGTCCCAGTACACGCGGAACGTGTTGGGCTCCGCGCCCTGACCCGTGTTGTTCGTGAGGTAGTGCTCCACCTCGTTCTCGAGCGACGTGTCCGCCTTCGCCTCCGCCTTCGCGACGTTGGTCATGAAGGCCATGGCGAGGACGAGACCGAGCGACGTCCTCCAGAAAAGTTTCATCCTGACGATCTCCTTGTTCGTGGTTACCGGAAGCCGGGTCCCGGGATGCGGCTTCCGATCGCCGCAACGGCTTCGTTGACTAGGCGCAGAACCTAGTGGTGCTTTGCTAAGGAATCTCAAAGGCGCGGTGAGGGGGTTCTCAATCCACACGGAGTTAAGGCGGCGTCGGGCGAGGTGGGCCAGGAGCTGGGGGCCAGGGGCTAGGGGCACGAAGGGCCTCTCGGGCCCCTAGCCCCTGGCTCCTGGCCCCTTGCCCCCTAGTACTGATGCTTAATCACATCCCCCGTCGCCAGATAGATCACGTCCTCGGCGACGTTGGTCGTGTGATCGGCAATGCGCTCGAGCGACTTCGCGAACGAGAGCGTGCGGACGGCGGGCTTGAACTCGATGAGTCCCTTGCCGACCGCGTCGGACTGCTGCTCGTAGATGTCGCGCAGCAGGTCGTCGACGCGATCGTCCATCTCCAGCACCTCCTGTGCGGAGCCGGCGTCCAGCGCGACGAACGCGTCGAGCGCCTGACGCACCATGCGACGCACGCGGTCGCTCATCTCCTGCACCTCGGCGGTGATCATGCCCTGCCCTTCCTGGATGGCCGGGCGAATGCGCTCCGCGATGTTCACGGCGAGATCCGCGATGCGCTCCAGATCGTTCGTGATCTTGAAGACCGCGACGACGAAGCGCAGGTCGCGTGCGTTCGGGCCGTAGAGGGCGAGCAGGTGGAGGCACTCCTCCTCGATGCGCAGCTCCAGCGCGTTCACCTCCGCGTCGCCGTCGATGATGCGATCGACGTCGGCATCATCGGGCGTGAGGAAGCCGCGCGTCGCCTGCAGCACCGCGGTCTCGACCAGCCCCCCCATCGTGAGGAGGTCGCGCTTGAGGAGTTCGAGCGCGTCGAAGAAATGCTTGGTCATGAGACCTCCACCGGATCGGGCCGGACCCCTTCCTGTGCGAGCGGCAGCGTCACCGTGAAGATGCTCCCCTTGCCGACCTCGCTTTCCACTTCCAGTGACCCGTCGTGCAGTCCGACCGCGTGCTTCACGATGGCGAGCCCGAGGCCGGTGCCGCCGGCCGATCGGGAGCGCGCCTTGTCGACGCGATAGAACCGCTCGAAGATGCGATCGAGGTCCGCCATCGGGATGCCGATGCCGGTGTCCTCGACGCGCAGGATCGCGGTGCTGCCGTTCCGCTGGACCTGCACGTCGATCTCGCCGCCCTCCGGCGTGTACGTGATCGCGTTGACGACGAGGTTGTCGATGATGCGACGCAGGATCTGTGCGTCGCCGTTCACCGTCAGGTGGCGTTCGCCGCGGATCCGCAGCCGCAGGCCGGCGGATCGCGCGCGGTCCTGCAGCTCTTCGCCCGAGATGCGCACGAGCGAGGCGAAGTCGATCGGGACGCGCCGCAGCGTCTCCGGCCGCGACTCCAGCCGCGAAAGCGCGAGGATGTCGTTCAACAGGGCCTCGAGACGACGCACGTTGCGCTTGACCATGGAGACGAAGCGAGCGCCCGTTTCGGGGTCGGTGCGCGCGTCCTCGTCCTCCAGCGTCTCCACCGCCGCCGCGATGCTGGCCAGCGGCGTACGCAGCTCGTGGCTCACGTTGGAGACGAAGTCGGAGCGCATGCGCTCGAGCCGCCGCAGGCGCGACAGGTCGGAGATCACCAGGATGATGTCGGAGCCCTCGGCACCGACCGGCCGCGCGTGCAGCAAGAGGATGCGACGCGGGGGCCCCTCCTGCACGATCTCCGCCTCGCTCGGCAGGCGCGTCTCCGCGGCGCGGTGCGCCATGGAGAGGATGCGCGGGTCGCGCACCAGCTCGAAGACGTGGCGCCCTTCCAGACCGGGCTCCGAACCGATGTCGAGCAGATGGCGCGCCTGTCCGTTGAGGAACGAGATGCGTTCGGACGCGTCGATCGCCAGCACGCCCTCCGACATGCCCTCGAGCAGCGTCGCCAGACGCGCCGCCTCGGACTGCGCGGAATGCAGCGAGTCCGCCAGCCGTTCCGTCATGCGGTTGAACGAGTGGCCCAGCGCGGCGAGCTCGTCCTCGCCGGACGGATAGACGCGCGTATCGAGCCGCCCCGCCTCGACCGACTGGGCCGCGTGCGTCAGCTCGTCCACGGGCCGGGCCACGCGGCGCGCGAAGATGACCGCCGCCAGCAGGCAGAAGACGGTCAGGCTGCCGAACAGGATCCAGAAGGCGCCGGTGGCGCGGCTGAGTCCCGCCTGGACGTCGTCGAAGTCGCGCGCGACGCGCACGACATCCCGGCTGGTGCCGATCGGCATGGCGGCGTAGCGCAGCTTGCGGCCGAGCGTCTCGGAGTCACGGTCGCGCACGACCGCCTCGCCCCGCTCCAGCGCCTCGAGAACCTCGGGCCGGGCGCCGTGGTTCTCCATGGCGCTGATGTCCGCGTAGGCGGTGTCGGCGACGACCCGACCACTCGCGACGATGATCGTGATCCGGCTCCCGATATCGTTCGCCAAGCGGCTCGCCCGGGCCGCCAGGCCATCGGACGCAAGGTCCCCGTCAAGATCCCCGCCAAGGTTCCAGTCGGCCATGATCGAGGCGAGCGTCTCCACCTCCGCCTTGAGGGCGGCATGACTGCGCTGCTCCTCCAGATCCCGCACCGCATCGAGCATGACGAGCCCGAAGATGCCGGTGCCGACGAGCAGCGGCCCCGCCACCGAGAGAATGACCTTACCGACCCAACCGACCCGCATCACTTCGATCCCAGACACTCCCGTTTAGCACGAGACGGGCATCGCGGCCACCCCGGGAGACTCCTACATCCGCTCGGAGAACTTGTACCCCACTCCGCGAATCGTCTCGATGCGCGATCCGTACTCGCCCAGCTTGCGGCGCAGCGCGGAGACATGGACGTCGATATTGCGCTCGACCACGATCACGTCGCTGCCCACCGCGTGCTCCAGCAGCTGGCCGCGCGTATACACGCGGCCGCGGTTGCGCACGAGCTGATAGAGCAGCCGGAATTCGGTGGCCGTCAGGTTGATCGTCGTACCCGACAGGCGCACCTCGTGGCGCGACGGGTCGACCTCCAGCTCCCCCGCCGTCACGACGCGCGGTGACGGATCCTGCGGCTCCTCGGAACGACGCAGGACCGCCCGCACGCGCGCCACGAGCTCCTTGAGCCCGAAGGGCTTGCGGATGTAGTCATCCGCGCCGACCCCGAGCCCGATGATCGCATCGGTCTCCTCCGCCTTCGCGGTCACCATGATGATCGGGATGCGCGCCGTCTTCTCGTTGGAGCGAAGACGACGGCAGACCTCGAGTCCGTCCAGCCCCGGAAGCATCAGGTCCAACAGCACGAGGTCCGGTCGCTTCTCCTCCACGAGCTGCAGCGCCACCTCGCCGTTCTCGGCGCGGATCGGCTTGAGCCCCTCCTTCTTGAGCGCGAAGGAGACGGCGTCCAGGAGGTCGACCTCGTCTTCGACCACGAGGATGCGTCGGCTGACGGACTTGTGGGAGTCCGGGTCCTTGATCTTGTCGTTGCCTGCGACAGTCATGGATGTCATTCCTCGGTTGCTAGGAGCCGGGTTACTGGATCGGGGCACTTGCAATGTAGGCGCGCAGGTCGGCGATGTCCGCCCCGAACAGGGTTTTCCCGTCCGGGCCCTGGCCGACGAGCGTCACGCGCTTGGCCGGTTCGCCGTGCTCGAGGAACTCCGCGTAGGACTTGCTTCCCGCCTTGAAGACCCACAGGCGGCCCTCGTCGCCGATGACCACGAAGCCCGCGGACCCGTACTTCTCGCCCGCCATGAAGTCGTCGAGGACCTCCTGGTCCACCGCCATGATCGTCTTGCCGTTGGGACCGGCGCCCACGCGCGTCACGCGCTTGGCCGGCTCGCCCTTGGCGCGGAACATCTGGTAGTTGCTGCTGCCCCGCCGGAAGATCCAGAGTCGGCCGTCGTCCGAGACGACGATGAAGCCCGGCTGCGCGTACAGGTGCGGCGCGACGAAGTCCTCCACGACCGCTTCCTCGGCGCCGCGCACGGTCAGCCCGTCGGGACCCGCGCCGACGCGCGTCACGCTCTTGGCCGGCTCACCGCTGGCGACGAAGTCGTCATAGTGCCGGCTGCCCTCACGGAAGACCCAGAGGCGGCCCTCGTCCCCCACCACGATGAATCCCTCGCGGCGGTGCTTCCAGGTGTTGGCGAAGTCGTGCATGTGCTCCTTGTCGTCGCCGTACAGCGTGGTGCCGTCCGGGCCGATGCCGATGAGCGAGACGCGCTTGGCCGGCTCGCCCTTCTCGAGGTAGCTGGCGAGCCCTTCGCTCCCCGTGCGGAAGACCCAGAGGCGACCGTCGTCCTCGATGACCGCGAAACCATGCGTGCGGTACTGCATCGACTTCGCGTAGCTCTCCATCTCCTCCTTCTCGGAGCCGTAGAGCGTCTTGCCGTCGGGGCCCGCACCGACGAGCGTCACGCGCTTCGCGGGCTCGCCCTTGGTCAGGTACTCCTCGAGGTCCTTGCTGCCCAGCTTGAAGACCCAGAGGCGCTCCTCGGTGCCGAACACCGCGAAGCCGGGCAGCCGGTACGCGTAGGCGTCGGTGTAGCCCTTCAGGACCTGCGTGTCGGAGCCGTAGAGGGTCTTCCCGTCCGGGCCGGCGGCGACGAGCGTGACGCGCTTGGCGGGCTCGCCCTTCTCGAGAAAGCTCTCGTGCGCCTGGCTGCCGTCGCGGAAGACCCAAAGGCGGCCGTCCTCGCCGTAGACCGCGTAGCCCGGCAGGTCGTAGGTCGCATCCTGCGTCTTGCCGGCATCGGCGGTCATCGCCGTCTCGCCGGCGGATTCGTTCATCGGGTTGCCGCCGTCGTTGCGCCCGGGGCTGCCGCACGCGACGAGCGTCGCGGCGAGGAGGAGAGTGAATCGAAGCATGTGTCTATTCCTGTTTCGAAGGACGAGCCGAATCAGCCCACTAGCCGAATCGACCGGTGACGTAGTCTTCCGTTTCGCGGAGCTGGGGCTTCACGAAGATGGACTGGGTCGGCCCGTACTCGACGAGGCGCCCCAGGTACATGAATGCGGTGTAGTCGCTCACGCGCGACGCCTGCTGCATGTTGTGCGTCACGATGAGGATGGTGTACGAGCCCGCGAGCTCGTGGATGAGATCCTCGATCTTCTGCGTGGCGATCGGGTCGAGAGCCGAGCAGGGCTCGTCGAGCAGGATCACCTCCGGCTCGCCCGCGATCGCGCGCGCGATGCAGAGGCGCTGCTGCTGGCCGCCGGACAGGCCCAGGCCGCTCTCGTGGAGGCGGTCCTTGACCTCGTCCCAGAGGCCGGCGCCGCGCAGGCTCTTCTCGCAGACCTCCTCGAGCAGCGCCTTGTTGCGGACGCCGTCGATGCGCAGCGAGTAGACCACGTTCTCGAAGATCGACATGGGGAACGGGTTGGGCTTCTGGAAGACCATGCCGATGCGCTTGCGCAGCTCGATCACGTCGACGACCGGCCCGTAGATCGGGTCGCTCTCGATGGTCATCTCGCCGTCGATGCGCACGCTGCCGATCAGGTCGTTCATGCGATTCACGCAGCGCAGCAGGGTGGACTTGCCGCAGCCCGACGGACCGATGAGCGCCGTGACCTTGGACCGCGGCACGCCCATCGACACCCCGTAGAGCGCCTGCTTCTCGCCGTACCAGAGATCGAAATCGTCGATCTGCACGACGTTGCTCTCGGACCGGAGCTCGTCGTGGACCGCCGTATCGAAGGCGCGATCCTCCTTGACCGCCTGGTAGACGCCGGACTGCTCGAGATGCGCGGGCGTATCCGGCTCCTGCGCCGAGGCCGGCGCGATCGGATGCTCCTGCTGCTCCTCTTCGGAGAGTCGGGCTCGGTCGTCGTTCATGTTCTTCAACCCTTATGTGTAGAACCGCTTGCGCAGGCGCGCGCGGGCCCAGATGGCAACGATGTTGAGGGCGACCACGATGAGAATCAGCAGCAGCGTCGTCGTGAACACGAGCGGACGGGTTCCGACCGAGTCCTGGCTCTGGAAGCCCACGTCGTAGATGTGGAAGCCCAGGTGCATGAAGCTGCGCTGCGGGTGCAGGAAGGGGAACTCGCCGTCGATCGGCAGCTCCGGCGCGATCTTGGCCGCGCCCACCAGCATGAGCGGCGCGACCTCGCCGGCGCCGCGCGCCAGCGCGAGGATACCGCCGGTCATGATGCCGGGCAGCGCGCGCGGAAGGACGATGCGCCGGATCGTCTGCCACTTCGAGGCGCCACAGGCGTAGCTGCCCTCGCGCATCGAGCGCGGCACGGCGGCGAGCGCCTCCTCCGTCGCGACGATGACGACCGGCAGCGTGAGCAGCGCCAGCGTCAGCGACGCCCACAGCAGGCCGCCCTTGCCGAAGGTCGGGTTGCCGTCCGCGAGGTCGACCGCGAAGAAGAGCTCGTCGATGCCGGCGCCCACGATGTAGCAGAAGAATCCCAGCCCGAACACGCCGTACACGATGCTCGGCACGCCGGCCAGGTTATTGACCGCGATCCGGACGATGCTCACCAGCATGCCCTGCTTGGCATACTCCCGCAGGTAGAGCGCGGCGAGCACGCCGAACGGCACGACGAAGATGATCATGAGCAGCGTCATGACGACCGTGCCGAAGATGGCGGGGAAGACGCCGCCCTGCGAGTTGGCCTCGCGCGGGTCGTCCCAGATGAACTCGTGCCAGCGCGAGAAGTAGATGCCGAGCTTGCCGAAGAAGCCCTGCTGGTTGGCCTGGTAGCCGCGCACGATGTCGGCGACCCGAATGGGCTGGTCGACGCCGTCCGCGGTGCGCATGACCATCACGTAGCGATCGTTCTCGGCCTGCAGCGCGGCGATCTTCTCCGAGATCGGCTCGCGCTCCTTGTCGAGCGCCGCGACCTGGGCGTCGAACACCTTGGTGGCGGCCGCGTACTGCTCCGAGAACCGGCCGTGGTCGAGCTCGACGACACGCAGCTCCTTGGCGGCCGCGCGCTTCGCCTTGTCGACATCGCCGAGCGGGCCCTTCTTGAGGTCCTCGCGCTCGTCGTAGCGGTCGATCAGCTCGCCGTGCCACTTCTCGAACTGCTCCCAGGTCTCCGCCGGGCCGCTGGCGACGACCTTGCCGTCGATCCGGAACTCTTTGGGGAAGCCGTAGAACCGGCCCCAGGTGAGCCGCTCGAGCAATGTCGCCCATTCGGGCTGCGTGTCCTCCGCGACTTCGAAGTCGCTCACCCAGTGGAAGTTGGTCTGCGTCAGCTCGAAGTTGCCTGTCCGCAGGCTGCGACGCGTCGATTCGCCGCCCTCCTCCTGGATCGCGGCGAAGATCGTCTCGACCTTCTCCTGCGGCACCAGCTCGGCGACCTGCGCCCGCGTCGGCACGTAGGTGTCTTTGTCGTGCACCTCGCCCATGAGCGTCTTGCCGTGCAGCGTCGTGACGCGCTCGATGGGAACGGGCCAGAAGGCGGCGAACCCGTTGATGAAGACGATCGCGAGCAGGCCCACGATCATCGCCAGACAGAGGATGAGCGCGCCGCCGGTGATCCACACCATCGGCTCGCCGCGCGCGAACAGCGACGAACGCGCGCGCGGCCGCTTGGGCGCGGGCCGCTTCGCGTGGCTGCCCGGATCGACCTGGGTCGTCGTGGTCATAGCTGCTCCGAGTAGCGCGCGCGGAAGCGGCGTCGCACGAATTCCGCGGCGGTGTTGATCACGAAGGTCATCGCGAAGAGGACGAACGCGGACAGGAAGAGCACGCGATAGTGGCCTTCGCCCTTCGGCGCCTCCGGCAGCTCGGTCGCGATGTTGGCCGAGAGCGCGCGGAAGCCGTTGAACATGTCCATGCTCATGATGGGCGTGTTGCCCGCCGCCATGAGCACGATCATCGTCTCGCCCACCGCGCGGCCGAGGCCGACCATGATGGCGCTGAAGATGCCGCTGGTGGCGGTCGGAATGATGATGCGGACCGCCGTCTGCCAAGGCGTGGCGCCGGCGCCGAGAGAGCCTTCGCGCAGCTGGCTCGGCACGCCGCTCAGGGCGTCTTCGGCCAGCGTGTAGATGATCGGCACGATGGCGAAGCCCATCGCGAAGCCGACGATGAGCGCGTTGCGCGGCGAGTACTGGCCCATGAAGTCGCTGCGCGGGTCCCCGAAGAACGAGGCGAAGTATCCCAGCACGCCGGCGACGGCGAAGCTCGCGACGACGAGGCCCAGAAGGCGCAGGACATCGAATTGGGCGCACTGCGCGCGCGTCCACTCGAAGCTCTTCCCGCGCAGCCAGGGCGTGCCGTAGCGTCCCCAGAGCATGACGAGGGCGAAGACCGAAAGCGGCAGCAGCAGGAACATCCAGCCGCCCCATGCGCCGTCGGCACCCGGACCGGCGTTGAGCCACTTCTTGATGTCGCCCTGGAAGAAGATCGCCTCGAACGCGGGCGCGACCCAGCGGGCGAGCAGGATGCCGACCGGCAACGCCACCCCCATGAGCACGAACTTCTGCCAGCCGTCCCATCGCAGCGCCCTCTCGGCCGGCAGCAGCTGCCAGAGGCGGGCGCCGAGCACGAAGGCAAACGGGATCGTCAGGAGCGAGGCAAGCGTCGCGGGCAGCACGCTGGCGACGAAGGGAGCCACCACGAGTGCGGCGAGGAAGCCCAGCACCACGCTGGGCAGGCTGGCCATCATCTCGACGATCGATTTCACCGGCGCGCGCACCCGCGGCTTCATGAACTCACTCGTGTAGATCGCCGCCAGCAGCGCGATCGGGATCGAGATGAGCATGGAGTAGAAGGTCGCCTTCAGCGTGCCGAAGATGAGCGGATAGAGGCCGATCTTCGGCTCCGCATCGTCGCCGCCCGTCGACTGCCACTTGTGCTGGGGCTCCGCCTGGCGCTCGTAGTGCACCTTGAGAAACACCGTCGTCAGGCTGACGTCGTGGAAGCGCGGATCGAACTCCCAGGCGCTCACCTGCGCGCCCGACGCCGAGAGGATCGCATCCTCCTTCGGCGCGTAGGCGAGCGCGCGGATGGGCGCGGTCTGGTCCGTCGGCAGCTCCATCAGGTCGGTGCCGCGCGTCGTCTGGAACGCGTGGACAGCACCGTTCTCGTAGCCCATCAGCGCCAGGCGCGAACGACCCGAGCTCGCCATCGCCGTGACCGGCGAGCGCGGACCCTCCAGCGTCCGGAGCTTGACCATCTCGATGCCGTCGACCGAGGTCGGGGAGTCGGGGCGGCTCGGCGACCAGAGGTGCACGAGGCCGGCGCTGTCCCCCACCATGAGGGTCGACTTGCCGTTGTGCATGGAGAACGCCGTGACCGTCGAGCCGTCGCCGATGAGCTTGAGTTTCTCGGCCTGGCGCCGGTCGTCCGGAACCGGATTGCCGTCGTCCGCCTGGCTGCGCGAGTCGTACCGGATCGCGTAGCCGTCCTCCCAGAGCAGGTAGAGCTCGTTGGCGGAGCCCGAAAGCGAGACGTACCTCGGGAAGGAGCGCCCGGTCGGCGCCTCGTAGGGCAGCGGGCGCTTCCGCGCGACCACCTCGTCCTCGCCGGTCAGCATGTTGAGGCGCTTCGACAGCGTCGCCACCGACAGCTCGGGCCCGTCCGCGAGAATCGCCATCGCGACGCCGGAGGGCGGGAACGAGAGGTCGACCGCGCGGATGCGGCCGTCGGCCACCTTCGCCTCGTCCTCGATCTTCGGCTCGAACCGGACGACGCGGAACTGGTTCTTCGGGGTCTTCTCGACGATGCCGCCGTCGAAGGCGCGCTGCTCGCCGACCTCGAGGTCCCGGAAGTTCTCCGGCATGTCGGGGACCTCGAGGAAGCGGACCTTGAACTTGATCTCCAGCACGCGCACCGTGCCGTCCTCGAAACCGAAGATCCAGCGCGCCCCTTCCGGCGTGCGATTCCACGCGGTGGGACGCTTCCCGCCGAGCAGATCGCGCGACGTCATCGCCTCCCCCGTCCGGAACGCGACGAGGCTCAGCCGTCCGCTCTCGTGCAGCGTCCAGGTGATCGAGCGGTATTCGTCGCATCCGGTGCCGATCAGTTCGTCACTGCGGGTGGCGGCGATCTTGCGTTTCTCGCCCGCTTCGGCGCCCGCGAACAGCGGGGCGACGACGGCGATGAGGAACCCGAAGATGAGGACGACCGCCACGATGGTGCCGAAGCCGCCCGCATAGATGAACCAGCGTGCAGTGCGTTCGGCGCGCGCGACCGACTTGGGGGTCTTGCGCTGGCGACGGTATCCGGTGATGGATTTTTCCGGCATGGCGAAGGGGAACGGGCGCCCGGAGCGATATGCCCCGGGCCAGGGTGAGTTTTTGTTGCTCTAAATAGGGAATCAGTGGCTCATTGAGTGCGGTTGCTGCTACCACGGGGGTGGTTGTAAACTCGCTCACCCA
>JBCDBY010000136.1:0-11443 GCA_039182715.1 Planctomycetota bacterium
CATCACATTTACTTCGAGATTTAAGATATTTGTGGTACAGATGCTCTTTTCTATTAATACAACGCAGAATTTGAAACGAAATCCAAGGTTTTATAGGCAAGTGTTTTTGGCCACTCTTCTTTATACTGAGTTTACAGATTTCTGAAGTGAGAGTTGATTGCAGAACCCTGTCTGCCTCTTCCGGATCGTTGATTGAAAACATTTTCAAGTTTTGCTGAAAGATTTTGCTTGAGGATGGCAGTTTTCCGAAAGTCAAAAGATGGCACTGGATTTTCAAGTTTTTGGGGTTTGATTTTAACCTCAGAGCAAAATTGCAAACTTGCCGAGCAGTGCCTTACGAGCACGGATGGAGATGGAGGGAGGAGGTGGGAGTCAGAATCCCCAAGATTTTGGGTCACCCACAGGGGCGCAGCCAAAGGGGGCACAGGGAGCACATGACCTCATCGGTGCCAGAGTGCCCCTTTGATCGCTAGGCGATGAACCGTTTGAGATGAGCCTGAACATGACCTTGTTGCCCTCTTCGAGGAACCCGCGGGCGCGGTTCGTCTTGACCTCCAGGTCGCCCTTGTCGGTCTTCGGCCGCAGACGCATGCCCTTCAGCTTGTTGGTGGGCTTCTTGCGATCCTTGGCCTTCTTGTTCTGGTCGTACTTGAACTTGCCGAAGTCGAGAATCTTGCAAACGGGCGGACGGGCGTCCGCCGCCATTTCGACGAGGTCGAGTTCCCGATCCTGCGCCATGCGCAGCGCTTCGTGCGTGGGGAACACGCCGATCTGCTCGTCGTTCTCGGAAATGACACGCACCTCGCGCGCGCGAATGCGTTCGTTGACGCGCGGGCCTCGCTCGCGCTTCGACTTGGAGTGATGGGGTCTTCTGGGAATGGGTGGATCCTCGATACGTACAAAAAACTGCTACTGGGAAACTACAACGCGGGAACCCGACCGCGGGTGCGGTGCAGGACCCGAATTTCCTCGATGACTCGATCGGCCGGCTGCGGGCCGCGGTCCTCGCCGTCGCGCTCGCGCACGGCCAGGGTGCCTTCCGCCGCCTCGCGCTCCCCCACCACCAGCAGGTAGGGGATCTTGCGTCCAATGGCGTCGCGGATCTTGGCGCCGATCTTGTCGCCGCGCCGGTCGACCTCGACGCGCAGACCGGCATCCCGGAAGCGCCGCTCCACGTCGTCGCAATACGCGATCGACTTGTCGGTGATCGGCAGCAGGACCGCCTGCACCGGCGCCATCCAGACCGGAAGCTTGCCGGCGTAGTGCTCGACCACGACGCCCAGCATGCGCTCCATCGAGCCGACGATGGCGCGGTGGATCATGACCGGGGTGTGCCGGTCGCCGTCCTGACCGACGTACTCGAGCCCGAATCGCCGCGGCATCGAGAAGTCGAGCTGGATGGTGCCGCACTGCCAGCCGCGGCCCAGGCTGTCGGTGAGCTGGACGTCGATCTTCGGGCCGTAGAACGCCCCGTCGCCGGGGTTGAGTTCGTAGGCGTGCCCCGACCTCTTGAGCGCCTCCTCGAGCGACGCCTCCGCACGGTCCCAGAGCTCTTCCTCGCCCATCCGATCCTCCGGGCGGGTCGAGAGGAACATCTTGATGCCCTCGTAGCTGAAGCCGAGGGTCTCGTAGACCACGCGCAGCATGTCGAGGCAGTCGATGACCTCGTCCTCGATCTGGTCCGGCAGGCAGTAGACATGGGCATCGTCCTGGACGAAGCCGCGCACGCGGAAGAGTCCGTGCAACACGCCGCTCAATTCGTAGCGGTGCACCATGCCGAACTCGGCCATGCGTAGCGGGAGCTCCTTGTAGGAGCGCAGCCGCGTGCCGTAGACCAGACAGCAGCCGGGACAGTTCATCGGCTTGACGGCGAACTGGCGCTCGTCCTTCTCGACGAAGTACATGTTGTCCCGGTAGTGGTCGTAGTGGCCCGACTGCTTCCAGAGCTCGTCGGTGAGGACCAGCGGGGTGCGGATCTCCTTGTAGCCGCGACCGAGCAGCTCCTCGCGCACGAGCGTCTCCACCTCGCGCCAGAGGATGGTGCCGCCCTCGTGCCAGAACGGAAAACCGGGCGCCTCCTCGTGGAAGCTGAAGAGATCCAGCTCCGGGCCGAGCTTGCGATGGTCGCGCTTCTTGGCCTCCTCGATCATCGCGAGGTGCGCGTCCAGATCGGCCTGCGTCTTGAACGCGGTGCCGTGGATGCGCTGCATCGGGATGCCTTCCGCATCGCCGCGCCAATAGGCGCCCGACGCGCTCATGATCTTGAACGCGGGGATGTGGCCGAAGCTCTTCACGTGCGGCCCGCGGCACATATCGCTGAACCGCTCGCCGTTGGTGTAGAAGCTGATCGACTCGCCCTGCGCGACCAGTTCGCGCATGTACTCCGCCTTGAGCTTGTAGCCCAGGCGCTCGAGTTCCGCGGTCGCCGCGTCGGTCTCCATCTCCACGCGCTCGAAGGGCAGACCCTCCTTGGCGATGGCGCGCATCTTCTTCTCGATCGCCTCGAGATCCTCCGGGGTGAACGGGGTCTCCACGACGAAGTCGTAGTAGAAGCCGTCGTCCGTCGGCGGACCGAAGCCGAGCTGCGCATCGGGGAAGAGCTCCTGCACCGCGGCGGCGAGCAGGTGCGCCGCGGAGTGGCGCACGATGCGCAACGCGTCGTCGCTCTTCTTGGTGATGAAGTTGACCCTTCCGTCCTGGCGGACGCGCTGTTCGAGCGCGGTCAATTCCCCGTTCCAGTAGGCGCCGATCGCGGCCCGGGCCAGACCGGGGCCGATCTTCTCGGCAACATGGAACAGGGTGGAATCGGGCTCGACCTCGACGGCGTTGCCGTCGGGGAGCGTGACGCGCACGGGGGCGCTCATGAGCGGGAGGTAACCATCAACGCAGCCACTATACCAACCCGTCCAGCAGACGCAGCTGAAGCTCGTCCAGCTGTTCCGGCTCGACCGGCGAGGGCGAATCGCTCATCAGGTCGACCGCCCGGGCGGTCTTGGGGAAGGCGATCACCTCGCGGATGTTCTCTTCGCCGCACAGCAGCATCACCAGTCGGTCCAGACCGAGCGCGATCCCGCCGTGCGGGGGCGCGCCGTACTGCAGCACGTCGAGCAGGAAGGCGAACTTCTCCCGGGCCTCCTCGGCCGGCAGGTTCATCGCCGCGAAGACGCGCTGCTGCAGGTCGGCGCGGTGGATTCGAATCGAGCCGCTGCCCAGCTCCACGCCGTTGAGGACCGGGTCGTACGCCTTGGCGCGCACCTTCTCCGGCGCGCTCTCCAGCAGCGCCCAGTCCTCCTCGACCGGCATGGTGAACGGGTGGTGCGCCGGCACCACGCCGCCCTCCCCGTCCGGGAAGAAGAGCGGGAACTCGACGACGAAACAGGCGGCGAAGGCGTTTTCCGGCACCAGCTCGAGCTTCGCGGCCGCGGCGAGGCGCACCGCCCCCATGCTGTGGGCGACCAGATCGACGTCGTCCGCCGCCACGAAGAGCAGCAGGTCCCCCGGCTCCGCCCCCATCGCCGAGGCCAGCGAGCCGTCGGGGAAGAACTTCGCCACGGGGCCCGAGCCGCCCTCCTCGGTGACCTTCATCCAGGCGACGCCCTTGGCGCCGTGCGGCGCCGCATCCTCCTGGAACGCCTCGATCTCCTTGCGGGAGAGCGAGGCGCCGCCCGGCAGACGCAGGCCGCGGACGGTCCCCGCCGCGGCGAACACCTTGAAGTCGCAGCCGCGGGTCTGCTCGGTGACGTCCTGGATCTCCAACCCGAAGCGCAGGTCCGGCTTGTCCGAGCCGTACTTGAGCATCGCGTCGGCGTAGGTGATGCGCGGCCAGGGACGCGGCAGCTCGACCGGGTGCTTGGCCACCTGCGCGACGAGCTGGCTGATCAGCTCCTCGAGCATCGAGAGCACGTCCTCCTGCTCGACGAAGCTCATCTCCAGGTCGAGCTGGGTGAACTCCGGCTGGCGGTCGGCGCGCAGGTCCTCGTCGCGGAAACAGTGCGCCAGCTGGTAGTAGCGGTCGAAACCGCCGCACATCAGGATCTGCTTGTAGATCTGCGGCGCCTGCGGCAGCGCGTAGAACTTGCCGGGATGCACGCGGCTGGGCACGAGATAGTCGCGCGCGCCCTCCGGCGTCGCCTTGGCGAGGATCGGGGTCTCGATATCCACGAAGCCGCGCTCGTCGAAGAAGCTGCGGATGTGGGATGCGACGCGATGGCGGCGCACGATGTTCTCCCGCATGCGCGCGGTGCGCAGGTCGAGGGGGCGATAGCGCAGGCGCACCTCGTCGCTGACCTCTTCGTTGCTCTCGATCGGGAAGGGCGGCGTCGGCGATTCGGAGAGGACGGTGATCGACCTCGCGATGACCTCGACGTCGCCGGTCGCCAGCTTGTCGTTGCGCGCGCCCTCGGGCCGCGCGACGACCTCGCCCTCCACCCGCAGGCAGTACTCCGGTTTGGCGTCCGACGCCGCGGCGTGCGCCTCCGGCACGTCGTCCTTCGACACGCTCACCTGCGTGAGGCCGTAGCGGTCGCGGAGGTCGAGGAAGACGAGACCACCCTGGTCGCGCCGGCGGTGGACCCAGCCGGCGAGGGTGACGGACGAGCCGGCGTGCTCGGCACGCAGATCGCCACAGGTGTGGGTACGGAAGGCAGTGGAATGCACGGGAGGTTCAACCGGTGGTTAGGGGAAAGGTGCAGCTTACGGGGCCACGTTGGACGTTCAACGTTCGACGTTCGACGCCGGAAGCTAGCGGGAGATCGCCTCCGCCCGGGACAACACGTAGCGCGCATCGATCACGACGTCGCCGCCCTCCTCCTGTGCGTTGAAGGAGATCTCGTCGAGGAGCTTCTCGAGCACCATGTGAAGACGGCGCGCGCCGATGTCGGCCTGGTCGGTGTTGAGGCGGGCGGCCAGGGCGGCGATCTCCTCGACGCCGCTGCGGTCGAACGTGATGTCGACGCCGTCGGTCGCCAGCAGCGCGCGGTACTGCTTGGTGAGCGCGTGCTCCGGCTCCGTGAGGATGCGCTCGAAGTCGGCGCCGGAGAGCTCGTCCAGCTCGACGCGCAGCGGAAAGCGGCCCTGCAGCTCCGGCATCAGATCGTCGGGGCTGGTGTCGTGGAAGGCGCCCGCGGCGACGAAGAGCACGTGATCGGTGCGGACCGGGCCGTGTCGCGTCTGGACCGTGCAGCCCTCCACCAGCGGCAGCAGGTCGCGCTGCACGCCGCCGCGCGAGACGTCGGGGCCGCTCGACGAGCCGGCGCCGATCACCTTGTCGAGCTCGTCGAGGAAGACGATGCCCGCCTCCTCCACGCGCCGGATCGCCTCACGAACGATGACGTCCTTGTCGAGCATGCGCCCCGCCTCGCGCTGCACCAGCGCATCCCGCGCGCGCCCCACGGTCATGGTGCGCTCCACCTCGCGCGGCGGCGCCACGCGGTTCATGAAGCTCTCCATGTCGATGCCCATCTGCTCGACGCCCATGGCGCTGAAGACGTCCATATTGCCGCTCACCTTGTCCTCGATGGAGATGGTGATGCGCTCCTCGTCGAGCTCGCCGGTGCGGAGCTGGGCACGCAGCGATGCGCGGCGTTTCGCCAGCTCGGCGCGCTCCTCCTCGTCGACCGCGAACATCTCCTCGCCCGCCATGGCGTCGAGCAGCGCCTCCTCGGCGAAGCTGCCCGCCGCCTCCTGCACGCGCGCCGTCTCCTCGTCCTGCACCATCGAAACCGAGATCTCGACCAGGTCGCGGGCGATGGTTTCGACGTCCTTGCCGAAGTAGCCCACCTCGGTGTACTTGGTCGCCTCGACCTTGAGGAAGGGCGCCTTGAGCAGCAGCGCGAGCCGGCGCGCAAGCTCGGTCTTCCCGACGCCGGTGGGCCCCGCGAGGATGATGTTCTTGGGGAGGACGTCCTGCGCCATGGCGGGGTCGAGTTTCTGGCGACGCAGCCGGTTGCGCAGCGCGATGCCGATGACCCGCTTCGCGGCGGACTGGCCGACGACGTAGCGATCGAGGAAGTTGACGACCTGGCGAGGGGTGAGCGCGTCCATCGAGGTCAGGGTAGCTGGAGATCGGGCGGGGGCATTTGATTCGGGCACGGCCGGTGGTCCTTGCGCTGGCTCGGGCGCGGGGGCGCGGAGGGCGACCGGAGTCCCGCGGCTGGGACCTACTCGGCCGGGGCGTCGGCGCGCTGCTTTTCTTCGAGGGCGCGGCGCTTGGCGGCGAGCTTGGCCAGCTCCGCCTCGAGGCCGGCGATGGCGCGGCGCTCGACCTCCAGAGCCTTCGAGAGGCGTGCCTTCTCTCCGCGCGCGGCGGCGAGGGCGGCGGAGGCGGTGTCGCGCGCCTCGACGGCGGCGGCATGCTCCCGCTGAAGGCGGGCGAGGTCGGCGCGCACGGCGTCGTAGCGCTCGTAGTCGCCTTCCTTCCGGCGCTGCAGGACGAGCAGCTGCTCGGAGAGCCGGTCGGCGCGCGCCTTGCGCTTGTCGTACTCGGCGATCAGCTCCTCGACCCGGATTTCCTCGTTCTGCGCCTTGAAGCGCAGCGACTCCAGCTCGAGAAGACTGATGTCATCGGGGCCCGACTGGCAGGCCACGGCGACCAGGAACAACACGACGGCACTCCGCCCCATCGCCTTGATTGTGCCCCCGCGTCGTGACCTGTCCACACTCCATTGATCGGCCGATCGGCGATTCCGCCCCAAAAGTGGCTTTTGTTCACCTCGGCGCGAAAATCCGCGCCATGGAACGCACCCTTCTCCTGCTCAAGCCCGACGCCCTCCAGCGCGGCCTCGCCGGCCGCATCCTCTCCCGCTTCGAGGAGAAGGGCATCAAGATCGCCGGCCTCAAGGTGATGCGCATCACCCCGGAGCTGGCGGCCCAGCACTACGCGCCCCACGTCGAGAAGCCCTTCTACCCGGGCCTCGTGGAGTACATGACGTCGTCGCCCGTCGTCGCCGCCGTCCTCGAGGCGCCGCGCGTGATCGAGACGACCCGCAAGCTCATGGGCGCCACCTTCGGCTGGAAGGCCGAGCCGGGCACCATCCGCGGCGACTTCGGCAACTCGACCGCCTTCAACCTGGTGCACGGTTCCGACAGCCCCGAGGCGGCCGCCAAGGAGATCGCCCTCTTCTTCGCGCCCGAGGAGATCGCCGAGTACGAGCGTTCCCTCGACGGCTGGCTCATCAGCTCCGACGACCAGGAGTGAGTGAAACGCGCGCGCGACCCCCGTGGCTCCTCATCGGGCTGGGGGTCGCCGTCGCCGCGCTGCTCGGCACCGCCGCGCTCGCTTACCTCGGCTATCGCGACGCCATCGAGCGCGCCGGACAGGAGGTCGCGGTGCAGTTCCGCGATCACCCCCTCGTGCGCCAACACCTCGGCGACGACGCCTCCTTTGCGGCCGAGTCGATGGAGGTCGATCGCGAAGCGGGCGAAGCGGTTCTGACCCTGCGGGGACGCGGCGGCAAGGGCGAAGGCTCCATCGTCGCCCGCTTGCGCAACCGTGAGGGCGGTTTCGACGTGATCGCCGCCGACCTTCATCGCGAGGGCGCGGAGCCGGACTCGCTGTTGGCCTCCGGGGAGTAGCGTGCGCATCCCCATCGTCGACTGGAAGCGGGTCGTCGCCGAACAGCAGGCGCTGGTCGACGGCCACGTCGACAACGTCTTCCAGATCGAGCCCAAGTGCTTTCTGATCCGCTGCAAGCCGGGCAAGCAGGCGCTGCTGCTCGACGCGACGCCGCAGCGACCGCGCGCGCTCGTCACCGACGCGCCGCCGCCGGTGCCCGATCGTCCGCCGATGTTCGGCTCCATCCTGCGACGCGCACTGCGCGACACGCAGATCCGGGGCGTGTGCCTGCTGGGGGACGACCGCGTCTGGGCGCTCGACGTCGAGGGCGCGGATGGTCTGAAACGGCTCATCCTCGAGGCGGTGCCGAACCGTCCGAACCTCCTGCTGGTCAACGCCGACGGCGAGGTGGAACGCGTGCTCGACGGCGAGATCGCCAAACGGCGCGGCACCCCCATCGGCGCGGCCTATGAACGGCCTGCCCCGCCCAACCTCCGCCCGGAGGAGTCGGTGCTGCCGGAGGATCTCGACGACACGCCGTTCGCGGCCAACCACTGGCTGGCGAGTCGCGCGCGCGAGGGCGTCGAGGAGAAGGACGCCGAGAAGGAGGAGAAGCGTCGCGAGCGCCTGCTGGCGCGCATCGACCGGGCGCGCGCGCAGTCGGAGAAGGACCTGCAGGCTCTGCCCGACCCGGCGGCGACGCGCAAGCAGGGCGAGTTCCTGCTGGAACACTTTCCGGCGCTCACCACCGGCATGAAGAAGTTCCGGGGTGTGCCGCTCGATCCCAAGCTCGCGCCCAACGAGAACATCGACCGCATCTTCCAGCGCGCGCGCAAGGCGGAGCGCGGGCGGCCGAAGATCGAGGCGCGGCTCGCCGAGCTGCGGGAGCTGCGGGCGCGCGTCGATTCGGGCGAGCTGGTGCCCGAGAATCAGGTGCCGGGTCGCAGCAAGGGCAAGGAGGCGCCGCGCAAGCCGTACCGCGTCTTCCTTGCGGGCAACGGCGACCGCATCCTGGTCGGCAAGGGCGGCCGCGACAACGACGAGACCACGCTCAAGGTGGCGGGTCCGAACGACATCTTCCTGCACGTGCGGGGCACGCCGGGGGCCCACGTGATCGTGCCGGTGCGCAAGGGCGACACGGTCAACGAGGAGACGCTCATCGACGCCGCCCACCTCGCGCTGCACTACTCCAAAATGAAGAAGGCGGACCGCGCCGACATCACCTGGACCCCGCGGCGCAACGTCTCGAAGCCGAAAGGGGTCAAGGCGGGCACCGTCCGGGTGGCGCGCGAGAAGGTGCTCCACCTGCGTCGCGAACCGGAACGGCTGGGCCGACTGCTGATGGCCCTCGTCGACCCCGAATGACGCGGCGGTGACAGCCCCCGGGGAACCTCGTGGGGATGTTGCGAAGCCGCCTTTTCCTCCTTCTGGCGCCGGTCCTGCTCGTCGGCTGCGGCCTGATCACGCCCAGCAAGACGAGCGAAGAGGACCAGGAGCTGCAGGAGTTCGCCGAGCGCCGCCAGGAGGCGGCCACCTACTACGACGGCGGCGAGTTCATTCGCGCGGCCGCGCAGTACAAGAAGGCGCTCGAGCTGCGGCCCGAGCACTTCATGACGCAGCTCGGCTACGCGTACAGCCTGACCAATACCCGCTTCGCGCCGAACATCGTGCTGGCGATCGACTTCCTCAACAAGACGATCACCGTGCAGACCGACGACTCCAAGGAGGCCAAGCGGGTCTACGGCCTCGCCGAGGCGTACCGCCTGCTCGCCATGTATCACCGGCGGCGCGCCGAGGAGCGGGAGAACCGCGGCCTGCTCGACGAGGCGGAGGAAGACCGGGTCGAAGGGATCAAGTTCGCGCAGTCCGGCGTGGAGGCGTATGAGCGCATCCTGGTCATCGACCGCCGCCTGGAATCGCGCAACATCAGCGGGCCCATCCGGGCGAGCGCGTCCCTGGCGCCGCTGGCGCACATCGGCATCGCGGTCTGTTGCATCATTCTCGGCGACAAGGACAACCAGGGTCCGCTCGACCGCGCGGTGCACGAGGTCAATCAGTACGCGACCATCGCGGCGCGCGCGCGGGAGTTCTGGGAGACCCGTCGCGAGCGGATGATGCAGATCGACCCGCTCCAGAGCGCGGTCGACGGCCCGGGCAAACAGCTGGCATCGGTCGAAGAGCGCGCGCGCTACGACGAGATGATCCAGAACACGGTCGAGAAGGAAGCGATCGTGCGCCAGGGTCTCGTCGAGACCTACATGTACCTCGGTCGCTTCGAGGACGGCGTGCGCGAGAGTTCGAAGATCCTCGAGCTCGACAACAGCCGCGACGATGCGCTCTTCTTCCGCGCCCGCTGCTACGCGCTCATGGAGCCGCCCAACTACGAGCGCGCGCTCGTGGACATGCGCGAGTACCGCTCCCGCCAGGACCTGACGCGGCTGACGCAGAAGGTCATCCGCATCAACCAGCTCATCAGCACCTACGAAACGCGCCTGCGCGAGCAGAAGCGGGAGAAGGAGCTGAGCGAGGCGGCGGGGGGATAGAGCGTGCCGGGGCGCTGATTGGCCACAGAAACACAGAAGGGCTGCGGGAAGACCCCGCAGCCCTTCTTGATTTGAAATCAGACGGCAGAGGACGCTTCGCTGCTGCCGATGGCTCCAGCCTCGAAACTTCTGTGTTTCTGTGTTTCTGTGGCCAACTGAAGCGGGAACCTCGAGACGTCACCCCCGATTGTTCGAGAGGACGGGATCCAGGAGGATGCGCTCGGGGTCGATCTCGATGGACTCGACGCCGGTGCGAGCGGGCAGCGTGCCCTTGCCGTCCTTCACATCGACGTCGAGGACCTCGACGCCGCCCGCGGTGGTGACACGCACCGGCACCTTGCCGTCCGGCCACGCCGGGTCAAGGCATCGAATGACCCGGCCATCGAGAGCGAAGTCGGGTAGCCGTGTGCGGCGCGCGTAGTAGGCGACGTCCGCCTCGGCGTCCATGCGGCGCGTGAACTCCTCGATCTCGATGGTCGACTGCGTGCGTTCCTTCTGAATCACGCCGAGGCGACGCAGGAACTCCTCGCGCCCCAGTCGGTAGGCCAGACGCCGCAGGACGAGCGCGCCCCGCCAGTAGGCGACGCGCGGCGGATCGAGATAGGTCGAGTCGAGCAGCGTCGCCTCGTTGGCGAAGATGCCGCGGTCGTCGCGACGCAGATCCGCGGTGGCGAGATAGGCGGCGACGTGCACGCGCCAGCGCCGGCGCGCCTCGTCGTTTCCGACGAGCTTCTCGACCGCCGTGATGCCGACCCACTGCGGGATGCCCTCCCGGAGCCAGTTGCCGCCCTGTCCGATGACCGGCATGCCGACGTGATGCCCCCACCACATGTGCGCGCACTCGTGGGCGAACAGACTGATCCAGCGGGCGCGGCCGAGCAGCGACGGCGTCGACGGACGCGACAGGAGAATGAAGTTCCCGCCGCAATACGACGGCATCGGTCGCGGGTTGTGCGCGAACGCGATGCGGAACTCCTTCTCGGGACGCGGGCCGAACCACTCCTCCAGCAGCGCGAGCACGCGCTCCGCGTCTTCCAGCACCTCCTCGGGCTCGCACTCGATGCCGGGCGGCAGGAAGAGTTCGATGTCACCGCGCCGGTGCGTCGAAAAGGGCCCGACGACGAGCGGCACGATCTGCGCCGACACGCCGGTGCGGAAGCGCCATCCGTCGGCGGTCTTCTCGCGGGTGCCGCTCGTGATCGCCGGCAGGTCGGTCACGATTTCGACCTCGGCGTCGAAGCGCTCGTTGGCCATGCTCGGAATCCAGAACGAGGACATGTGCGTCTGGATGCGGCCGTCGCGCGCCTCGGCAAGACCGCCGCGCGGCATCCAGTCGTACTCGAGACGC
>JBCDBY010000137.1:0-11343 GCA_039182715.1 Planctomycetota bacterium
CAAGAGCCTCGAGACGCAGGGCCTCTTCGTGGAGCCCGCCTGGATCGAGAAGGTCATCGTCTTCGACGCCCAGGGCAACGCGATGGAGCACCGCTTCCCGCTCGACGAGAGCGAGAAGAAGCTCTCCACGCTCAAGTCCGCTCCGGTTAAGCCGCTGTCCGAAAAGGACTTGCGCGCCGGTCGCCGCATGGTGCGCCCGCGCGACACGTCCGAGTTCGAGCGCGGCGTGACGATCCCCTTCCCCGCGGATCTCGCCAACCCCGACGAGGAGAAGCCGGAAGGCGAGCGACGCGTCGAGTCCGAGATCGGCGGTACGGACGAGACCGGCACGACCGAGAAGAAGGAGGACGGAGGCTAGCCTTCCGCGCACGAAAGAGCGCGGTCGCCTCAAGGTCGCCTCAAGGGGGCGACCGCGCTCTTTTTTTGCCTACTCCGGCAGCGAGAAGCCGCGCTGGGCGGCACGCAGGCGCTCGAGGATGCCCTCGAAGTCCTCCGGCGAGTAGTACTCGACGACGATCTTCCCCTTGCCGCGCTGATCGCGGATGGAGACCTTCGTGCCGAGCAGGGTGCGCAGCTCGCTTTCGAGCGCACGGATCTGCGGCGTCTTGCGCGGGTTGGTGCGCCGCTGCGGTGTCGCCGCCGGATCGCGGCGCCGGCGCACGAGCTCTTCGACGGCACGCACCGACAGCCCCTCCTTCACGATGCGCTCCGCATAGTCGAGCTGGTCGGCGTCGCTGTCGAGCGGCAGCAGCGCGCGGGCGTGGCCCATGCCGAGCGCCCCACCCTTGACCAGGTCCTGCAGCTCTTCGGGTAACTCCAGCAGTCGAATGAGGTTGGCGACGGACGACCGGTCGAGGCCGATGCGCTTGGCGACCTCTTCCTGCGTGGCGCCCAGGTGCTGCGTGAGGCGGCGGTAGGCGCGCGCCTTGTCGATCGGGTTGAGGTCGGCGCGCTGGACGTTCTCGACGAGACTGAGGATCAGCACCTCCTCGTCGGTGTAGGGGCGCACGACGGCCGGGATCTCGGCCAGCCCCGCCATCCGCGCCGCCCGCGTGCGCCGCTCGCCGGCGACGATCTCGTAACCGACGCCGGCCGGGCGCACGATGATCGGCTGCAGCACGCCGCTTTCGCGGATGGAGCTTGCCAGCTCCTGCAGTCGGCCCTCGTCGAAGTCCTTGCGCGGCTGGTGGGGCCCGCTGCGCACCTCCCCCACCGGCAGCGAGCGGATTTCTTCTGCCGATTCGATGCGCGTTTCGCCCAAAATAGAGTCGAGTCCGCGTCCGAGTTTCCGTTCCGCCATCGGGATGAGCCTCCGCATGTTCTGGGGGTGTTGCGGGCGTTATCCTACAACACCTCGTCGACGCCCCCGCACGGGGACCGATGTTCCACGTGAAACAATTCGCCCCCATCGCCCACCTCACCCTGCGGGAGTGCCTGCGCCGCGCGTTCCCCTACGTCGCCGTAGTTGCGCTCGTGCTGCTGGTCGCGACGTCGCGGCTCTTCCTGCACTTCACCTTCGGTCAACAGCGCGCCGAATCCCTCAACTTGGCGATATCTGGCGCATTTCTGGCGGGCTTTGCACTCGCTCTGTTCGTCGGGACCGGGCTCGTGCGGCGCGATCTCGAGCGACAGACGCTGCCCTGGCTGCTCACCAAGCCGCTCGGCCTCGCGAGTTACGTGCTCGGACGCCTGCTGGGACTGGTGGCCGCCGCCGCGCTGCTTGCGCTGCTGGTCACCGCCGGTTCCGCCCCGATCCTGGCCGGCATGAGCGACCAGGTGAGCTGGATCGACGTCCTGGCCGCCGGCGCGCGCGCTCTTGCGCCACTGCTCGTGCTCTGCGCCGCCGCACTCGCCGCGTCCGCCCTGGCTGGGCGCGCGCTCGCGCCACTGTTGCTGTTGGCTCTCTTCCTGCTCGGCTCCCTCTTCCCGCAGTCACTGCTGGTACCAGACTTTTCGCTCTTCTCGCTCGACGCGAATGCAACAGCCCCAAGCGCCCTCGCGTGGCTCTACGCGCTTGTTTTTTGTTCGATCTTCGCGCTTTTCGCCTATATAGTTCTCGCGATCCGGATCCCCGGAACGAGAGAGGGCTGACAAGGCGTGCGATACGGCATCTTTGGCGACATTCATGGCAACCTCCATGCCCTGGATGCGGTCCTCGAGGCCTATAAGAGCGAGAGCATCGACGTCTACCTCTGTACGGGCGACCTCGTGGGCTACGGCGCCTATCCGCACGAGTGCATCGAACGCGTGCGGGAGATCAGCCAGGAGGTCGTCGCCGGGAACCACGACTTCGCCGTGTGCGAGAAGCTGGCGCTCGACTTCTTCAACACGTACGCCAAGTCGGCGGTGTTGTGGACGCGCGAGCAGCTGACCGACGAAGACCTCGATTACCTGCGAAACCTCAAGTTGACGGCGATCGTGGACGAACACACGACCGTCTCCCACGCCACGATCTACGACGCGCATGCGTTCGACTACATCCAGACGCAGTACGACGCGCACCTGAGCCTGCAGGAGCTCTCGACAACCTGCGGATTCGTCGGGCACTCGCACATCCCGATCGCCTTCTACCTGAAGGAAGGGGCGGTCAACTGGACGATGGAGCCCTCCATCGAGGTCGCCGGGCTGGAGAAGGCGCTCGTCAACGTCGGTAGCGTCGGCCAGCCGCGTGACGAAAACCCCGACGCCGCCTACGCCGTGTACGACACCGAGGCGCAGGTGGTGGAGGTCAAGCGCGTACCGTACGACATCGAAGCCGCCATCGCCGCGATCGAGGAGAACAACCTCCCGCGCATCCTGGGCGAGCGGCTGCGGCTCGGCAAGTAACCTCCGACTTGCAAGCTAGAGGAATTCGCTTGCGACGCCGTCCGCGACGGCCCAACCGCGGCGCGCCAGCCGGAGCGGCGCATCCCGCTCGAGCAGGCGTGCCTGCACCAGGCGCCGGGCGGTGGGGGTGAACAGCTGCGGCGCGTCGACCCCGTAGCGCGCGCCAATGGCGTCGAGATCCGCCCCGGCCGCGGTTCGAAGCGCGAACGCGACCGCCTCGCGCGCGGCCGCCTCGTCGTCGAGCCGCTCCTCGGAGACGATCGCATGCCCTTGCGTCTCCACGAGCTGACGGTAGCGGTCCAGACGGCGCTCGTTGGCCTGCCTCCGCCGCCCGAGATAGCTGTACGCGCCCGCTCCAAAACCGGCATAACTCTCGTTATTCCAATAGCTTAGGTTGTGCTTGCAGGCGAGGCCGGGCTTGGCGAAGTTGGAGATCTCGTAGCGCTCGTAGCCCGCCTCGCGGAGCCGTCGCGCCGTGTAGCGGAACAGGAAGAGCTCGTCCTCCTCCTCGATCGGCTGCAGGGTGCCGCGTCGGCGGCGCGCGGTGAACTCCGTGCCGGGCTCGTAGATGAGCGCGTAGAGGCTGAAGTGGCCCGGATCCCACTGCAGCGCGCGGTCGAGCGTCTCGATCCACTCGCGACGCTGCATGCCGGGCACGCCGTAGATGAAGTCGACATTGAGCCGGGCGATGCCGGAAGCCTGCGCCATCGCGACCGCCTCCTCGAGCTCGGCCGCGGTGTGCACACGGCCAAGCGTGCGCAGGTGGTGATCGAAGAGCGCCTGGCCGCCGAGACTCAGCCGGTTCACGCCGTGCTTCTCGAGCACGGCGATCTTCTCGGCGGTGAGCGAGCCGGGGTTCGCCTCGACGGTGAACTCGCGGTGCGGGTCGGGCTCGACGCGCGCGACGAGGTCGGCGAGGTAGCGATCGAGCTGCGCCGGTTCCACTACGGTCGGCGTACCCCCGCCGAGGAAGATCGTGGGGGGGTTCCGCGGAACGCCGCGCGCATCCATCTCGCGCGCGAGCGCGTCGAGGTACCCGTCGACGTCGAGACCCGCGACCGCGAACGAGTTGAAGTCGCAGTAGGGACACTTCGTCTCGCAGAAAGGGATGTGCACGTAGAGCGACGGGTCGCTCATCGCAGATGCTCGCGCACTTCCTGCATGGTCAGGTAGCGCTCCTGCGGATCGAACGAGAAGTTGCGCCACGCGGCGGGCGCGCGACCCTCGAGCAGCTTTCGCGCGGCGCGCCCGGCGGCCGCGCGCAGCTGGTCGTGGCCGGCACGCGCGCCCTTCAGTTCCGCGCGCAGCAGCGCGAGCGCCTTCTTGCTCTTGCGCGTCTCTGCCAACGCATACGCGGCGCGCGCGTCGTCGGCGTGACGAATGACCGCGAGCGCCACGAGCGGCTCGAGGTCGACCTTGCTATCGACCGCGCTGTTCAGCACGCGTTGGGCCTGCTCGAGCAACTCGAACTGCGCGTAGACGCCCGCGACGTACTGCTGGAACGCCTTCGCATCGAGATTGGCGCGTTCGTCCGCCCAGCTGCGCATCGCCATCGGGTGCGCGGCCGCCTTGAGCGCGAGCTCGGCGCCGTTGGAGACGCGCACGTACTGGGCGAGGATCGTTGCGCCCTTGCCGGGGCCCTGCAGCGGCTTCATCGACGTCGCGCCGCGCGCGAAGAGAAACGAGATCGGCACGTCCCACAACGTCATGGTGACGCGACGAAAGTCACCGTCGACCTGCGGCGTCGTCATCCAGAAGAGCGTGTCGCGCTCCAGGGTGGTGGGGGTGCGCAGCGCCTTCGGCGTCGGCGAGACCTTGACCTCGTCGATCTCGACGGCGCCATCAAGCGCGGCGATGCGAAACGCGCCGGTCAACTTGCCCGACCACTCCAGTCGGTCGGCGTCGACCCGCAACCCGACCGGGGAGAGCACCAGCACGCGATCGCCCTTGCCCTTCGGCACGCGAATGGGCGGCGCGGTGGGGCGGCCGAGCGGTTCGCGCGCGTCGTGGAACGTCAGCTCGAGGGCGCCGCCCTTGTGGCGGAACCGGATCTCGAGACGCACGATCTTCTCGATCCCGCGAGCGGCGATCCAGCCGTCCCGGGGCAGCAGCAGCTTGCCCTTCTTCGGCTTGTTGGGCGCGCCGACAAGCCAGCGCTGCGGATCGAGCGGTTGATCGAAGGTCTCGAACGAGGCGAGAAGAAGGAGGCCGGCGAGGACGTTCACGGTCGACGTTAGAGGTTACCCTCCAGCGTCATGCATCGCCTTGCCTGCGTCGCGCTGGTCCTCGTGACCGGCTGTACCGAAGCCGCCACCTCCGAGCTGACCTTCCCCGCCGCCCAGGTCGAAGACGTCATCCTGCATTTCAACCACGGATCGATCACCGTGCGGCACGCGCGCGACGGCGAGAAGAACGACGTCTGCATCCTCCGCGTGACCGAGTCGGGCACGGAGGCCCTCGGCGCGGAGAAGCGCTTCGCCCCCAACGTGTCGGAGAAGCGCATCCGCCTCCGGCAGCGACGCAACGAGGAGAAGCTGAAGCTCGACGTGGAGCTGGTCGTGCCGGCGGGCGTCGACCTCGACCTGGTGCTTCGCGAGGGCCCGATCAAGGTCGACGGCACCTACGGACGCGTCGGCGTGACGACGACGAAGGGCGACGTGACGGCGAACTTCGCGCGCTGCGAAGGCGCCACGCTCAAGTCGCTCGAGGGCAAGGTGCATCTCACGCTCGAAAGCGGCCGCCTGACGCATGACGTCGTCTGCGAGTCGACGCGCGGCGACGTCAGCCTGAACGTGCCGACCGGTTTCCGCGGACCGGTGCAGCTCTTCAGCGGCGCCGCGAAGCTGAAGCTGCCGGAGCGGCCGACGTTTCAACTGCTGGTCGACGCGGGCCGCAAGTCGGCGCGCGGGTTCGCCGGCTCCCCCCTCGACGAGGAAGAGAAGCGCAAGGGCATGTCGGAGAACAAGTGGCCCGCGTCGATCTTCGGCAAGTCCCCGCAGGGGACCGTCGAGCTCAGAACGAATCCGAGTTGATGATGCGCTGCAGGCGCCGCAGCGCCTCCGCCTCGATCTGACGCACGCGCTCGCGCGTGAGCCCGATGCGCGCGCCGATCTCCTTGAGCGTCATCGGCTCCTTCGGCGCGGGGCCGAGGCCGAACCGCAGCCGCAGGATAAGCGCTTCGCGCTCCGGCACCGAGCCGAGCAGCTTCTCGATGCGATCGAGGTTGTAGTTGTGGAAGAACACGTCTTCCGGCTGGCGCATCGTCTCGTCGACGATCGTGTCGTTCGCGGTCGGGAGCGCGTCGAGGCTGACCGTGCCGGAGCCGGTCTTCTCCGCGCGCATCGCGCGCCGCAGCACGCGCAGGTTCTCCTCGGGGATCTCCATCACCTTGGCGAGCTCCTGGACCGTCGCCTCGCGGCCGAGCTCCTGCTGCAGCTGACGCTGCGCGTGCCGCATGCGCGTGATCACCTCGACCAGGTAGGAGGGGATCCGCACCGTCTTCACGGTGTTGACGAGCGCGCGCCGCACCGACTGCTTGATCCACCAGGTCGCGTAGGTAGAGAAGCGCGTCTCCTCGTTGGGGTCGAACTTCTCGACCGCGCGCATGAGGCCGATGTTGCCCTCTTCGATGAGGTCCATGAGCGACAGCCCGCGGCCGGTGTAGCGCTTCGCGATGGACACCACGAGGCGCAGGTTGGCCTTGATCATGTGCTCCCGCGCTTCGAGATCGCCCATCTCCTGAATCCGGCGCGCGATGGACTTCTCCTCGTCCGCCGTCAGCAGGTCGACACGGTTGATCTCCCGCAGGTAGGCACTCAGCGTGCTGCGGTCCTCGATGATGCGTTCCTCCCGCTCCCCGGGGTGCGCCGGACGTGTCCGCCCGCACACCAAGGTGCACTCCTTTGATCGGCGTGCGGAGGTCACGCCTTGAGCAGGCGCTCGTAAGCCTTTTCGTAGGCGGTGATCCAGCGGTCCTGGCCGAACTCCTCGACGGCGCGGCGACGCGCCTCGGCGCGCATCGTTTCGTGCGCCGCATCGTCGGAAAGCAGGGCCACGAGCCGGTCCGCGAGCGCTTCCTCGTCGCCGAGGGGCGCCAGCAGCCCGCTCACACCGTCCTCGATCACCTCCGGCAGGCCGCCCACGGCGCTGACGACCGGGGGCACCCCGCACGACATCGCCTCGAGCGCCGCGAGGCCGAAGCTCTCGCTCTCCGAGGGCAGGATGAACGCGTCCGCCGCCGGCAGGATGCGCTCGATCTCGCCGCGCTGGCCGAGTGCGACGACGCGGTCGGCCACGCCCAGCTCCTCCGCGAGCGACTCGGCGCGCGCGAGGTCGGGGCCCTCGCCGACCAGCATGAGCCGCGCCGGCATCGCCTCGGCGACGCGGGCGAAGATGCGTACGACCTGGTCGGCGCGCTTGACGGGGCGGAAGTTGCTGATGTGCAGGAGCACCTTCTCGCCCGGGCGGCAGAGCGCGTCGCGGGTCTCCTGGCAGCGCGCGGGCCGGTAGCGCTCGGTGTCGACGAAGTTGTAGACGACGTCGATCTCGCAGTCGTCGCAGATGAGTCGCCGCGTCTCCTCGGCGAGGTGGTGCGACACCGCGGTCAGCGCGTCGGAGCGCCGGATGCCGTAGCGCGTGGCGGGCAGGTAGCTCTTGTCCTGGCCGATCAGCGTCACGTCGGTGCCGTGCAGCGTGGTGAGCACCTTCACGCCGTTCTCCGCCATCTCGCGCGCGAGCACCGCGGAGACGGCGTGCGGCACGGCGTAGTGCGCGTGCAGGATCTCCACGCCGTGGTGGTGCACGACGTCGACCATGCGCGAGGCAAGCGCGAGGTCGTAGGGCGGGTAGCGGAAGAGCGGGTACGCGGTGACCTGCACCTCGTGAAAGTAGATGTTCGGGTGTCCCTCGCCGAACGCCGAGAGCCGGTAGGGGGGCTGATAGGAGAGGAAGTGAACCTCGTGCCCGCGGCTCGCCAGCGCGAGGCCGAGCTCGGTCGCGATCACGCCCGAGCCGCCATAGGTGGGGTAGCAGGCGATGGCGAGTTTCACTCGACGTCCCTTCTCTCGATGCAGAGGTCACGCACCGGGTCGCTGATCTGCGGCGCGCCGTCGAGCGCGAACGGCTCGGCGTAGAGCGCGCCGACCGCCTGGCCGTGAAAGCGCCAGAAGGCGCGCAGGTCGTCCTCGTAGTCCGGCGCGGAAATCGGCGTCTTGGCGCCGGGCTCCGCGCGCGTGAACTGCGAGGCATAGCAGCGCACGGCCGCCAGCTTCTCTTCGACGTGGTCGCTGATGTCGACGACGAACGACGGGCGGAAGTACGCGTGGCGCGAGTAGCGCACCAGGCGGCCGACGCGGTGCGGCGCACCCTCCGCCTCGTAGCGCGTGAGCGCCGCGAAGAAGACCGCCTTGCGCACGAGCCGCGCGCCCGCGGCGTGATCGGGGTGCTGATCGCCGTCGTCCTGCGCGACCACCAGCTTCGGGCGCCAGCGCCGGATCTCTTCGACCATTCGGCGTACCGCGCCGTCGCTCGGCTCGACCCCCGCATCGGGCAGACCGAGGTTGACGCGACCGCTCGCGCCGAGCAGCTCCGCCGCGGCCTTCGCCTCCCGCGCGCGCAACTCCTTCGTGCCGCGCGAACCCATCTCCCCCGCGGTCAGGTCGATCAGGGCAAAGCGGTAGCCGCGCGCCCTGCAGGCGAGCAGCAGCCCGCCGCAGCCAAGCTCGATGTCATCGGGATGTGCCCCGACCGCGAGGACGTCGACCATCACGACAGCATGACAAGATAGTGGCCGATCTCGAAGGGGTCGAACGATCCCTGCAGCTTTCGCGCGAGGTCGGGCCCGTGGCGCAGCAGGTACGGGAACAGCGAAACCGTGCGCTCCTGCAGCCCGTCGCGCGGACGCAGGTCGCCGAGCACCTTCTCGAACTTCCGCTTGCCCGCCCCGGCCGCCTCGGCGCGCGCGTCATCCAGCCGGGCGGCGAGCTTTTCCAGGTCCGTCTCCAGCTTGCCGACCGTGCGGCGGAACGGCTTATCCGCGTTGGGGGGCAGGTCGAGCGTGCCGTCCTCGACCGCCGCGGACAGCTCCTGCGCCTCGCCCGCGAGCTTGCGCAGGCGCTCCGCGATCGGGTCGGCCGTCCCCGGCTGCGGCGGCTGCGCCACCCCCTGCACGACCTGCTCGAGGTCGAGCCCGAGCTTGGCGGCGTCGCGCGCCGTGCCGACCTCGACGAGCGTCGCCGCGTCGCGCGGCAGCACCGCCGGGAACGGCACGTCGAAGAGTTCGTGGACGCCCTTGAGTTGGCTCCAGTAGTCGATCTCCGACGGACCGCAGACCGCCATGAGCGCGGGCAGCGCCGCGTTCTGGACGAGCACGCGCGACACGACGTCGGTCGACCACGCGTCGGGACACGGTGCGCCGCGGGCGACGCGCCGGCGCGCGCCGGTGGCGTCGAACAGGTAGGCGCCCGCGGGCGGCTGCAGCCGCTGGTCGTAGCCGGTCGGTCGCGTGAGCGCGGCGTCGATCGCTTCGCTCTTGCGCGCGATCTCGTCGGCCAGCGGGCGCATCGGCTCGCGCAGCAGGCGCGGCTCGAGAAACACGACGCCTTCGACGAGGCGCGCGAGGTTCTTCACGTGCCAGCGCGCGACGTTGGCGTCGGGCTCGACCAGCGACCACGCGTCGCCGTCGCCCAGCAGCGGTCGCAGCTCGTCGAGGAACGGCGCGGTGTCGACCTCGATCTCGGCCACCGGCCGGCCCTGCGGCTCGACGCCTTCGATGCGGAAACGCCGCCCCTTCCAGAAGAAGCGGTTCACCTCGTCCCAGTCGTGGTCCTCGCTCTCCACCCAGAAGACCGGCGTCACCGGCGTGCCGAGCTCGCGCTCGAGTTCACGTGCGGCGTTGATCACGGTGAACAGCTTGTAGGTCGTGTACGCGGGGCCGTAGAGCAGGCCGACCTGCTGACCGCTGACGACGCAGAGCGAATCGTCGATCGCGGCGGCGCGCGCCACGTCGCCCCCGACCCCTCGGTTGTACTCGGCGAGCAGCGGGCCGAGCTTGGGACGCGTCCGCGCCATCTGCCGGTCGGCGAGCGGCCGCAGCGCGCGCGGGTCGCGGTAGTCCCACGCGAAGTGGGGCAGCACCTTGTCGGGCTCGACGCAGTAGTCGCGCGCCAGCGCGTTGCCGGGGTCGAGCCGGCTGTAGGGGATCGTGATCAGGTTCACTTTTTCGCGACGACGATGCAGCGCGGCGCGTCGGTCGTGAAGTCGCGACCGTCGAAGTCGCCGTAGGTGGCGACCGGCGACAGGCCCGCCTCGACGAGCAGCGCCACGAGGTCGTTGTGCAGGTAGAGCGCCACCGACTCCTCGTACTCCTGGGGCTCGTCGCCGCCCTCGATGCGCACGTGCTTCTTCACGCGCCCATCCTCGATACGACGGCTCATCTTGTAGGTGAGGCCGCCGCGCTCCTCCTCGCTCTCCGGCACGAGGCGCGTCTGCACGAGCGTCGCGTTGAGGTAGTCGATGAGGTAGACGCCGCCGGAACGCAGCGCGTCGGCCGCGGTCGAAAGCACCGCCTGGTTGCCCGCCTCGTCGAAGTAGCCGAACGAGGTGAAGAACGACGTCGCGCCGTGGAAGCCGCCGGAAAAGGGCAGCGAGCGCATGTCGCCGCGCACGCGCAGGATGCCGTCGGCCTCCTGGAGCAGGTCGCGCGAGAGGTCGAGGCCGACGACCTCGAACCCGAGCTCCTTCATCGCGCGCGCATGCCGTCCGCCGCCGCACGCGATATCGAGCACGCGCGAGCCGGGCTGCAGGCCCATCGCCTTGGTGGCGAACTCCGCCTCGCCCTTGGCCGCCTTCTCGTCGCGGTGGTAGTAGAGATCGAGGTATTCCTTGCGGAACGCTTCTTCGTACCAGTTCATCGCGTGCGCGCCCTCTCGATGGTCTGCTTCGCCTTGCTTGCGGCGTCGGCCACCGCGTCCTGCCAATCGTCGCGTCCTTCGCCCGCGTAGAGAATGCCGCGAGAGGAGTTCACCAGCGCGCCGCGTCCCTGCTCGTCGAAGAACGGGGTGAGTTCGGTTCCGCCCTGCGCGCCGAAACCCGGCACCAGGAAGAGCGTGTCGGGCAACGCCTTGCGCAGACGTGCACCCGCTTTCGGGTCGGTCGCGCCGACGACCGCGCCGGCGCTCTTCTCCTCGCGCAGGAACGGCAGCAGCATCGGCTCCATGCCGTCCTGGAAGGTGGGCGCGCCGGGGTTGCTCGTGCGCAGCAGCACGAACAGGCCGCGGTCGTGCGCGCGCGCCATGGCGAGCAGCGGCTCAAGCGTGTCGAGGCCGAGGCTCGCGTTGACGGTCAGCGCGTCCGCGCCGAGGTCGGTGTCGGCGAGGTACGCCTCCGCGTAGAGCTGCGCCGTCGAGCCGATGTCGCCGCGCTTGGCGTCGAGCAGCACCGGCACGCCCTCCTTGCGGCAGGCGGCGAAGACGCGGGCAAGCTCCTCGAGCCCCGCGGCCCCCATGACCTCGAAGAAGG
>JBCDBY010000138.1:0-11330 GCA_039182715.1 Planctomycetota bacterium
ACGAGAATCCCAAGCCGTTCGTCTGGACCAAGACCGCCGACGAGATCCTCGAGTCCGTCGCTCGCTTCTGTAAACGAACTTCAGGAGCAGGACACTAGCCCTTCTGCAGCAGCTTCACGGTCAGCTCGGCGAGCTCCGAGGCCGCGGTCAGCTTGGTGCGCGTCGCGCTCAGGTTCGCCATCGAGACGATGGTGAGGTCGCGCTTCGGGTCGTAGACCGCCATCGAGCTGTAGCCGGGTACGTCACCGGTGTGTCCGATGACGCCCTGGCGCCGCGCGATGTGGAAGCCGTACTCGATCTGGTCGTAGCCGGTGTTGATCCAGCGGAAGAGGATCTTGCGGCTCTTCTCGCTGACCAGCTCGCCGCGCGCCACCGCGCGCGTGAACACGGCGATGTCGTCGAGCGTGCCGTACATGTTGCCGGCCGCGCCCCAGCAGCTGCCGCTCCAATCCGTCGCGTCGAACCAGAAGTCGCCGTAGCGGATGAGGTTGTCCTTCTTGCCGAAGCGGTAGCCGCGCGGCGACGGCGAGGGCAGCCTGTCGTCGGCGGGGAAACCCGTGTTCTCGAGCTTGAGCGGTTCCAGCACCTGCTTGCGCACTTCGGCGTGCCAGGGCTTGCCGGTGACCGCCTCGATCACCGCGCCGAGCAGGATCGTGTTCGTGTTCGAGTACATCCAGCTCTTGCCCGGCTCGAAGAGCGTGCTCATCTTCCAGGCGTAGGCGAGGATCTCCTCGGTCTTCCAGACGCGTCCCGGCTCCGCGACGATCGCTTTCTGGAAGTCGCGGTTGGCGATGACGCGCGGCAGGCCGCTGGTGTGGAACCCGAGCATCTCGATCGTGATGCGATCGCCGTTCGGCACGCCCTTCACGTATTTCGCGATCGGGTCGTCGAGCTTGATCCGGCCGTCGTCCACCATGCGAAGGACCGTCACCCCGACGAAGGACTTCGTGATGCTGGCGATGCGGAAATGGTCGTTGCGCTGGATCGGCCGGGACTTCTCCTGGTCGGCGTGACCCAGCGTCATCACGAGCACAGGCTTGCGCTCGGCGCCGTGAAAGATGCCGAAGACGGCGCCCGGCGCTTCGAGCGTCTCGAATCGCTTGGCGACGGCGGCGCGGATCGCGTCGACCGGGACGACCGGGGACGGGTCGCCCTCGCTCCCACGGGAGATCGTGCCGAGGAGTGCTGCGACGGTGCAGGTGAGGATCGTGCGCTGCATGACGCGGCTCATGCTAGCCGCTAACGGCGCGCGCTCGTCACTTCCACCAGCGCCGTGCCGCGCGCCATCGCGGGTTGCTTCGTGCCGAGGAGCGCGCTCAGGGTCGGGGCAAGATCGGACGGATGGACGCGTCTATGGACGGTGCGAGCCTCCACGCCCGGGACGACGAAGATCAGCGGGACGAACGTGTCGTAGCGCCACGGCGAGCCGTGCATGGCGCCGATCGGGCTGCGCTCGAAGAAGAACCAGTAGGGCTCCTGCACGAGGTAGATGTCGCCCGACCGCTCTTCGTTGAAGTTGCGCTGGACCCGGCCCAGCGGGCCGGCGCCTCCCACGGCGGCCTGTACCTTGCGCGGCACGGCGCGGGCGATGCCCTCGATGCGGGTCAGCTGGTCGGCCAGATAGGCGGCCACCTCGTCCCGGTCGAGCTCCTGCTCCTCGAGCACGACTTCGTCCAGGTAGACGTAGGGGCGAATGAGTCGGCGCACGAGCTCCTTCGCACCGTACTTCACGTGCGCCGCGCGCCGGGCGGCCTGCATGACGTCGTCCGAGTAGAGCCGCTTCGCGGTGAGGCCGGCCTCCGCCATCGCTTCCGGCATCTCCGCCATGCCGTGATCCGCGCAGAGCGCGATGATCGTCCGGTCGAGCCCGACATGCCTGTCGACCGCCACGAGGAACTTCGCCAGCGTTCGGTCGAGCTGCCGCAGGTGGTCTTCGTTCTCGAGACTCGAAGGGCCGAAGAAGTGGTTGGTGAAGTCCACACCGGAGAAGCTCACCGCGAGATAGTCCGGGACGTCGTCCTGGCCCAGCTGCTCGCGGACCAGCAGCTCCGTCGCGAACGACGCGGTCAGCTCGTCGCCGGCCGGGCCCACGGCGAGACGCGTGAAGTAGGTGGGCGCGCTCGCCGGTCCGTACGGATGAGGGAACGTGCGGCCGAAGCCCTGGATGTCCCTCTCGTACGGCCGGTCGTCGCGTTCCCGGAAGAGATAGGTTTTCCGCGCGTCGAGCAGCTCCCAGGTCTTGCCCTCGAACGCGAGCGCGGGCCGCTTCGCGTTCCACGCCTTCACCCACTCCGGATACGCCTCGACGTAGTAACGACTGGTCACGAAGTCGCCGCTGGCGACGGAGTACCAGTACGCCTTGCCGCCGTGTCCCGCGAGCGGAATGGCGCCGCGGTCCTTCGCGGAGACCGCGAACACCTTCGCCTTGCCCGCCGTGTGCGAGCGCAGCTCGTCGGAAAACGTCGTGCCGCGGATGTTGCGAGGCGAACGACCGTCGGTGCGCGCCGCGCGCTGGGTCGGGTCGAGCTGCTTGCCCTTCCCCGCCTCTTCGCGGGTGCGGAGGAGCGGGTACTCGCCGTCCTCCACGTTGTAGGCGGGATGCCCGGTCGTGCGGTCGAACCAGAGGTTCGAGATCATGCCGTGATCGCGCGGATAGGAGCCCGTCGCGAGCGTGCTGTGCCCCACGATGGTCTCGGTGTTGGCGTGCCGGTACTGCGCGTTCGCGAAGACGACGCCTCTCGTGAGGAGGGTCCGGAAGCCGCCCTTGTCGAGGTGCGCACGGTCGCGCCCCAGCATGTCGCCGCGCAGTCCGTCCACGGTGATCTGCAGGACGAGCCGAATCGGCTTGGGCGCAGGCGGGTCCTCGGCCCGAACGAGGGAAGCGATCAGCAGACAGGCAGCGACGCGCATGCGCGTGAGACTACTGGATGACGAGACTAGCCTGCATGATTCATGACCGCGCGGGAGCTACGGAGGGGAATCGCCGCTGCATTGCCGTGCAAGGCGACGCCACGCGCTCTCGGCTTCTCGACGCGCTCTTCTGGGCGAGGACGGATCGTCGAGATCGAGGAATCCCGAGGAAGCCGTGGCAGGAGTCACGTGGCAGGAGTCACTGCGACGAGGGATGACCCAGAAGGCATTCCCGAACTCGGCGATCTGGACCGGCCAGAACCCGCGGGGTCATGCATGATGCAGGCTAGCCACCCGCCTCCGGAGGAATCCACTTCGTGAAGTCCTCCCAGTCGAGGCCGAGAGTTGCGGCTTCGATCCGATCGCACGTCTTCACGACCCGATCCTCGACGCGAATCCGCCACAGTTTCTGCGAGTACGCCCCGTCGCGGACGTACGACTTCGCGGAGCGTGTCCCCTTGATGAGGAGGTGCGAGGCGGGGACCACGGCCGTCCCTTGTCGCTCGTCGCCGTCCAAGAATCTCGGCTCGAAACCGGTGACGATTCGCACCTGGTCGAGCCGCATGCCGGAGGCCAGGTCCCCCTCGAACATCGCGCTGGCCACCGCGGCCGGCATGCCCACCCGGGCCCCATCGGACTTCAGGGCCTGGCGCGCATAAAGGTACGGCCGAATCGGCGATTCGCACATGCAGCCGGCGAGCAGTGCGAGAACTCCGAGAAGAGTGCGCTTCAACGAGCTGCCCAAACCCTGCGCGCGACTACGACGCCCGGAAGTCCGGCATGTGCTCGCCCTGGAACCAGCGCGGCGTCGCGCCCTCGAAGGCCGAGGCCACGCGCATGGCGGTCTGGTCCTGGTAGGAGTTGGCGACGATCTGCATGCCGAGCGGCACGTTCTTCGACGTGCGGCCGACCGGCACGTTCACCACCGGGTACCAGTTGAGGAAGTTGTAGATCGGCGTCAGGACCGGGCCCGCCAGCGGATGCACCGGCTTGCCGTTGATGGTCGGCTTGGCGGTCGTGTAGTCGTAGTCCGCGGGCGTGTGCGGCATGGCAATCGTCGGATTGATCACCACGTCGTAGCCCTTGCTCCAGATCATGTCGTGGTAGGCGGCGTGGAGCGCGCGCGTCTTCCGCTCGGCGGCGGCGGCCTCGGCGGGGCCGTACTTGCCGCTGGCGGCCTTGTTCGTGAAGTAGCGCGCGTAGGTGGTCATCTGATCCACCTTGTCCTTGTTGCCCAGCATGCCGCCGCCCATCGAACCGCTCAGCGCGAGCTTGGCGAACAGCTCGCTGATCCAGCGGTCCTCGATTTCGAGCTTGGCCTCGACGAGGTCCACCTTCGCGCCGAGGCCGCGCAGCACTTCGACCGCCGCATCGGTCCCGGCTCGCGCCTCGCCGTCGACCTCCGCCCATCCCTGGTCGGGCACGTAGGCGATGCGCATGCCCTCGATGGGGGCGTAGCGCAGCGGCAGCTTCTGGTGGGGCATGGTCGTGACCGACGTGCGGTGCGGATGCGCGATGACGTTCTGCATGCGCACCATGTCTTCGAAGGTGCGCGCCATCGGACCGCTGCCGGAGAACTGCGCGAGCGGCAGCTCGGTCGGCACCCGGCCGTAGGGCGGCTTGAACCCGTAGAGTCCGTTCCAGGCGGCGGGCAGGCGGATGGAGCCGCCCATGTCGGAGCCGGTCGCGAGCGTGCAGAAACCGGCGGCGAGCGCGGCGCCCGATCCGCCCGACGACGCGCCGACCGAGTACTCCAGGTTCCAGGGGTTGCGCGTCACGCCCCAGAGGTCCGTCCACGTGCAGAAGTGCAGGTAGAACTCCGGGACCGTCGTCTGCACGTGCAGGATCGCGCCCGCTCCGCTCAGGAACTCCGCCATCGGGTCGGACTCGGCGAGCTTGTTGTCCTTGTAGAGCTTCGACCCCTGTGTCATGGTCCAGCCCTTGAGGCCGTGCTCGTCCTTGACGCCGCAGGTGATGCCCTCGAGCGCGCGCGCCTTGCCCGCCTTCCAGCGCGCCTCCGACTCCTTGGCGCTCTTGCGCGCCTCGTCGAAGTGCGTGTAGGTGATCGCGTTGACCTTCTCCTCGTACTTGCCGATGCGCGCGATCTGCGCCTCCAGCACGTCGACCGGGGAGAGCACACCACGCCGGAAGAGCTGCAGCTGCAGCGACGCGGGCATGTAGCAGAGTTCGTCCTCCGAGAACTCCGCGGCGCGGGCGATGCGTCCGCCGACGAGGGTCAGGGCGCCGACGCTCGCGGCAGCCTTGAGTGCGTTCCTGCGTGTGATCTCCATGCGGTCCTCCCAGGCAGCATGGTCACCGGACCGCTTCCCCGGTCAAGCGCGTTTCCGCTTTCAGCGTCGGGCCGCGGTGGGGCGGGCGATCCAGCGCCAGATCGCCCGCACCCTTTCGCGCAGCCTTTGCGCGCCGTACTCGTGCGCGAGCACGACGAATCTCACTGCGAGGTCCTCACTGAGAGGTCCTCACTGCGCGGCGCCCTTCGGAAGCGCGGCCAGCTCCTCCTTGAGCTGCTCCGCCCACTTCTCGAGGCGCTCGTCGGTCAGATCGGGATCGTTGTCGTTGTCGAGCGCGAGCCCGAGGAACTTCTTGCCGTCCTCGATGTGGGAGCGCGACTCGAGATGTCCGTAGCCCTCGGACGGCCATGTGCCGACCAGCTGCGCGCCGAGCGGCTGCAGTGTTTCCCACATGATGCCGAACGCGTCGACGAACGTGTCGGCGTACCCGACGGCATCCCCGGTCCCGAAGAACGCGAATGTCTTGTCACTCCAGTCGAGGTTGCCCATGTCGGGCATTTTGTCGGCCCAGTCGTACTGCAGCTCGCCGATGTCCCACGTCGATGCGCCTACGATGATCACGTCGTAGGCGTGCATATCTTCGGCCGAGATCGATGCGACGTTGTGGACGTCCTCGACCATCTCGCCCAGGAGTTCCTGCAGTGACTCCGCCGCGGCCTCGGTGCTTCCGGTCGTGCTGCCCCAAACGATGGCGATGCGCATCGCGTCCTCCTGTTGTTGAAAAAAAGTGGCGCCGGACCGGAGATGCCCATCAGCCGGCCCGGACGCCGTGGTGGGTGGAGGCGTCGCTCCACACCATTACCGGTGCTGTCCCGGGTGCTCGTCTGCCGTCGCGGAATTCGGGTTGCCCCGGTTCCGTTCCGGCCATTCCCTCGGGGTAGTCCCGGTGCGCGGGCGGTAGGTCCTTGCCGCCGGTGCCCACCGGGTGGTTGACGACGCCGCGCATGAAATTCCCCGTAGGACGGGGAAAACGGCGCCAGATCGGAGACCCGTTGGAATTCGGTGTTGACATGTTGATGAGAATGATTCTCAATCTCACGGCATGGTAACGCGCCGAACGAGAGTGTCAAACAAGCGTCGCGAACCGCCGGCCGAATCTCGAGCCGACTGGATCCGCGACGCCCGCGAAGACATGGTGGTGCGTCGCGCTCTTGGGGGCCGCGCGTGGCTGGGCGTCTTCTCGACCGCCCCGACACCGCCTCCGCCCAAGCGCTAGGCACGCCCGGAGTCCTCGCCGGCGGCCCGCGGTTCCACCAGAACCGTCGGGTGAGGGCCTTCGTGCGGTACCAGCCGGACCTGAACGTCGAACGCCTCGTCGAGAATGCCTTGACCCACCACCTCACGCGGCGTGCCCTCGCCCAGCAGCCGCCCGTCGTCGAGAACCGCCATGCGATCGGCGTAGCGCGCCGCCAGTCCAAGGTCGTGCAGCACAACGACGACCGCGCGACCCGCCCGTGCTTGTCTTCGTGCTGCGGCCATGCATGCGTGCTGCTCCGCCGGGTCGAGCGAGGCGGTCGGTTCGTCGAGAAGCAGAGCGCCCTGCTCGACTCCCCCGAGCTGCGTCAGCACGCGCGCGAAACGGACGCGCTGGCGTTCGCCGCCCGAGAGCGCGGTGTAGCGACGATCGAGCAGATGCGACACCCGGGCCTCCCGCGCCGCCGCGTCGACCGTCTCTTCGTCCGCGTCGCTCGGGGGATGGGGGTGGCGTCCCATCGCCACGACGTCGCGGACGAGGAAAGCGAAGGTGAGAAACTCCGACTGCGTCATGACGGCGCGGGCGCGCGCGAGCTCCTCCGCATCCCAGGCGCGCAGCGGCCGGTCGTGGAATCGGATCTCGCCGCCGCTCGTCGACAGTGCACCGGCGATCGCGGCGAGAGCCGTCGACTTGCCGGCGCCGTTGGGCCCGACCAGCGCGAGCAATTCGCCGGGTGCCACGCGCAGACTGAGTTCGCGCAGCACGAGGCGGCCGCCCAGCTCGACGCTCACCGCCTCGAGCTCAATCACCGATGACTCCTCGCGAACGGTCGCGCACGACGAGCCAGAGCAGGAACGGCCCGCCGACCAGCGACGTCATGATGCCGATCGGCAGCTCGGACGGCGCCGCCCAGGTGCGCGCCGCAAGATCCGCGACGAGCAGCAGCGTGCCCCCGAGCAGGGCGGAGGCTGGGAGCAGCAGTCGGTGGTCGGGGCCGAGCGAAAGCCGCAGCAGGTGCGGGACGACGAGCCCGACGAACCCGATACTGCCCGCCAGCGAGACCGCCGCCCCGACCCCCGCGGCGATGCACCAGATCATGCGACGCTTCAGTCTCTCCACGTCCACGCCCAGGTACTGCGCTTCGCGCTCGCCGAGCAGAATGCAGTTGAGATCGGCGCCGCCGCGGCTCAACAGGATGCAGAGCAGCAGCAGGATCGGGCCGACGATCGCGAGCGAGCGCCACTCCGCGCCGCCGAGGGAGCCCATCATCCAGAACTGCAGGTCGCGCAGCTGCTGGTCGTCCGAAAGGTAGACCAGCAGGCCAATCAGCGCGCCCGCCAGCGCTGCCAGTGCGATGCCGGCGAGCAGCAGCGTCGCGGTGCGCGTGTGGCCGTCCTGGCGCGCGATCGCGGCCACCGTCAGCGTGGTGAGCAGCGCGCCGACGAAGGCGAAAACCGGAACCAGGTAGGGGCCCAGCTGCGCGCCGAACGGGATCAGGCCGGCGAACACGATGCCGGTCGCGGCGGCGGCCGCGGCTCCGGTCGTGACGCCGATCAGGCCCGGGTCGGCGAGCGGATTGCGGAAGAGCCCCTGGAGCGAGGCACCCGCCACGGCGAGCACCGCGCCGACCAGCGCACCGAGAATCGCGCGCGGTGCGCGCAGCTGCGTGATGACGACGCGATCCACGCGCGAGACGGACTCGGGCGGCTGCAGTCCGAGCTCGACGCCGATGACCCGCATCAGTTGGGCGGGCGAGATCGAACGAGGCCCGACGCCGAGCGCCGTCACGAGGGTGAGGCCCAGCACGATGCCGAGCGCCAGAAGCCACGGACGGCGTGCGCGCATTACCCGCGCGGGCGCGTCGCCTCGGCCAGCAGCGCGGTGCTTTCGAACGTCGGCCACTCGACGTCGGGGTGCAGCAGCTCACCGAACTCGAGCACGGCCTGCATGATGCGCGGGCTGCCGGTGAGGGCGCGGAACGGATCGACCAGCGCCACGCGGCCCGCCTTGCCGGCCGGCGTCTCCGCCAGTCCGGGAATCTCCCCGAGCGCCACGCCGCCGCCCCGTTCGTGCAGGCCGATGAGAATCACGTCGGGTGCCTTCTCGACCAGCGACTCCGCGCTGATGGGCTGGAATCTCTCCAAGTCGGCGCATACGTTCTCCACGCCGAGCAGATCGAAGATCTCCTGCGCACCGGTGCTGCGACCGGCGGCGACGAGGCGCATCGGGTTCGCGCCGAAGAGGAACAGCACCCGGACCGACGGCCGTCCTTCGACCGTCTTCTTCGCCCGCGCGAGGTCGCGGTCGATCGCCCCCAGCAGGCGCTCGCCTTCGTCCTGCTTGCCGAGCACCTTCGCGACGCCTCGCACCCGTTCGCGCAGCGCCGGAATGCTCCGGTCCAGTCGCTCGCCGGGAACCGAAACGATGTGCAGCCCGGCATCCTCGAGGGTCGTCAGTGCGGTCGGCGGCCCTGCATCAGCGCTCGAGATCACGAGCGACGGTGAAAGCGAGAGGATGCCCTCCGGGGAGAGCTTGCGGACGTAGCCGATCGACGGCTTGTCGCGCACGCCGTCGGGCCAGCGCGACGTGGAATCGACGCCGACGACCTCGTGACCGCGGCCGAGGGCGTAGACGATCTCGGTCAGCGCGCCCGAGGTTGCGATGATGCGCTGCGGACCGTTCGGCTGTGAATCGACGTTTTCACCGCAACCGATTCCGAACGCGAGGAGGAGGAGAGCAACCGGCTTTTGCATGGTCCAGCCTGCACGGTACTGTTCTGAGAATCATTCTCAATATCTTGTGCCGGTTTGGACCCGAAAGATCCCGAGGGTGGAGCGAAGTGAGATCGCGTCGACACGGGGGGTCCCGCTGGATCTCCGGCCGAATCGCGGTCCTTAATGCTCCGGAGAGCCGGCCGCGGCGTTCCCCAGCTCGGGGGCGCCGCGCTCGGGCCGACTCCGCCGGAGGGTGTCCTGCAGCCGTCCGAACAGTTTCGGCTCGATGCGCTCCAGGCCGCGGTTGAGGCGGGGGTGGCGGCTGCGGAACCGCTGAAGCCGGCGAAGCAGGGAGGGACTCGTCGACGCCATCAGCGCCAGTCCGATCGCCATCAGCAGCAGGCCGATCGGGATCGGGAGCGGGAACGTGACTACGCCCGCCGCGAAGATCAGCATGCTGGTGACCCGGGTCAGCAGAATCGCCATGGCAATTCGAGAATACGACAGGGCGCGGCGCCCGGTTGCGTGCAATTCGATTCGGTGTCCGTCCCGCTTGCGTTTCCGCTCCGCGGCGCACAGCATGGAGACATGAAGATGCCGCAAGTGCTACTGCTCAACGTCTTCATCGTCGCGATCGCGCTCGTGATCTACGACCAGTTGCGGGACGATGCGGCGCCGCGCACCCAGCGCGCCGCGCCGGCACGCGCGGAGGCGAGTGCCGACGTGGAGCGGAGGCTGCGTCTGCTCGAGGCGAACCAGGGCGCCCCGCGCACGGACCCCTCGATACTCGAGCGGCTTGCGGCCCTCGAGTCCGCGGCGAAGCGCGCGCCGGCCGCATCGGCACCCGCGCCGGCGCCGGATGAGGGCAAAGCGATCGATCGCGGGAAGGCTTCGCTGTCGAAGGACGAGGTTCAGCGGTTCCGCAAGCTGCAGGACGCCGCCGACAGGGAGCGCATGCTGGAGAAAAACCGCGCCCGGGTCGATCGCGCGCTCAAGAAGGCATCGGTCAACCTCTCCGAGGAGCAGCGCAAGAAGGTCCACGCCGCGCACGCCGCGTTCCGACCGCGGGTCGACGAGATCTGGGGCGAGATCAAGACGCAGGCGAACGAGGACGCGGAAGCGGGCGTCGAAGTGGACGGGGAGCAGCTCTGGCGCGACGGCCTGACGCGCATCCGCACCGAGTTCGCGGCGACGCTCACCGGCATCGTGCCGCACCAGGCCGATGCGGATGCGATCGCGACCGCCCTCATGGGCGCGGGCAAGTAGTTCTCGTTCGCCCGCTGCGGGTGAGGAATCCTATATTCGTGCCGGATGTCGGTACGGAGGATGAGGAGACAGTGGGGCCGCGTGCGCTACCGCTTTGGCGCCCGGCTCGGTCCGCGGCGGTCGGCCGCCGGGCTCCCGCCGGCGACGGTCATTCTCATGAGCTACCGCCGACCCGGCAACATGCGCGCGATCGTGGGCGAAGTGCTGCGACTGGGATTCGTCGAGCGCGTCGTCGTGTCCAACAACAACCCGGACGTCGCGCTGCGAATCTCGATTCGCGATCGGCGCCTCGCGATCCTCCAGCAGGATCGCCACCGCCGCGCGAGCATTCGCATGGCGCTGGCGAGAGACACCGCGGGGGAGCGCTTCCTCACCTGCGATGACGACCTCTTTCTGCGCGCCGAGCAGATGGAGGAGCTGTACCGGCGCTTCCTCGCGCAACCGGAGATCGTCCACGGGCTGGTCGGATCGATGCGGCTCCCGCCCGGAACCGACAAGAGCGCACGATCCGATCTGCGGGGCGATCGGGAGCTGGACGTCGTCAGCCGGGTCGCCGCCTTCTCTCGCGCCCACGTCGACGGTTGGTTCCGCAACCTCGCCACGCTCGGACTCGACTCGCCTGACGAACTCCAGAACGGCGAGGACATCCTGCTCAGCCTCGCCGGCTCGGGCCGCCCGCGCTGTCACGACCTGGGGCCGCTTCTGGAGTGCGAGACGACCTATCGACGCGGGATTGCGCTTTCGCGCGAAGAAGGCTTCCACGATCGCCGGCGCCGTATCTACGACCGGTTGGTTCGGGACCACCGGGCGCGCGGGCAAACGTGCTGGGAGATCTAGCTGCGCGGAGGGCACTCCCGGAAGAACGCCCAGATCACCGCGTACGCGTCGAACTCCGTGCTCGTCCGACCGACGAGACGCGCCATGGCGGGGCGC
>JBCDBY010000139.1:0-11328 GCA_039182715.1 Planctomycetota bacterium
ATAGGACCAGCATCGCATCGCCGTAGGAATAGAAGCGATATTCCCGCTCCAGCGCATCCCGGTAGGCGGCCAGGATGCGCTCGGTCCCGCCGAAGGCGCAGACCAGCATGAGCAGCGAACTCTCCGGCAGGTGGAAGTTGGTAAGCAGGCCCTCGATGGCGAGGAACTCCTTGCCGGGATAGAGGAACAGATCGGTGCGGCCGGACGCGGCGCGAATACCACCGGTGCGCGCGAGGGACTCCAGCACGCGCGTCGTCGTGGTTCCGACGGCGATGAGGCGGCCTTTGCGCTCCTGGATGGCGCGGGCGGCCTCCTCGCTCACCTCGAACTCTTCGGCGTGCAGCGTGTGCTCCTCCACCTCCTCTGCCTCGACCGGCTGGAAGGTGCCGTAACCGACATGCAGCGTGATCTCCGTGCGTTCCACCCCGCGTTCCGCCAGCCGCTCGAGCAGCGCGGGCGTGAAGTGCAGACCGGCGGTCGGCGCGGCGGCGGATCGCGCGTCGCGCGCGAAGATCGTCTGGTAGCGGTCGCGGTCCTCGACCTCGTCGGCGCGCTTAATGTAGGGCGGCAGCGGCACGTGGCCGGCCGCTTCGAGCGCGGCCGCAAGATCGCCGTCGATGCGCACGCGCCAGATCGCATCGGCTTCGGGACGCTCCTCGAGCACCGCCGTCACGCCGCCTTCCATGGCAAGCGACTCGCCGGGCTGCAGGCGCTTGTTGGCGCGCACCAGGGCCTCGTGCAGGCCGGGCGAGAGATCGCGCAGGAAGAGCATCTCCACGCGGCCGCCGGTGGCGCGCCGCCCGTAGAGCCGCGCGCGGCGCACCTTCGTGTTGTTCACGACCAGCAAATCGCCCGGCTCCAGCATTTCGGGCAGATCGGCGACGGTGCGATGCGCCAGACCGTCGCCCACCACAAGGAGCCGCGCCGCGTCGCGCGGCTCGACCGGTCTCGCTGCGATCCGCTCGGGCGGAAGGGGGAATGTGAACGCCTTTACCTTCACTTGAGGATATGGCTCCGGACCGTATTCTAGGTGGCTCGCTGGGGAACTTGCTGTGACCGGGGTACAGATCTTCCTGCTCGGGCTCTACGTGCCGCTGAGCGTGCTGCTTGCGGCGTACGGGATCCACCGTGCGCACATGCTCTTCGAATATCTGCGCACGCGGAAGAACAACCCCAAACCCGAGGGCACGCTCGAGGATTGGCCCACGCTGCTCGTGCAGGTGCCGGTCTTCAACGAGAAGGCGGTCGTCAACCGCATCATCCACGCGCTCGCCGATCTCGACTACCCGCGCGACAAGCTGCGCATCCAGGTGCTCGACGACTCGACCGACGACACGGTGCGCATCACCGAAGAGGGCTGCCGCTGGCTGCGCTCGAAGGGGATCGAGGCCGTGCAGATCTGCCGCTCGAACCGCGAGGGGTTCAAGGCGGGCGCGCTCGCCGAGGGCCTGCTGGTGGACGACTCGGAGCTCGTCGCGATTTTCGATGCCGACTTTGTGCCGACGCCGGGCGTGCTCAAGGAGATGGTGCCCTACTTCGCGAAGCCGGGCGTCGGTCTCGTGCAGGCGCGTTGGGAGCACCTCAACCTCGACCGCAACCTGCTCACGAAGCTGCAGGGCTACTTCCTCGACGGCCACTTCATCCTCGAGCACACCTACCGGCATCGCACCGGCCGCTTCTTCAACTTCAACGGGACGGCGGGCATCTGGCGCCGCTCCTGCATCGACGACGCCGGCGGCTGGTCGGCGAGCTCGATCACCGAGGACACCGAGATCTCGTTCCGCGCGCAGATCAAGGGCTGGGAGTTCGTCTACCTGCGCGACGTGACGGTGCCGGCCGAGGTCCCCGCCGACGTCGACGCGTACAAGAGCCAGCAGCATCGCTGGGCGAAGGGTTACACCGAGGTGCTCATGCAGCACTTCGGGACGATCTGGAACGCGACGATTCCGCTCAAGGCGAAGGTGGAGGCGACGCTGATGCTGTCGAACCACTTCGCCTTCCTGCTGATGGCGGCGCTGACGATCCTGCACCTGCCGCTGGTGCTCGTGCGCGAGAACTGGCAGGCGACGCCGGCGCAGCTGCTGCTCGACATGCTCGGCATCAATCTGGTGGTGTTCGCCTTCTTCGGCTTCTACGCCGTGAGCCAGTGGGAGGCGGGCCGCTTCACCTGGAAGCGACTGGCGCTCGCGCCACTCGCGCTCGGGCTCGGCATGGCGCTGATGATCAACAGCTGTCGCGCGGTGCTCGAGGCGCTGTTCGGGCTCAAGACCGGCTTCGTCCGCACGCCCAAGGAGGGCGACACGGTCGACGAGCCGGCGCCCAAGCGCAGCTACAAGGCGAACGCGGCCATGGGCCAGGCGATGGTCGAGGTGGCGATGGGCATCTACCTGCTCTTCTCGAGTGTGGTGCTGCTGGCGCGCGGCCACGTCTGGGGGCTGCCGCTGAATCTCGTGGTGGCGGGCGGATTCCTCTATCTGGGCGGCGGCACGCTGCGCAACCTGTGGCGCGCCTCGCGACCCACCCCGAAGCCGCAGCCGACCCGCGATTCCGCCATCGTCGAGGCCGCCTAAGCTCCTGCGCCCCAGTCCGTTACGGTCTCCGCAAAAGGGCGATCAAGGGGGCGAGTCGAGGCGCCGATAGGGCTTCGGTGACACAGCCCGACTTCCGCATTCTCGTCGTCGACGACGAGCCGATGATCCGTGAAATCCTCCGCGAGACGCTGGAGCAGGAGGGGCATCGTGTCGCCGAGGCGGAGAACGGCAAGGTCGCCTGCGACCGCGTGGAGCGCGAGGCGTTCGACCTCATCCTGACCGACGTGAAGATGCCGGTCATGGACGGGTTCACCCTGATGAAGAACCTGGGGGACCTGACCGACGAGATCCCGGTCATCGTGATCACCTCCTTCAGCGACATCGACGTCGCGGTCGACGCCATCCGGCTCGGCGCGTACGACTACATCGTCAAGCCGTTCAACATCTCGCAGGTCACCATCTCGGTGCGCCGCGCGCTCGAGCGCCGCAGGCTGCTGCTCGAGAACCTGCAGTACAAGAAGAGCCTCGAGGCGAAGGTCGTCGAGAAGACGATCGACCTCATCCGCAAGAACAAGAAGCTGGAGCAGCAGGCCACGCTGCTCGAAGACCTGCTGCGCGACCTGCGCGAGTCGTACGAAGCGACGCTCGATGCGATGGTGTCGGCGATCGAATCGCGCGACTTCGAGACGAAGCACCACTGCCGTCGCGTCCAGGCGTACTGCCTCGTGCTGGCGGAGCGCGTCGGCGTGACGCCGGAGCAGCTCATGGACATCAGCTACGGTGCGCTGCTCCACGACGTGGGCAAGATCGGCGTGCCGGACTCCATCCTCCTCAAGCCGGGCAAGCTCGACGAGGAGGAATGGGCGACGATGCGCAACCACACGCTCATCGGCTACAAGATGCTCTCGCGCATCAAGTTCCTGAAGGGCGCGTCGGACATCGTGCTCTACCACCACGAGCGCTGGGACGGCGCCGGCTACCCGTACGGCATCGCCGGCGAGGACATCCCGCTCGGCGCGCGCATCTTCAGCGTGATCGACTCCTTCGACGCCATCACCTCGAAGCGCGTCTACAAGGAGGCGGTGCCGATCGAGCTGGCGAAGAAGGAGATCGAGCGCTGCGCCGGCACGCAGTTCGATCCGGAGATCGTGCGCCACTTCCTCACCATCTCGGACGAGGAGCTCATCCAGACGCGCGCGCACGCCGAGACGACGGTCCACCAGTCGTCCATCGAAGTGCCCAAGTAATCGCGCGGTACACTCCGCCGTATGGAAAAGCTATACGGGGTGGTGGCGAGGGTCGGGATCGTGCTGGCTATCCTGCTGCCCGTCGCCGGCTTCTTCAACGACTGGAGCGCCGCCAACAAGATGGAATCGCAGTGGTCGGAGGTGTTCTCCGGACTGCCGTCGGGCGGTCGCGAGGGGAAGCCGACGGGCGCACTCATGCAGGAGGCAATCGGCAGGGCGCGGATGGAGGCCGCGGCGGAGGCACTGCGTTGGAGCATCCTCCTCTTCGCGGCGAGTGCGGTGCTGCACATCGCGTCGCGCACGCCGGAGCAGACTGGTTGAAGCCGGTCCTTCGGGTCGGCTCCTGGGCGCTCATCGGCCTGGCGGTGCTGTGGCCCGCGGCCAACGTCGGGTGGCTGCTGGCCGAGCAGAAGAGATCGCGCGCCCGGATCAGCACGTCGGAGGAGATCACCGTCTCCCTGAACGGACGGGAGTACCGCGCCGAGCCAGGGCTGCTTCACTACGATTCCAACTTCGAGCGTCTGTGGCTGTTCAACAGCATCCTCGGCGCGATTCGGTTCGCGATCCTGCTTCTCGCGGCGAGCGCGCTGCTGGACATGGCGAGCCGAAGAAGGGCCGCGCCGTGAGGCAGTTCTACAGCGCCCTGTTCTGGGTGGCGGTGCTCGCGGCGATCGCGATCCCCATTGCGGGATACGCCCTCGCTCGCACGTCCGTGACCAGCTATCCGACAGTGACGATCATCGAGTGCGACTTTTGGACTTACGATGCGGAGGCGATGCGCGACTCGGTCATCGACTTCACCCTTCTCGTGGCCGCCACTGCCGTTTTCCGCCTCGCTTCACGACGCTAGTTCCCAGAGGTAGAGGCGATTGCCGTCGGGGTCGCGGAGGTTGACGAAACGGTTCCCACCGTCCCCCACGATGCCGCCCTCGAACGCGACACCCCGGGCGGCCAGTTCCTCCATGCGCGTCTCGAGCGGGCCCGACACGACGAGCCCGATGTGCATTGCACCCTCCGTCCCGGGCGCCATCGCGCTCTCGCTGGCGGGGTGGATGCCGATCGAGAAGTGGTCGCCGACGCGCACCTCGGCCCAGTGCTCGCCCGCGCGGTAGACGGTCTCGAAGCCGAGCGTCTCGGTGTAGAAGCGGAACGCGCGGTCGAAGTCGGCGACGAAGATCGTCGCGTTGCCCTGCTGGATCATGCGCCCAGCTTGCCGCTCGAGGCCGCACGCGTCAAAAGTGCGGGATTGATTCCGCACCCTGGCGCGCATAAAGCCTTTCCAGTCAGAGAGTTGCGTGAATTCCCTGATGGAAGAGGTGCATCAGAGGGGGGCTTCAGAAGGGGGCTAGACGGCTTGGCGGCCGCCGCCGGAGGCTCCGCCGCTTGCTCGGTGGTCCTGGACGTAGCGGCGGAGGAGGTGGAACTGCTCCTCGAAGGAGTGCACCTCGACGCCGGCGGGGTCCTTGAAGAAGCAGGCGAGGTGCTCCATCGTGCCTTTCTCGCCGCTCTGCTGCGCATAGGCGGCGAGGCGGACGAGGTCAAGGACCAGCGGCGCAGCCAGCGCCGAGTCGCAGCCCTGCCACGTGAACTGCATTGCCATCTTGGCGCCGAGGAAGCCCTCGAAGTGGATGTAGTCGAACGCCACCTTCCAGTCGTCGAGGCTCGGCACGAAATCGATGTGCACCGAGGAGTGGCCCGCCTGCTCGCCGAGAATGGCGCGCAGCGAGCGATCCTTGCTCGTCGTCTTCGACGCGCGCGTCTGCGGGTCGCGCAGCGCTTCGCCGTCGGGGTTGCCGAGCATGTTGTAGCCTTCCCACGCCAGCACGCGCAGGTTGCGCAGCGCGAAGAGCGGGGCGAGCGTCGTCTTGACCAGCGTCTCGCCGGTCTTGCCGTCGCGGCCGGCGTGCACGGTGCCGCGCGCGCGGGCGAGCTCGTCGAGCGCGGGGACGGCGGAGCCGAGGCTGGGCGTGAAGTTCACGTAGGCGCAGCCGGCGTCAAGCGCCGCGTAGGCGTAGAGCAGCGAGACCGGGAACACCTCGGCCCGCTCGTCGTCGAGCGCGGCGCGCAGCTTGGTGAGCGACTCCCACTCGGGGCGCGCATCGGGCAGGGGCTCGGTGGTGGCGACGTTGACGACGACGACGGAGCCGAGGTCGTGCTGCGCACGAAACTCCGCCAGGTCCTGCTGGATGACGCGGACCGACGCGGACGGTCCCTCGGCGCGGGCCGCGCCGTCGAGCGTGCGCACGGGCGCCCCGCCCACGCCGGGCCGGATGTTCTGCTGGATGCCGGTCAGCTCGTCCTCGAGCCGCTCCAACATGCGCTCGCTCACCACGCCGGCGCGGCGGCCGAAGGCGCGCGCGGCGTCGAGCAGACCGGTGCCGCCGACCTCGTGCCCGCCGAAGACGAGATCGTCCAGGCCCGGCAGGTCGAGCTCGCGCAGCTCCTTCAGCTCCGTGACCATGCCGGCCGTGCCGGCCAGGCCGCGCGCGATCGCCCGCGCACCGACGATCGAAAGCATGCCCACGTTGCCGCACGCGCCGATCAACCAGACTCCGGTTCGTTTCGCCCTCATTTCGACTCGCCCTCGTTCTGCAGGCGCGCCAGCTCCACCTGGAAGGCGCGCAGGTACTCACTCTGATCGGGATACGGCGACGCGACTCGCGCGTCGTCGAGACGCGTTCGATTCGTCCCCGTCTCGCTCCGGGACGCATCGCTCTCGCCGCCCAGCGCGCCGGCTCCCTCCCGGAGCGCGTCCGCCAGCCGGTCGCGCGCCTCCTGCGCACCACCGGCCGCCTTGTCCAGCTCGGCGCGCGCCGCGGCGCGTTCCTCCGGTCGCGCGAACGCCTGCTCGATGGCGCGCTCGACGCGCTTGCGCGCCGACTCGTCCAGCGGCTGCGTCGTCGCGAGCTCATCCGCGGCCTCGACCGGGCTCGTGCGCTCCTCGGACGCCGCACCGCTCGCCTCGTCGGCGACGGCGGCGATCACGATCGGCTGCTCCCCGCCCGTCGGCACGAGGCCGACCGCGAAAAGCAGGAAGAGCGCCACCGGTGCCGCCGCCGCCTCGCGCGGCCAGCGCAGCGTCGGCAGTGCGCCGTCGAGCGGCTGCGCCCACGACGCAGCGTCGGCGTGACGCGGATGCGAGTGGACCGTGACGTAGCGTTCGCCGGTGCGCGCGCGCGCATCGAGGAACAGCGCCGCGTCGCTTTCGCGTACGGCGCGGCCGCCGAACGCGACACCCAAGCCCGCCCCGAGTATCGGCAGCGCCCAAGCCCACGGGCCGACGAAGAGCAGCGGCAATGCGAGCACGGAGCCCGCGAGCAGGCCACGCGACCCCGCGCGCAGCAGACGCACGCCCTCCAGCCGGCGGCGCATGCGGCGGACGCGGATCAACGCCTCGACGACCGTCACTTCTCTTCCTTCTTCTCTTCCTCTTTGTCGGCGTCCTCGCGCGTGCGCGCATCCGGCGGACGGTAGGCGGACTTCTCGGTCTTGTTGGCCTTCCTCTTCTCGAGGTAGGCGGCGCGCGCCTTCTTCAGCTCTTCGTTGAGCTTGAGCGGCTTGTACGTCTCGGCCGGGAGCTCCTTTTTCGAGATGACCACCTGCACGCGCGTCCCGGCGGGCGGGATGCGGATCGGGATCGCCTCGTAGGCGCCGTTGTCGAGCGAGCCGTCCTCGGTGGAGTCGACGACTGCCGTCCCGCTGTTGAGCACCGCGACGATGAGCCCGTCGAGTTCGGCACCGAAGTAGTTCTTGCCGTCGTGCTCGATGAGGATCGAACCGGTGTAGACGAACTGCGGCTCCATCGTGTGAACCGTCTTGAAGTTCCACAGCCAGTCGCCCATGTTGGCGCGCTTGGTCTTCTTGGTCTCCGGGTCGACCCACTCGGCGTAGACGTGCACCGTCTGGCCCTTGGGCGCGAACGTCTCGCCGGTCGTCTCGTCCCAGGAGAACGCCCGGCCCTTGCTGAAGCCGGCCGCCAGGAAGGCGTTGTTGATGGTCTGCGCCATGCCCTTGAGCGTGCCGCGCGGCCGCGGACCGTCGCCCTCGATCGGCCCGTCATCGAGCAGCACGATCGTCTCGTGCGCCTTGGCGGGAAAGATCGCCACGAGGAACTCGCAGGGTCCGCCGCCGCGGTAGGCGATTTCCCCCTCCGTGCGCACCTCCCCCTCCGACCAGGTGATGCGGAACTTCTTGCACTGCGCGGCGAAGTCCTCGGACTTGCGCAGCAGCGCGCCGATGTCGATGGCGGGCGCCTTTTTGTCCTCCGCGGGCGCGAAGGCGGCGAGCAGGAACAGGGGCAGGAAACGCCTCATGGAATCAACCCTACACGGACAAACGAAGAACCCGATGCAGGGGTCGAAACGCCCCTGTACAAAACGCGATCAGCGACCTGTCGGCGCCGGCAACAGCGTTTCCAGCGCCACCCGCACCTCGGCGAAGATGCGCGGATCGCCCGGCCAGCCGCGAATTTCCGCGACCGGCCCCTGCACGCTCCGGATCACGGTGCCGCGCCCGCCCGCCGCCTTGACGCGCAGCTTCTCCAGGGTGGGCCGCACCGACACGTCGCGCAAGCGGCTGAGGGTGCCGCAGGCCGCGGCGGCGAGCGCGCGCGCGGCGGGCAGCGGGTTCTGGTTGGCGCGGTCGTAGATGACGGCGACGTCGTCGAGGAACACGCCCCCGAGCACGTGCGATGCAATCGCGGCAGCGCCCCCGCGCGGGTCGAACTGCCCGATGAGCGAGCAGGCGCGCGCCATGGTCGGCAGGATGCGCACCCAGTCGGAGTGGTCGACGCGACCGTTCTGCGCGCGCTGGTCGAGGTAGCGATGCCGATGCGCGAGGAAGCGGACGACCGCCGGGCCCGCTTCGACCGCGTCGATCTCGCCAAGCGCGTCCAGACCCGCGAGCAGCGCGGCCGAATCGCTCTCCATGAGCAGCAGCTTGCCGAGCGCGCCGACCGACGAGGTCGCCTTCCGTTCGCCGAGCACCTGCGCGCAATACCGGCGGACGTCGGGCGCGGTCTGACCGCGCGTCATGATCTTCGCGACCGCGCGGTCGGTCTTGTCGTCCTCGAGCGCGACGAGGGCCGGCACCGCGCGCTCCGCCACGCCGCCGCCCGTCTTGAGCTGCTTGAGCAACTGCCGGAGGCGCGCGCCCTCCGCGCTCGCCTCTTCCGCGAGCTCGGGAAGCGGCGGCATGTACTTGCGCTCGTCCTTGGAGAGCTTGCGCAGGAACGACGACTGCGGCCGAACCGTGAGCTTCACGCGACCGCGGCCGCGCGCCAGGCGGCGCACGGCGAAGAACTCGAAGATGTCCTCGACCACGGCGCGCGGGAAGGCGTGCCCCTGGCCGCGCAGCTCGGTGTAGACGAAGTCGTCGCCGCTGCCGGCCAGCGGCTTCATCGCGCTGCGCACCGGCCCCACAACGGTGCGCTGATCGTCGTCGGAGTGGTAGACGTAAAAGCCGGTGCGCGTCTTGATCAGGTCGGCAATACCGCGCACGCCGTACGACGCGGCGGGCGCGATCGCGGCCCAGCGCTCCGGCGTGCGCGCGCCCTGCACCCAGGTCCCGCCGCCGCCCATGGAGTGCCCGACGAGGTAGATGCGGTTCTCGTCGATGTGATAGAGCGCGCAGATCTCGTCGAGAATCGCGTCGATGAGCGCGTTGTTGCGCGCGCCGCCCCAGCCCGCCTCGAGCGCGGTCGGGCAGACGCAGATCCAGCCGCGCCGCTCGCACTGGTTGCGGTAGAAGTTCATGGCCTGCCAGCCGTCGCCGACGACCAGCTTGCCGTCGGCGCCGCCGCGCCCACCGCCGTGCAGGCCGATGACGAGCGGCGTCGGCCGCAGCGGGTCGTAACTCTCCGGCACCAGGAGCGTGTAGCGCGCGCCGGTCGCGAGCTTGTCGGCGCGCATGGTGACCGGTCGGTCCTTCTGCTCACCGCGCTTCTGCTGCTGCGAACGAAGCATGCGACGCAGCGCACGCTCGTCGTGGGGAAATGCGCGGTCGGCGCGAATCGCCTTCCACGCCTCGGCGCGCTTCTCCGCGTCGAACAGGTCGCGCACGAGCTGCTGCTGATCGGGCCAGCGGCCGCGCGGCGCCTTGGAGCCGAGCGCCTTGCGGGCGGCGGCGTGGTCGGGGTCGAGCCGCAGCGCCCGCTCGAGCGCCCACAGCCGCTGCGCCTTCAGCTTCTCCTCGGCGCACCAGGCGGCGAGCTCGACCAGCGCGTCGGCGCTTTCCGCCGCGGCGATGCGGCGCTCGAAGACCTGCTCGGGCGTCGGCCACGTGCGCACGATGCGCTTGACCTTCGACGCGGGCACGCGGACCACGTCGAGCTGCATCTCCGGATGCGACGAGTTGTAGGGGTTGACCACCACCTCGCCCTCCTCCGAAACCACCTTCCCGACGAGCTTGCGGCCCCCCTTGAGGTAGACGACGTCCGCGTACGAAAACGAGCAGAGGAGAAGGAGAAGCGCGATCGGCCTCATCGGTGGGGATCACAGACGGGGTTTACAGACGGGGATCGCGGCCCGTGGCGAGGATGCGCGCGATCACATCCTTCAATACGGTCGCCTGCCCCCGCCTGCTGAGCCAATACGCGGAGGTTTCATCCGCCACCTTTTCGAGCATCGCGTCGCGCACGCGGGAGAGCGAGCGGTGCAGCCGGTAGTTGACGCGCGGGGGCGTGACGTCGAGACGACGGGCGATCTCCGACTGCGCGACACCGTCGCCGAAGTGGAGCTTGAGGATCTCGAAGTCCGCCGGCGAGAGTTCGACCACCGCGTCCTCGAACGCCGCGGCGACCCGCTGACCATTCTCGGACGAAATGAGCCGCTCGTAGGGCGATTCGCCGGAGGCCGGCTCCGCGTCGGGCCGCTCGAGCGTCTCCGGCGTCTTGCGCCGCGCCCCGTCGATGCGACGGTGGCGCACGATGCGCGCGATGTAGCCGAGCAGGCTGCCGGTCCCGTCGTAGCCGCCCAGTTGGGTGGCATGCTTCCGGCTGGCGGGCGGGGGCAGCAGGTCGCCCGCGAGGCCGGCGGCGATCTCGTCCGCCTCGGCGGGCGACGCACCCCAGCTCAGCGCGGACGAGCGGATCGGCGGGCGGTAGAGCGCGTCCAGCCGCTCCCAGCAGCCGGAGACCTGCTCCTCGCACGCGCAGACCAGAAAAAAGTCGGCGGCCGGAAGCTCGCGGATCCAGTCGTGCGGCCCGCCGCTCGCGCCCGCCTCGAAACGCCGGTCGATGAGGGCCAAAAGACGGGCGGAATAGGCCTCCCAGGCCAAATCAAGGCCGGGATGCGCGGCACGTCCCTGCTCGTAGGATGCGCGCTGCAGCGCGTCCAGCTCCTCGCCCGACCCGGTCATGGCGGAAGTTTACCCCCTCCTTCCGGAGGAATTTCGCACAAGGGGGTTAACTTCCGCGCCCGATCCCCGTCTCAGTGTTGGATACAGGGAAGTTGAAGTAACCCATACTGGCATCGTGGGTGGAAAAGCCACCTAGTGCTACCGTTGAGAGTGCGTGCGCGACAGCATCAAATACCGACATGCCCACCAGGTAA
>JBCDBY010000140.1:0-11277 GCA_039182715.1 Planctomycetota bacterium
ATTCCAGGATTCAACCAAGGTGCCACATTCCCTTTAAAATTGGTGCGATGTAACCGCCCTTTCGCATGCTGTGGTGCGATGCTGATTTTAAGTCATCTTCCTCTTGTGGAGAAACTTGCTCACAAGGTGGAAACAATCATATTCCTTTCCCTCGGGAGCAGTACTCCAAGTGTGTGAATGTGTATCTTTTGTCGTTGACGGGATGGAATAGGCTGGTCATTGATCTGTTGTTCCATTCATTCATTGAATGAGTGTACCAGCTTCGTATCGAGACAAGATGTTGAAAAAGCTTGAGTGCATGCGTATGTTTATATGAGTGTCGATTTCTTGGCCGACGATTCTCGTGCACGAGGCCTACGCGCGCATGATGGGAGAGGGCAAGACGGCGGCCTACAGCGATCTGACGCACTTCAAGGCGGTCGCCGCGCGCGCGATGCGGCAGGTCCTCCTGAACCACGCGCGCGACCGAAACGCCCGCAAGCGAGGCGGCGGCGAGGAGCGCGATCGGGTCTCGCTTTCCGGCCTGGCCGACGAAGCGGACCGCGTCCTCGGAGTCCTCCAGGTGCATGAGGCGCTCGCGCGGCTCGCGGAGCTCGACGAACGCCAGGCCCGCATCGCCGAGTACCGCCTGTTCGCCGGGCTCGAGCACCAGGAGATCGCGGACGCGCTCGGCGTCTCCATCCGGACCGTCGAACTCGACTGGAAGATGGCGAAGCTGCAGCTCGCCGACTGGCTCGAGCTTCCTGTCTAGCCTGCACGACGACGGCGTTGCGCTTCGTCGATCCCTCGCCTCGAATGCCGCCCTCGTCTTGTGGGCTCCCGTGCCCCTCGTCTACACTTCATCCATGCAATCGGGCCATGCCCGAGGAATCCGGACGATGAGCGACGAACGAGGACTTCCGAACGCGCCGGCGGGCGACCGCAGCGCGACGTCGCAGTTCGTCGGGTTCCAGATCGCGGAGCAGGACTACGCGTTCCGGATCGAGCAGATCCAGGAGATCCTGATCCTCGATCGCGTCACGCGCGTCCCGCAGGTGGTCGAGTGCTGCGAGGGCGTCAGCAACCTGCGCGGCTCGATCATCCCGATCATCAACCTGCGCATCCTCTTCGGCCTCGAGCCGAAACCGGCCGACGCGGAGACGCGCACCATCGTGGTCAACGTCGGCGAGCGCACGATGGGGTGCACCGTGGACAGCGTGTCCCAGGTGATTCGCATCCCCAACGCGAACATCCAGCCGGCGCCCGAGGCGCTGATCGCGGAAGGGGCGGACTATCTGGTCGGTTTCGCCAAGCTGGAGGGGCGCTTCGTTTCACTCCTCGACATCGACAAGCTGCTCGATCCCGAGCATCTCGATCGCGTTCGCCAGCTGGCTCTGGACGTCGAGCCCGGCGAGGCGCAATAGGGCCGCGCTCGCATGGACGCCGTCAAGACCATCGCCCTGGTGAACCAGAAGGGCGGCGTCGGCAAGACCACGCTCGCCATGAATCTGGCCGCGTGCCTCATCGAGGAGGGCTATCGCACGCTCGTGCTGGACGCCGACCCGCAGCAGAGCGCGTCGCGTTGGTCGCACGTCCACGACGGACCGGGCGGCGTCGAGGTCGTGCGGCTCGACGCGAGCCGGCCGATCGACCTCGTCTCGGACGAGATCCAGCGCATCGCCGCCGAGCGCCGCGCGGAGCTGGCGGTGATGGACTGCCCGCCGCAGCTGCGCGCCGCGACCGAGGTGGCGCTGCTGCTCGCCGAGCTCACGCTCGTGCCGGTCGGCCCCTCGCCGCTCGACATCTGGGCGGCCGAGGAGGTCATCGACTTCGCGCACGACGCGCGCGACGTGCGGGGCGACGGCAAGCCCCATGTCGCGCTCGTCCCCAGCCGGCTGAGCGGCACCGTCATGGCGCGCGACCTTCCCGTCGTCCTCGAAGCGCTGGGCGAACCGCTCGCCCCCGGCATCACGGAGCGCATCGTGGTGGCCGAGTCCGCGATCGTCGGCGAGACGCTTCCGGATTACGCGCCCAAGAGCCGGTCGAGCGACGAGTTCTTCGCCTTGACCCGATTCGTCACGGAGATCCTGAATGGCCAGAGCGAAACTGACTGACCTGCAGCAGCAGCTGCGCAATCGACGCAACCCCGCCCCGGCTGCCCCGGCCGAAGCGACACCCGCGGAGGCGCCGGCGCCCGCGCCCGAAGCCGCCCGCGACTACGAGGGACAGATCGAGGCGCTGCATCGCTCGCAGGCGGTGATCGAATTCGACATGGACGGCACGATCATCACGGCGAACGACAACTTCCTGTCGATCATGGGCTACGCGCTCGACGAGGTGCAGGGGAAGCACCACGGCATCTTCGCCGACGACGAGACGCGCCGCAGCGCCGCCTACAGGGAGTTCTGGGCGAAGCTCAACCGCGGCGAGTTCGTAGCCGCCGAGTTCCCGCGCGTCGCCAAGAACGGGCACGAGGTCTGGCTGCAGGCGACCTACAACCCGATCCTCGATGCGAGCGGAAAGCCGTGCAAGGTCATCAAGTTCGCCACCGACATCACGGATCAGAAACTGCAGACCGCCGACTACGAAGGGCAGATCGACGCCATCCGCAAGTCCCAGGGCGTCATCGAGTTCGAGCTCGACGGCACGATCATCACCGCCAACGAGAACTTCCTCGCGATGATGGGTTACGACCTCGCGGAGGTGCAGGGCAAGCACCACGGCATCTTCGCGGACGACGAGGTGCGCCGAAGCGACGCCTACAAGGAGTTCTGGGCCAAGCTCAACCGGGGTGAGTTCGTCGCGGCGGAATTCCGGCGCGTCGGCAAGGGCGGTCGCGAGGTCTGGCTGCAGGCGACCTACAACCCGATCCGCGACGCCAACGGCCAGCTCACCAAGGTCGTGAAGTTCGCGACCGACGTGACCGATCGCGTGCACCTGGAGCGCGCGGCGAGCGAGCAGCACCACCAGATCAAGCGGCTGGCGGGCCAGGTGATCGAGAGCGCGGGCCAGTTCGCGGAGGGCGCACGCGTCGTCGGCGAGAGTAGCGCGAGCCTGAGCGACGGCGCGCAGAGTCAGACCGCCGCCGTCGAGGAGATGACCGCGTCGGTGGACGAGCTCATCCGGGCCATCAAGATCATCTCGGAGAAGTCCGCCGACGCGCGCACGCAGGCGGAGGAGACGGCCGCCTCCGCGAAGGAGAGCGGCGCCCAGGTGGGCGAGGCGCTTGCCGCCATGCGTCTGATCGAGAAGTCGAGCGCGCAGATCAACAACATCACCGCGGTGATCAGCGAGCTCTCCAGCCAGACCAACCTGCTGGCGCTCAACGCCGCCATCGAGGCGGCGCGCGCGGGCGAGCACGGACGCGGCTTCGCCGTCGTCGCGGACGAGGTGGGCAAGCTCGCCGAACGCTCCAGCGAGGCGGCCAAGGAGATCACGCAGCTCATCAAGGAGTCCTCGAAGCGGGTGACCGAGGGCGCGCAGCTCTCCGAGCGCGTCGGCACGTCGCTCGCCGCGATCGTCGAAGCGGTCAGCACGACCGCCGGCGGCATCTCGCAGATCGCGGAGCAGACCGACACCCAGGCGAGCAGCGCGGTCCAGGTCCAGGCGGCCATTCGATCGGTCTCCTAGACGACCGAGTCGAACGCGGCCAGTTCCGAGCAGCTCGCGGCGAGCGCCGAGGAGCTCGGCGCGCAGGCGCAGGAGCTGCAGGACCTGGTGGGACGTTTCAAGGTCGACGGTGAAGGTTGAGCCACGGGAGACCCGATCCGGCGTGAATCTCGTCCGGCTGAATCCGAGCCAGTTCGAGCGGTTTCGCGACTTCGTCTACGCGAAGAGCGGCATCCGGATCCCCCCCAACCAGGTGACGATGCTCAGCAATCGAATCCGGCGCCGCCTCAAGGCGGGCGAGTTCGACGACTTCGACGCCTACTACTCCTATCTGACCGGCCCGGGGGCGGGCCGCGAGCTGGAGCACTTCCTCGACTCGATTACCACGAACGAGACCTCGTTCTTCCGCACGCCGCACCACTTCGACTGGATCCGGGGCGAGTTCCTGGACGAGATGGTGGCGCAGGCGCGCCGCGGCGAACGGCCGCAATCGCTGCGCCTCTGGTCCGCCGGCTGCGCGACCGGGGCGGAGCCCTACACGATCGCGATCTGCCTCAAGGAGAACCTCTACCGCCTGCGCGGCTGGGATCTGACCATCGTGGGGACCGACATCAGCCAGGAGGCGCTGCGCGCGGCACAGGACGGTGCGTTCGCCCCGCGCGCGCTGACCTGCTTCGAGAACGAGCGGGATCTGCGCCGGCACTTCGTTGCGGCGGAGCGCGCGGAGCACTGGCGGGTGCGGCCCGACGTGCGCGAACTCGTCGTGTTCGAGAACCACAATCTGATGCAGCCGATGGTGCGAGCTCCGTTCGACTGCGTGTTCATCCGCAACGTGTTGATCTACTTCGACCGCGCGTCCAAGGAGACCGCGATCCACAACCTGATCCAGGCGATGGCGCCCGGGGGTTATCTCGTCGTCGGTCCGTCGGAGGGGATCTACGACATGCTCGATCCGCTCGAGCGGATCCACCCGTTCGTCTACCGCAAGGTCGACCACCGGCCGGCCGGAGGCGTCTCGTGAGCGAAGCCGACTACCTCCAGACCTTCGTCGACGAGACCAGCGAGCAGCTGGACGATCTCACCGAGGTGCTGCTCGTACTCGAACGCGAGTCGGACAGCACGGAGGAACTCAACGAGGCGTTCCGGCTCATCCATTCCATCAAGGGCGCGGCGGGCGTGATGGGGTACGACCGCATCGCGGTGCTGACCCACCATCTCGAAAACCGCTTCGAGACGCTGCGTACCGGCGTCACCCAGCTCGACGAGCGGACGATGAGCCTCGTGCTGCGCAGCATCGACTTTCTGCGCGCGTGCGTGGAGCAGCTCCGCCAGGGCGAGCCGATGGACAGCCCCGGCGCGCTGGTAGAAGAGGCGATGGCGCTCAACGAAAAGGAGCCGGAGCCCGCGCCCCCGGTCGCGGAGCCGGAACCGGCGGATGAGCCCGAACCCGCGCCGGTCGAGTCCGAGGGCGCCATGCGCGTCATCGTCACGTTCGAGCCGGACCTGCCGCTGACCGACCTCAAGGCGCGGCTGGTGCTCAAGCGGCTCGGTCAGCTCGGCGACATCGCGGCGACGGAACCCGACGCGGAAGCTCTCGCCGCGGCGGACGCGGTGCCGGTCATCGCGGTCACGATCGCGACGAGCGCCGCGCCCGCGACGATCCGCGATGCGGTGAGCCTTGACGGGGTCGCGTCGATCGAGGTCGAGGCGGAGAAAGAGCCGGAGCCGGAACCGATCCCCGATCCGATCCCGGAACCCGCGCCGATCCCGGCGCCGGAGCCGGAGCCCGAAGCGCCTGCGACCCGCGCCCCCGCCGCTCGCACCGGCGAAACGATGCGGGTCGACATCGACCGGCTCGACACGCTGCTCAATCTTGCGGGCGAGCTGGTCGTCAATCGCGCGCGCTTCGTGCAGCTCGCGCAGCAGCTCGGCTCCGTCTTTCTCCGTCGCGGGGTCGTGGACCGCGCGCGCGATCTGCACGAACAGATCGAGGGCGCCATCGGCCGCATCGAGAGCCTCGAAGGCACCAACGGCGCGGTCGCCCGCGAACTGGAGGAGATCCGCGCCGGCCTCCGCGTGATCGAGGAGCAGAACGAGCTGTGGGACTCCGGTCGTCAGGGCTACGCCCGCTTCGGCGAGGCGCTCGATCAGCTCACCCGCATCTCCAACAACCTGCAGCAGAGCGTGCTCGACACGCGCATGGTGCCGGTCGCGCCGCTCTTCACGCGCTTCAAGCGCGTCGTGCGCGACCTTTCGACCGAGCGAGGCAAGATCGTCGAGCTCGGCCTGCGCGGCGAGAAGACGGAACTCGACAAGCGCATGATCGACGAACTGGTCGAGCCGATGGTGCACCTCGTGCGCAACTCGATCGACCATGGGCTCGAGTCCCCCGAGGTGCGTCGCGAACGCGGCAAACCGGAGCGCGGGACGATCTCGCTCGAGGCGAGCCAGCGCGGCAACAACATCCTCATCTCGATCCGTGACGACGGCGGCGGCATCGACGTGGCGCGCATCAAGGAGCGAATCGCTTCGCGCGGCATCCTCCCGCAGGCCGCCATCGACGAGCTGACGCACGAGGAAGCGCTCGAGTACATCTGGCATCCGGGGTTCAGTACCGCGAAGGAGATCACCGACATCTCCGGCCGCGGCGTCGGCATGGACGCGGTGCGCACGCGCATCGGCCAGCTCAACGGCACGGTCGAACTCGAGTCGGTCTCCGGCGAAGGCACCACCTTCACGATCCGCCTGCCGCTGACGCTGGCGATTATCGGCAGCTTCCTCGTGCGCATCCGCGACACCGTCTTCTCGATCCCCGCCGACGACGTGCGCGAGATCGTGAAGGCGGCGCCGAGCGACGTGGTCTCGATCCAGAACCGCCAGGCGGTCGACGTGCGCGGCGAGTTCATCCCGCTGGTGCGCATCACCGACCTGTTCGACTGGAGGGACTTCCAGCGCAACGGCGACGTCCCGGCGGCGCCGACGACCCGCATCGGCGAGGACGAGATCGATGCGGTCATCCTCAAGTCGGGCGAGCGCGCCATGGCGCTGCGCGTGGACGAGTCGATCGGCAGTCAGGAGATCGTGATCAAGTCGCTTTCGGAGCACTTCGTACCGATCCGCGGCCTCTCCGGCGCGAGCATCCTCGGCGACGGCACGGTCTGCCTGATGCTCGACGTCGCCACGCTCATGCACACGCAGGAAGGGGCGCGCGAGTGAGCGACAACGTGCTCTCGCCGGTGCAGGTCGCGGCCCTCGACCGGGTGCTGCACGACGGCGCGGCGAAGGCGGCCACGGCGCTGGGCCAGTGGCTCGGCCGGCCGGTGACGATCGACGTCGATGCGGTGGAGCAGCTGCCGCTCGCCGACGCGGCCGACGTGCTCGGCGCCGGCGACGCACCGATCTGTTTCTGCGAGGCGAGCCTGGCGGGCCACCTGACCGGCCAGCTCATCCTCGCGTTCGACGACGCGAGCGGGCTGGCGCTGGCCGACCTGCTGCAGAGCCAGCCGCGCGGCACCGCGACCGAATGGGGCGAGATGGAACAGTCCGCCGCGCTCGAAACGGCCAACATCGTCGGCTGCGCCTACCTCAACGTGGCGGCCGACGCGCTGCCGGGCACCGACGACGGCATCCTCCCCTCGCCGCCGCGCTTCAGCCGCGACTACGCGGAGAGCCTGATCGAGTTCGCGCTCATGGATCAGATCGGCGCGTCGGCCAACGTGCTGCTCGCGCGATCCCGCTTCCGCATCGACGTGGAGTCGGTGGACTGGACGCTGCTGCTGGTGCCCGATGCCGCCTCGGTCGCGCGCCTGTCGGGGGAGCTTTCGTGAGCGCGCACCCGTCGATTCGCATGGGCGAGCTCATGGTGGTCCGGGACGACGGCGCCTTGCGCACGCTGCTCGGCTCGTGCGTGGGCATCGCGCTCTACGACCGGCGCAGCAAGGTCGGCGGCCTCGCGCACGCCGTGCTGCCCTGGTCGCCGGGGGAAGACGCGGAGCCCGGGCGCTTCGTGGACACGGCGACGGACGCGCTGCTCGAGCGCATGGCGGCACTCGCGGGGCGGCGCATCCAGCCGACGGCGCGCATCGCGGGCGGCGCCGACATGTTCCGGACCAACGCGCCGCGCACCATCGGGCAGCAGAACATCGAGGCGAGCGAGCAGGTTCTCGGCCGCCTCGGCATTCCGATCGTGGGCCGCCACTGCGGCGGCACGCAAGGACGCCGCATGATCTTCGACACCGGCAACGGGGACATCACGATCGAGATGGTCGGGCAGCCGCCCGTGGAGCTGCGCGACAAGGACACGCTGGGGAGCGCCGCCTCATGACGCGCCGCATGCTGATCGTCGACGACGCGCTGATCATGCGGAAGCGGATTCGCGACATCGCGGTGGAGGCCGGCTGGGAGATCGCCGGCGAGGCGTCGAACGGGGAGGAGGCGCTCGCGCTCTACGACGAGGTGCACCCCGATCTGGTCACGCTCGACATCGTCATGCCGAAGATGGACGGCGTGACCGCGCTGCAGCGATTCCTCGCGGCGGACCCCGACGCCAAGGTGATCATGATCAGCGCCGTCAACCAGCGCGACAAACTCGCTTCGTGCATCGAGCACGGCGCGCTCGACTTCATCGTCAAGCCGTTCGACCCCGATCGCCTGCGCGCGATGCTGGCGCGGCGGCTGCGGGACCCGGGAGCGGCGTAGCGGTGGCCGACGATCCGATGCGACTCCTCATCGTCGAGGACTCGGCGCTTTACCGGCAGATGATCCGGCACATCCTGCGCGACGAGCCGGGCATCTCCATCGTCGGTATCGCGCGCAACGGCCGGGAGGCGCTCGAGAAAATCGACGAGCTCGACCCGGACGTGCTGACGCTCGACGTGCAGATGCCGGAACTGGACGGCATCGGTGTGCTGCGCGAGATCAACCGCCGCGGCCTGCGCACGAAGGCGATCATGCTCAGCAGCCTGACGACGGAGGGCGCGCAGGTGACGACGGATGCGCTGTTCGAGGGCGCGTTCGACTTCATCCTGAAGCCTTCCGGGCGCGACTCCGACGCCAACCGCGCGGAGCTGCTCGCGTCGCTGACGGAAAAACTCGCCGCGCTCCGCGAGGCAGGGCGGCGCGGACCCTCGCGCGAGCAGAGAATCCCGCCCCGCCCGTCGTCACGCGGTGCGTCGGTCCAAAGCCGCGCGATCGTCATCGGTGTCTCGACCGGCGGTCCTCCAGCGCTCAAGAAGATCCTGCCCACGCTTCCCGGCGACCTGCCGGTGCCGGTCCTGGTCGTGCAACACATGCCGGCCAAGTACACCGGCGCTCTGGCCCGTCGCCTGAACGACGTCTGCGCACTCGAGGTGTGCGAAGCGGAGGACGGCATGGAGGCGAAGGCGGGACGCGTCCTGCTCGCGCCGGGCGGCCGGCAGATGGGCATCGACCGGAAGTCGAAGCGGCTGATCGCATCGATCACGGACGACCCGCCCGAGAACGGGTGCCGTCCGGCGGTGGACTATCTGCTGCGTTCGGCGGTGGCGGCCTTGCGCGGCGACATCCTCGCGGTCATCCTGACGGGCATGGGCCGGGACGGACTCGAGGGCGCACGCTTGGTGAAACGGCACGGCGGCCGGGTCTTCGCACAGCACCCGCACGGATGCACCGTGTACGGCATGCCCAAGGCGGTGATCGAGGACGGCATCGCCGATCGCGTGCTGCCGCTCGGGCGCATGGGGCCCGGCATTCTCAACCACGTCCAGAAGGACCGCGCGCGGTAGGAAGCGAGGACGCAGTGGGCGAGAACGAACGCAGCAGGATCACGGTGCTGATCGCCGAGGACAGCCGCATCCAGCGCGAGGTGCTCGCGGCCAAGCTGCGCGAGGCCGGATTCCAGGTACGCGCGGCGGAGGACGGCGCGATCGCCCTCGAGAGCGTGCGTGCGGAGCGGCCGACGATCGTCATCTCCGACATCGAGATGCCGAACATGACCGGCTACGAGTTCTGCGCCGCCGTGAAGTCCGACGCATCGCTGCGCGCGATCCCCTTCATCCTGCTGTCGACGCTCTCCGAACCGCAGGACATCATTCGCGGGCTGCACTGCGGCGCGGACAACTACGTCACGAAGCCGTACGACGCGGAGTTCCTGATCGGTCGCGTCGAGTCGCTGCTGGCCACGCCGCTCGGGGAAGAGGAGGAGTCGGAGCCGCTCGAGGTGACGCTCGCGGGCGAGCGCTACACCGTCAACTCCGGCCGTCGGCAGGTGCTCAACCTGCTCGCTTCCACGTTCGAGAACGCGGTCGAGAAGAACCACGAGCTGATTCGCAGCAACCAGGAGCTGCTGGTGGCGCAGGAGAAGCTGGTCGAGTCGAACAGGAAGCTGGAGAGCGCGAACGAGCGCATGCGCACCGACCTCGACGCCGCGGCGCGCGTGCAGCAATCACTTCTGCCCTCGGAGAAGATCGACACCGACCCCGCCGTGACCGCGTGGAAGTACCTGCCGTGCGACGAGCTGGCCGGCGACTTCCTCAACATCATCCGGCTGGACGAGCGGCATCTCGGCGTCTACCTCGTCGACGTCTGCGGGCACGGCGTCGCGTCGTCGCTGCTGGCCGTCACCGTCGGCCGGCTGCTTTCGCCGCTGGGTGAGGGATCGTCGATCGTCACCCGGGAGTACAACGGCAAGACGGTGATCGTGCCGCCCATGGAGGTCGCGCTCGAGTTGAATCGGCGACTGCCCGAGAGCGAGAACGGCGGCCTGTGGTTCACGATGATCTACGGCGTGCTCGACCTGGAGACGCTTTCGTTCCGTCACGTGAAGGCGGGCCACCCCGAGCTCATCCACATCGAGCGCGACGGCGCGGCGCGCTCGATTCCCTGCAAGGGCATGCCGATCGGGTTGTTCGAGGACATGATCCTCGAGGAACAGACCGTGCAGCTCGCGCCCGGCGACCGCATCTACATGTACTCCGACGGCCTACCCGAGGCGATGGACGCCGACAGCAACCTGTTCGGCACCGAGCAGACGCTCGAAGTGCTGGAGCTGGGCATGGGGCAGTCGCTCGGCGAGAGCGTCGACACGCTCATGGCGGTCATCAAGCGCTTCAGCGGCACGCGCAGCTGGGACGACGACCTGTCGATCCTCGGGCTGGAAGTCCGGGGCTCCTGAGGGCAAGGGCGGCATGCCGTCGCGCGCCGTACTCCGCTTCGTCCTGTTCCTCGCCGCGCTCGTCCCGGCGTGCAGCGCGACCGGCTCACTTCACGGGCAGGTGCGCCACCTGGAGGAGAGGTCGAGCGGCGTGCGCGAAGTGGTCGCCGTCCCTCTCGACGGTCAGGCGAACGCGCCCCTGATCACGGTCACGGACGAGCGGGGGTTTTACCGCATCGAGCCGGTCGAGCCGGGTCGCTACCTCGTCTACGAGCGACGAACCCTGCGCGAGCGCGTGGAGGACTTCACCCCTCACTGGACTAGCGACTGGTTCTCCATCACCCCGGAGGATTGGAGAAGCGGCCGTTCCAGGTACCTCGGGGATCAAGACCAGCGGCTCGTGGTCGAAGCGAAAAAGCACGACACGCGACGCTGGCATTCCACGACGGCGCCGGGGCAGATCGCCGTGGTTTCGATCGGCAAGGCGTGTCGACAGGATCTGGTCGCGCAACCGGTCTGGACGATCACGCTCCCATCCGGCTGGTGGCCGGCCGAGCGGG
>JBCDBY010000141.1:0-11198 GCA_039182715.1 Planctomycetota bacterium
GCTCCCGGCCCCCAGCCCCCGGCCCCCAGCCCATCAGGGGTACTTCACCTCGCGGCGAATCTCATCCACCGCGCGCTTCCGGCGGCTGCGGCGGAACTGCTCCAGCAGGTCGATCTTGAAGCTGAGCGAGAGACGGTCCTCGCCCGGGTCCCACTTGAGGCGCACGCCGAGCAGCAGCGTCTTGCCGATGCGCTGGATCTGGACGACCTGATCGAGCGCGTCGTCGTTCTTGATGTCGTACTGGCTGAAGAGCGTGATGCGCCAGCGGTTCTCCGCGAGGATCTCAGCGCCGGCGGTGACGACGTCGCTGTCCTCCTCGAGGTGGCGGAAGCCCAGCCAGAGACTCACGTCGCGGTTGGTGCCCCAGCGCGCGTCGATGCTCGCCGTTTCGAGATCTCCGGTGTTGTAGAAGTACTCGACCCGGCTCTGCACCAGCCAGCCGGGGCTCGGATACCACTCGAGATCGATCTCGGCGAAGCCGTCGCTGCGCACGCCGAGCGGCGCCGCGCCGTCGGGGAACCAGCTCGCGACGATCTCGAAGTTGAGGAATTCGCGGCGTCCCTTCGGCGTGCGGCGCAGGAAGCGGTTGCGCATGCGGAAGATGAAGCCGTCCCACTCCGCGATGTCGTCGACCGGATCGAGCCCGAAGAGCTGCGACGCATCGGTCGTGACGTTGTAGAGGTTCTCGTAGCTGAGCGCGAAGTTGATCAGGTGCTGCACCTCGCCGAACCAGCGGCCGATCTGCATGTCGGCGCGCACGCCCGCGCTCCCGGCGTAGCGGTTGGCGCTGCCCCCGGTCAGCGTCTCCTCGTACCAGGTGTAGCGGAAGGTCGCGAAAGGCTGCACGCGCACCGGGCCCAGGTTGAAGGCGAGGAAGAGCGTGGGATCGAGATCGAACCGCCCGGTCCGGAAGTCGCCCGTCGTCGTCGGTTCGCCGTCGCGGAAGCGGAAGTTGCCGAGACTCGTATTGAACCCGAGCTGGAGCAGGATCGGACGGCCGAGCGTGTCCCGCCCGAGACGCAGCAGCGTCAGGTTGGGAACCGTCGCCGCCGCCGTCGGCAGGTTCTCGACGACCGGCAGGAAGTCGATCGTCTGCCACTGGTAGATGAGCGACGCGATCGCCCAGTCGTTCTTGTAGCGCAGCCGCCCGAGGCTCTCCTGGTCCTTGCCCTCCTTGAACTCGCCCTCGTCGTACACGCGCAGGTACTGACGATCGCGCAGCAGCGTGTACTCGAGATCGAAGCGCCAGTTCTCGGTGAAGTCCCAGCGGTAGCGGTTCTGGAACCAGTAGCGGTCCTTGCTGGGCGGCCGGAACCCGTTGAAGTCCTCGCCGCTGTCGCGGAAGTAGGAGCCGCGCGTGCGTCCGCGCAGCGCTCCGCCCAGCGCGTTCACGGAAATCTCGCCGTCGAACAGCGGGCCGCGCCGGTCGATGTAGCCGGCGCCCGCGTACCATCCGATCGGCTTCGACCGCTTGCCGACGCCGAGGTAGACGCCGCTGCCCAGCGACTGGATGCGGCCGACGTCGGCGCGCACGATCAGCCCGTCGAGCGTGCCGTCGTTCAGGTTGACGCGCCGCCAGCCGAAGATGGGCGCCCGGTAAACCTGCGCCCGAACGCCGCGCATCTGGCCGTCGGTCCCGCTCTCTGATTCCGCGAGCGCGTCGAGCTCCGCCTGGAGCGACTCGATCTCCGCCGAGGTCGGATCTTCGCCGGTCGACGAGCCCCGCGCGGACAGCATCATGAGTCGCCCCACCACCCGCCGAACGTTCTCGTTCTCGATTTCGATCTCGCGCACCCGGATGCTGACCTCGGGATTGACGTAGTCGCTGCTGAACAGCGCCACATCCTTCGCCGTCCAGCGCCCCGGCCCGCGCGCCCGCATCTCCCGCGCCCGGAAGACGAAATCGGGGAGCTTCTCGTCCACCAGAACGCTGGGATCGCGCCGCAGCCGCACTTCGGTGTCGAGAAAGAGACCCTCCTGCCGCTGGAAGTCGTAGTAGATCGACGTCGCCCGCACGATCTGCCCGCCCGTCTGGAAGATGACCGGGCCGCCCTCGCTCTCGGCGTAGATGGCGCGGATCGCCCAGAGCGGAATCGCGTCCTTCTCGCGGAACGCCCGCGCCAGTTCGAACCCGCGTGTCTCCACGCGTGGATCGAGCCAGATCACCAGACGCGCCGCCTCGACGGAGAACCCGCCCGTGCGCTCGAATCGAAGCGGCCCGAGCAGGCACACCGCTGCCCCGTTCTTCTCGTCGGAGTGCTCATCGAGCCGCAGCCAGTCCGGCGCACGCACGCGCACGACGTCCTCTCCCTCCTCCGCACGCAGTCCGGAACAGGCGAGAAGTACCGCGAGGACGGCGACCCGATGCCGCATCGCGAGAAGCTTACCTGTTTGGGGTGGTCAGACGCGCGCCGGTTGTGTGCGCGCGGGCGCGGTCGCAACGGGGAGCAGCACCTCGAACCGGGTGCCCTTGCCGGGCGCGCTCTCGACGTGGATGTGTCCGCCGTAGCCGTTGACGGTCGCGTAGACGACGCTGAGACCCAGCCCCGTGCCGACACCGCTCGCCTTCGTGGTGAAGAACGGGTCGAAGATGCGATCGAGCTGGGCGCGCGTCATGCCTTCGCCATCGTCGAGCACCGTCAGCACGCCGTAGGTGCCGGGGCGCACGCGCCCGACGGCATGCGAAACGACGCGGCGCCCGGTCGAAACGGAGACCTGCCCCACCTCGCCGCACGCGTCGCGCGCGTTGAGCACGAGGTTGACCACCACCTGTTCCAGACTGGTGGACTCGCCGACCACCACCGGCATCGCGTCGGCGAGCGCGAGATCGAAGCGAAGCGCCTCGGGGAAGCCCGGCTCGAGCAGCCGCGCCGCCTCCTGCACGACGCCGTTGAGGTCGGTCGTGCTCTGTACCGCGCGCTCCTGCCGCGCGAACCGCAGCAGCTGCCGGGTAATGCCGCCGGCGCGCTCGGCCGCGGCGCGAATCGTGCGGGCGCGTTCCCGCACGTTCTCCGGCGACTCGCGGTGGCGCTCGATCAGCTCGGTGTTGGGCACGATGGCGGCGAGGATGTTGTTGAAGTCGTGCGCGAGACCGCTGGCCAGCGTGCCGACGGCGTCGAGTCGCTGGCTGCGGGCCACCTGACGCTGCAGCGTGCGGCGCTCGGTGATGTCGATGAGCGTGCCGAGATAGGCGTAGACCTCGCCATCGGGCATGCGCAGCGCCCGCGAAGACTCGATGCAGCAGTGCTCCTCGCCATGGACGTCGATGAGGCGCAGCTCGCGGTCGCGCACGAAGCCGATGCGATCGACCTCCTCGAGCCACGCGTCGCGATCCTTGGCGTCGGGGTAGAGCGTGCGCGGGTCGAGTTCCAGCAGCTCACCGACCGATTCCGCGCCGACCAGCCGCGCCATCGCCTCGTTGGCGTCGACGAACCGGCCGTCCGCCGTCGTGACGTAGACCGCCTCCTGCAGGCTGTGGAAGAGGTCGCGGTACTTGCGCTCCGCCTGCTGTTCGCGCGTCGTGTCGCGGAGCAGGATGACGCGTCCCGCGGCGTTGCCGGTGCGATCGCGCCGCGGCGCGATGCGGCAACGCGCGGGAAAAACGGAACCGTCGGGCCGCACGCATTCGAATGCGCCGTGCCAGGTCGCGCCCGCGTCGGTCGTCGCGAGGATCTCCTGCCAGCGCACCGACGCGAAATCCGGGCGCGCGGCGAAGTCGCCCAGTCGCTTGTGCAGGATGTCGTCCTCGCTCTGGAGGCCGAGGATTTCGACCGCGCCGCGGTTGGCCGTCAGGATGCGACCGCTCGCGTCGTCGGAGAGGATCGCGTACTCCGCCGCGTTGTCGAGCACCGAGTTCTGCAGCTCGAGCGCTTCCATGTGCTCGCCGACGAGGCGCACGAGGTCGGCGTTGGCACGCTGCACGCGCGCGATGACCTCGTTGAGCACGTCGGCCAACCGGCCGATCTCGTCGCGACCGTCGACCGGCAGCGACTCGCCGCGCACGCCCTCGCGGATCTCCTCGGCACAGTCGGCCAGCCGGCGAATGCGGTGTCCCATGCGATGCACCGCCTGCAGACCGATGCCCACGCACGTGCTGCAGATGAGTGCGATGACGATCGCCTGCACCGGCGTCGGCGGCGTCGTCTGCGCGACGAGGAAGATGACCGAGCCGAGCAGCGGCCCGGAGATGACCGCCACGGTCGCGTTGAGCTTCCAGCCCAGCGTCCAGTTCGAAGTTCGAAGTCGTTGCCGCACCGGTCGTTCCCGTCCGGCCAGACCGCTTCCACGGTGCTGCCGTCCGGTGTTCGTATCGGCGCTTGGGGGAACGGAGTTAAGAAGGCGCTCGGGCGGGGAGGCCGCCGGGAATCAGGCGCCGCCCAGCTCAACCTCGTAGGCCTGCTTCTCGCCGTCGCGCACCACCTCGACCTTGATCTTCTGCCCGATCTTCATCTTGCGCAGGATGCCGCGCAGCGTCCGGACGTCGGGCGTCGCCTGGCCGTCGATCGAGACGATCAGATCACCCGACGCGAGACCTGCCTTCTCCGCGGCGCCACCGGGCGAGAGGCTGCCGATCGGCACGCCCTCGTCGCCGCCCCCGCCGCCGAGACTGATCCCGATAACCGCGCGCTTGGGTCCACTGCCGCCCTGGTCGGCGCGCTGGAACTTCAGGCGCTGCGGCTGGTTGGCCGTGCGCGTCGCGGTCTGCGCGACGAGCGACGCGATCTTCTCGATGCCCGCGCGGTCGATGCGCTCCCAGTCGTCGTCGGGACGGTGGTACTGATCGTGCAGACCGGTGAAGAAGAAGAGCACCGGCATGTTCTTCTGATAGAAGGAGGTGTTGTCGCTCGGCGCCCGGCCACCGACGCCGAAATCCGCCTCCATGCCCGCCTCGCGCAGCAGCTCCTTGAGCATCGGCTCCCAGGTCGGCGACGTGCCGATTCCGCCGATGAAGAGCTTCTTGCCGTCGAGCCGTCCGATCATGTCCATGTTGATCATCGCGATCAACTCCTGGAGCGGAACGGTCGGGTTCTCGCACCAGTAGCGGCTTCCGACCAGACCGCGCTCCTCCCCGGTGAAGGTGAGGAACAGAATGTCGCGGCGCAGCTCATCGCGCTTCGACGCGAGGTAGCGCGCGACTTCCAGCACGCCGGCGGTGCCGGACGCGTTGTCGTCTGCGCCATTGTGAATCTCACCCCGCCGCTTGGGATCGCGCTCGAGGCTCCCCCAGCGACCGCGGCCGAGGTGGTCGTGATGCGCACCGACCACGAGCACGCCATCAAGCCGTTGCGGCGAACCGGCCACGAGGCGCGCGCAAACGTTGCGGCCGCGCAGCATCTCGCGCGAGACCTCGGCATGCAGCTTGACGCGCCCGCGGCCCGCGACGGTGACCGGCGACGGTCGGGCCCCCTGCACGCCGCGCCGCTGGATGCGCTTCTCCAGCTCCGCGGCGGTCGACCCGAACAGCGCGGGGAAGACGCGCTCCGCGGCAGCGGCGGTCATATGCAGCACGGGGATCTTCGCGGTGTCCGCGCCGACGGCGCCGCGCTGCACGACGTCGCGGGGCCCGCGGCGTCCGGCCGGGCGCACGTAGGCCGAGGGCGTGTTGACGACAATCAGCGCGATCGCACCCCGCTCCTCCGCGCGCTTCGCCTTCGAGACGAACGGCGCGTGCGCGGTCATGGCGCGATTCCACGCGCCGCCGGCACGCGGCGCCCGGCGGAACACGAAGACGACCTTGCCGCGCACGTCGAGGTTGGCGTAGTCGTCGTAGCGCTGGGGCGCGACGATGCCGTAGCCGGCGAAGACCGCCTCCCCCTCCGCACCGCCCGACGCCGAAATCGACAGCGCGGTGAACTCCTTCTGGAGCGCGAACGGCACCGGGTCGCCCCGAGTCGGGCGCGCCTCGAAGGTCGTGTTCGTCCCGACCTTGTGGCCGGCCGGCATCTCCACCGTCTGGAACCAGCCGTCTTCGCCCGCCGGTTTGAGCCCGAGCGACTCGAAGTGCTCGGCGATGTAGGTCGTCGCCTTCTCCTCTCCTTCGCTGCCGGTGGCCCGTCCGCCCCACGCGTCGTCGGAGAGCCGCTTGATGTGATCGAGCAGCGCGCCGCGCTGGATCGGGGGCTCGGCCCATACGAGCGGCGCGAGGCAAAGCAGGGCGAGAAGGGACGTACGCATCACGATCTCTACTACGAGGTCCCCCGCTCTCGTGCAAGTCCGACAGGAAAGTTCCGGATTTTGTGCAACCTCACCGCGTCTCGCGCGACGGTAATACGTGCAACGTCCGCTCGCGCTCGCCGGTGCCGGGGCTCTCCTCGGAGCTCTCCTCGGAACCCGGCTCCCGCTGCCCGCTTTGGGTTGCCTGCTTCTCGTCGCGGGCGTCCTGCTGGGATGTCGCGCGCCGGCCGGGGTCTGGCCGCTTCTGTTGGGCGCGACTCTCGGGGCGCTGGGGCGCCCCCCTTCGATGGCTCCGGTCTCGATTGCTCCGGTCTCGATTGCTCCGGCCTCGCTTGATCCGGCCTCGAATGTTCCGGCAAGCGCCACCGTCGCCCCGCGCGCACGGCCACCGCCGGGGGTCAACCCTCCGATCGTCACTCCCCCGACTGGTAACCCGCCGAGACTGGCGCGCGTCTCGGTCGTCGTGGACGACTGCGGCGAGGACCCGCTGCGGGAACGCGCCTGGCTTCGCGGTCGGGACGCCCGGGGAACCGGTCTGCTCTGCCTCTGGCCCGGCGCACTGCCGGACGGCGTCGCGGACGGGGCACGCGTGATCGTGACCGGGCGTGTCCATCGCACGCGGCCACCGCGCAACCCGGGCGCGTTCGACGCGCAGGCGGCCGACCACGCGCGCGGCGTTCAGTTGCGGCTCTACCTGCGCGACGCACGCAACGTGGAGGTCGAAGACGCCGCGGCGACGCCGTGGACGCGGTCGCTGCGTCGGGCGGGCGTCCAACGAATGCGAAGCGCGCTCGCGCCCGCCGACGCGGGAATCGGAGTCGCCCTTCTCTTCGGCGCGCGCGGTGGCGTCGCACCGGCGGATCGACTTCGCTTCGAACGCAGCGGCACGCTGCATCTGCTCGCGATCTCGGGGCTACACCTCCTGCTGCTGGCGGGCGCCGTCCATCGGGTCGCGCGCATGCTGGGCGGCGGGCCCCGCCTCGCGGCGGCGATCACGCTGATGGTCTGTCTCGCGTACGTGCCCATCGCCGGCGCCGGTGCGCCCGTGCGGCGCGCGGCGGCGGTCTTGACGTTTTATGCCGTGGCGCTGGTGCGCGGTCGCACGCCCGACCCCGCTTCGGCACTGGGCGGCGCGGCGCTCCTGCTCGTCGTCACCGACCCCGAAGAAGTCGCGCGCGTGGGGTTCTGGCTCAGCTTCACCGCGGCGGCCGGCATCAGCCTCCTCGCCCCCCCGTGGCACCGACGATGGAGCGAGCGGCACCGCCTGCTCGCGCGCTTTCCCGCCGTGCGCGAGGACCGGCTTGTGCGGCTGGCGGTCGAACGCCATCTGCTTGCCACCGTGCCGGTCGCGATCGCCGCGTGGTTGGCCACCGCCCCCCTCGTAGCGCATCAGTTCGGGCTCGTCACGCCCTGGGCGCCCCTGACCAATCTCTTCGCGGCTCCCTTCGTTGCCCTGCTCATGCCGCTGCTCGCCATCGTGGCCGCCGGCGGCGCGTTCGTCGCCCCCTTCGTCGCATGGCTGCTGGAGCTCCTGCGCGCGGGCCTCGATCTTGCCGACCGTCTACCGGGCGCCTGCCTGAGCGTGCTCCCACCCACCATCGCCGCCATCACCCTCTGGTACGCGGCACTGCTCGTCGTGCGGTGGCGTGCCGCGATCGGGGTCACACTGCTCGTCGTGGCCGGAGCGATCGCGTGGCCCGCTCCAGGCGCGGCGCCCGCTCGCATGGTGGTGCTCGACGTCGGGCACGGCCAGGCGCTGCTGCTCCTCGACGGACGCGGCGGCGCCGTCCTGGTCGACGCGGGCTCCCGGTCGCAGCGGCAGATCGCGCGACGCACCCTTCGGCCCGCCCTGCGCGCGCTCGGCGTCCGGCGGCTCGATGCCGTGATCTGCACCCACGGCGACCGCGATCACTGGAGCGGGGTCGAGATGCTGCTCGGCCGCCTGCCCATCGACCGTCTGATCGTCGGTCCGCACCGGCCGCGAGCGCTGGAGCGCGCGGCCACCGCGCGCGGCGTGACGGTCGTGCCCGCGTCGAACGGGGACCTGCTCTGGCAGTCGGGAGAGATCCGACTGCAGGTGCTCGATGACGGACGCAAGCCGGCGCGGCGGTCCGGCAACGACCGCTCACTGGTCCTCGTCGCGCGTCTCGGCGCGATCGAGGTGCTCCTGCCGGCCGATCGGGAGTCGCGCGGCGTGGACGATCTGCTGCGCCATCCCTTGCCGCGCGCACCGATTCTGCTCGCGCCGCATCACGGGGGACCGAATGATGCGGCGGCGACGCTCGGCAGCAGGACGGGCGCCCAGCTGCTGATCGTCTCGACCGGCCCCGGATTCGCCCGGGACGCAACGCTGACCGCCTACGGCACGCGACACGTGCGGCGCACCGACCGGCACGGCGCCGTCCTGCTGGAGCTCCGTCCGGACGGCGCGGTCGAGGTCACGACGCTCGATCCGGACGTCCCGACGCCCCCTGTTACGATCCGCCCGCCGTGATGAAACCCGCGCTGCTTCTCCTCCTGATCGCGACCACGGCGACGGCCGGGACGCTGCTCGACGACGTCCGCACGGCCGAACTCGGCCGCCGCTACGACGACGAGCTTTTTCGTCGCGCCGCCGCCAGTCCCGACGCGGCCGTGCGCGCCGCCGTCGCCCGCGCCGGCGGCCAGCTGCGCGACGAACGCGCCGTGGCGTGGCTGCTGCCGCTGACGCGCGACGAGGTCGGGCGCGTGCGACGGACGGCGCTCTTCGCGCTCGGCCAGATCGGTGGCGACGCGATCCTGCTCCCCCTGCGCGAATCGCTTCCGACGCTCGCCCGCCACGACCTGCCGCACGCCCTCGAGGCGATCGGCAAGAGCCGCGACGCGCGCGGCGTGGCGACGATCGTGACCTACCTGTCGCACCGCGATCCGGAGACGCGCGCCCAGGCGGCGCTGGCCCTTTTCCGCATCGGCGACGCCACTGCGGTCACCGAGCTTACGAACCAGCTCGCCCGCGAACGCGACGCCAACGCGCGCTGGACGCTCGTCTACGCCTGTTTCCGCCTGCTGCGCACCGAAGCGCAGAAGAGCGACGCCGCGGTTCCGGTCGACGAGGCGTGGCAACGAATCCTGGCGCCATCCCTCGAGCCGTCGCGACCGTTCCACGAGCGCGTCTTCGCGGCGCGCGCGCTCGGCGCAACCCGCGGCGCCGAGCGCTGGATCGCCCCGCTGCTCGCCGACCCCGACGCGCGGGTGCGCATCGCCGCGCTGCGCGGGCTCGCGTTCGCCGCGCCGAAAGAGCACGCCAAAGCGGTCGCCGCGCTCCTGTCGGACGAGAACACGATGGTGCGCGACACCGCCATGGATCTCTTCGAACGCTGGGGCAAGCCCGCCTACGAGGCATTCTGGACGCAGGTTCCGGCCGCTCGCGATGCCGCCTTCGCGCTGCGCGTCTATCGCTTCGAGCAGAGCCATGCGCCCGATCTGCAGCGCTTGCCGCCGACGGGCGATCGCGCCGCCTACGAGGAGTTTCGCTGCGAGGCAAAGGAGCTCCCCCGGCTCGCCGAGATCAAGACGATCCGCGGCCTGCGCGCGCTCGCCGAGGCGTGCGGACGCGAGGAGGTCGAGGGCAAGACGGCGCGCGCCACGCTCGAAACCCTGCTGCAGCACGAGGACATGACGGTGCGTGTCATGGCGGTCGGCGCGGTCGCCGCGCGCGGCTGGAAGGACGCGGCGCCGGCGCTGCTCGCCTCCGCCCGCAGCGCGCGCGGACCGGACGCGTCGGATGTCCGCATGGAAGTGGCCGGCGCGCTCGCCGAGCTGGGCGTGGCCGACGCGTGGCTGGAGGACGCGGCCCTCGACCCCGTCTTCATGGTGCGCGACGCGGCGCGGGCGGCGATGAAGAAGCTGTCGATGAAGGTGCCGCCGAAGCGCGCGCCGCCCGGCTTCCGCCTGCACGGCATGGACGCCGCCGCCGTCTGGCGAGAGGCGCGCACGCTGGTCGGTGCACGCGTCGTGGTCGAGACCAGTCGCGGCACGATGACGCTGGTCCTCCTGCCCGACGAGGCCCCGGCGCACTGCGTGAACTTCGCGCGGCTGGTGTCCGACGGCTTCTACGACGGCAAGCGCTGGCACCGCGTCGTCCCGAACTTCGTGATCCAGGGCGGCTGTCCGCGAGGAGACGGCTGGGGCGGCCCCGGCTATACGGTGCCGGACGAGATTGGCACCCGCCCCTACGTGCGCGGCACGGTCGGCATGCCCAAGGCGGGCGACGACACCGGTGGCTGCCAGCTCTTCATCACGCACCTGCCGACGCCGCACCTCGACGGGCGCTACACCGTCTTCGCGCAGGTGGTCCAGGGCATGGACGTGATCGATCGCATGCGCGTGGGCGACACGATCAAGAGAGCGACGTTGGACGTTCGACGTTAGACGTCTGACGTTCTGCCGGAGGACAGGCGGGGGGATACGAGCGAGTCCGGTTCGACGTCAAACGTCGAACCTCGAACGTCAAACGTTCCTAGCCGCCATGCGCTCTTCCTGGCGCTGACGGATGTGATCGAGGTCGTCCTTCGGCACCGCCGCGATGAGTCGCTTGGTGTACTCCTCGCGCGGGTTGGCGTAGATGTCCTCGGCGTTGCCCGCCTCGACGATCTTGCCGCTCTCCATGACCGCCATCGTGTCGGAGAAGAACTTCACCACCGACAGGTCGTGGCTGATGAAGATGTAGGTGAAGCCGTGCTGCTCCTGCAGGTCCTTGGGCAGGTTCAGCACCTGTGCCTGGACCGACACGTCGAGCGCCGAGACCGACTCGTCGCACACGATGAACTCCGGCTCGACCGCGAGCGCGCGCGCGATCGAGATGCGCTGGCGCTGGCCGCCCGAGAACTCGTGCGGGTAGCGGTTCATGTGCTCGGCGAGAAGCCCCGTCTCCTCCAGCAGCTGCACGGCGCGGTCGGTGCGCTCCTTCCGGCTGCCGTAGAGGTTGTGGACGTTCATCGGCTCCATGAGCATGTCCGCGACCGTCATGCGCGGGTTCAGCGAGC
>JBCDBY010000142.1:0-11193 GCA_039182715.1 Planctomycetota bacterium
CGCCAGCCAGCCGAGCAGCGGCTGCGGCACCTCGTCCGAGATCACGCTCACCTGGCAGTGGAAGCGGCCCAGATAGTCGCGCGCCTCGTCGGCCGTGCGGCCGTCGAGGACCGAGCCGGAGATGCGGCGCACCGCGCCCTCTTCGACCTCGTTCGCGGTCAGTTCCGAGATGCAGGCGCCGAGGCGCGTGCGCACGAGCCGCGGACGCTTGACGACCGGGCCGGAGAGCGCGACGAGGCGCGTCGTGTCGAGGCGACCGGTCGTGAACAGGTGACCGATCGCGATCACGTCCTGGTAGCCGATGTACCAGACGGTTCGCTGCTCGCTCACCGGTGCGATGAAGTGGATGTGCGTGCCCGGCAGCCCGGCGGGATGCGGGCCGTCGAAGTCGCGCGGCGTCGCCTCGCCCACCTGGAAGTTCTGGCCCGCCTGCCGGCAAAGCTGCACGGGGCCGTCGGTGAGTTGCGCGATCGTCTTGAGGCCGGCGGTGAAGTCCGCCTCGCGCTCCTTGATGAGCGGCACCGGGTTCGGCGCGTGCGGACGCGTGTCCATCGCCGTCACGAAGATCGAGTGCGGCGCGGTGTCGAGCGCCGGCGTGCGCGAGTAGGGTCGCGTGCGGAACGCCGTCCAGAGGCCGGAGGCGACCAGGTTTTCCTGGACCTTCGCGCGCTCGAGCCCGCCGATGGCGCCGGCGTCGTACTGCGCGAAGGTCTCTTCCTCGTCGCCGTCCAGCTCGATCGAGATCGACTCGAACTTGCGCTTCTCGCCGCGCACGATCGACTTGACCGTGCCGGCGCCGGGCGCGGTGAACTGCACGCCGGGGTTCTTCTTGTCGGCGAAGAGCGGCTGCCCCAGCTTCACGCGTTCGCCCTCGCGCACGAGCATGGTCGGCTTCATGCCGACGTAGTCGTCGCCGAGCAGGCCCACGTGCTTGACGGCCGGGCCCGCCTCCACGTCGGAGGAAGGCTCGCCCGCGAGCGGGAGATTCAGCCCTTTCTGAATGCGAATCATGGGCTAGACCGTCCGGAAGCCCGCGGTGCGGGTGATCGCGAGGTCCTTGCCGATGAAGCAACCCTCGCAGCCGTCCATCTTCGCGAGCATCGTCACGCTGCGCTCGGCGCCAAGCACCATGGTGAGCGTGGCGAGACCGTCCGCGAGCGCCGCGTTGGGCGCCACCACCGTGCTGCTCGCCAGCTCCGGCGCGGAGACGCCGGTGCGCGGGTCGAGGATGTGATGCAGCGTGTAGTCCGGCGTGAAGGGCTGCAGGTAGTCGCCCGACGTGGCGACGGCGCGGTCGCTCGCGTCGATGCGCAGCATGTTCGACATCGCCGCGCGCGGGCGACGGATGCCGAGACGCCAGGGACGGTTCTCCGCCTTCGCGCCGGCGGCGACGAGATCGCCGCCCGCCTCGACGAGCACGTTGCCGAACCCGTGGCTCTTCAGCTCTTCGACGGCGTGATCGACGATGTACCCCTTGCCGATGCCGTCGAGCGTGAGCGCCATGCCCGGCTTCGCGAACGAGACGCGACGGCCGTCGACGCGCAGGGCGTCGTCGCCGACGCGCGTGCGCGCTGCGGCGATTTCCTCGTCGGTCGGCAGGCGGTTGTGTTGCGCCAGCGTCGAGCGGTAGAGATCGACGAGCGGCTGGACGGTCATGTCGAACGCACCCTCGCTCCGCGCGTGGAGATCGCGGCCGAGCGAAAGCAGCGACAGCAGGTCGTCGCTCGCGCCTTCGACGGCGCCGGTTGCGTTGAGCAAGCCGACCTCGCTGTCGTCGCGGTAGCGCGTCAGGCGCGACTCGAGTTCCGCCATGCGGTCGAGCGTCGCGCCGACGGCCGCGCGTGCGGCTTCGCGGTCGGGACCGAGCACGGTCAGGTTGACCTGCGTGCCCATCAGCACGCGGCTCTCGGTGACCGGTCGGGCGTCGCTTCCGCGCGGCCAACCGAACTTCCAGATCGCCGCGCCCGCGCCGCCGACGGCGACGATTCGAAGTACTTGACGACGGTTCAGGACCGTCTTTGCGTCCGTGTTCGCAGACATTGATTGCCCCCTGGGATTCGGCACGAATTGTAGCCGTGGCGGCAATTGCTCGAACGCGGTGGCGCGGGCAATCAGGCGGGGTAATGGCGCAGCAGATCGAGCGAGCTGACCAGCCCGATGCACTGGTCGTTCTCGGTCACGGCGACGCGGTGAATGCCGTTCTCCGCCAGCAGTCCCGCGATGGCGGGCAGGGTCGCATCCGGGGCAACCGCGATGACGTCCGACGCCATGATGTTCTCGACCGACTCGTCCTCCCGGAGCCAGACGTCGGTGAGCGTCTCCGCCTCGCCGGCGTGGCGGGGGTCGGCCTGGAGCAGGCGGTCGAGCAGATCGGTGCGGGAGACGATGCCCGCCAGCGTGCCGTCGACGTTCACGACCGGCGCGCCGGAAATGCTGTCCTCCGCGCAGAGCCGCGCGAACTCCCGTAGCGGCGTCGCCGGGGTGACGGTCACGAGGTCGGTGGCCATGATGTCGCGTGCAGTTTTCATCCGGTTACCTCTTCGCCCCATCGGGCGGTGACGACGTTTTCGATCGGCGACGACCGATCCTATCCATATGGGGCCAAACCCGCCTCGGATCGGTGCTTTCGACCCTTCCGGTGCGAATTGTAGACCTGCGATCGATTGGAACGCTAATTCCTGTTCGCCGGGATGCCGATGGTCGTTTTCAAGAGAGGTCGTCAACTGGGAGGGGCGCATCCTCTCGCCTAGGATGAATCGTATTGAGAGGCGGGGGCAGCACGAGCGAAGGTCCGCCTCGTGCGCGCGCCCGCGACACACATGACGTATCGCATCACGACGTCGGCCCTGGCGCTGGTCCTTGGCCTGACCCTCACGAGCTGCGGTGAGCCCGACCGCAGCTTCACCATCGAGGAGGTGCGCGAAAAGCGCAAACCTCGTATTCCCGGTGGGGTCCGACTGACACCCAAGCAGCGGCTCGGCATGCGCGATTCACGCCCGCGCGGGCCGCAGTTCGCCTTCGACCTGCCGACCGGATGGAAGCAGCTTCCGTCCCGGCAGTTCCGCGACATCAACTTCACGCTGGAGCGCGACGCGCAGCTCGAGGCCTACCTGACGATTCTGCAGGGCGGCGGCGGCGGCGTGGCGCACAACGTCAACCGCTGGCGCGGCCAGTTCCAGCTCGATCCGATGAACACCGACGCCATCAAGGAGCTGCCGCGGAAAAAGCTGTTCGGCTTCGATGCGCTCTTCCTCGAGATGGGCGGCGACTTCGGCGGCATGGGCGGCGGCGCGTCGAAGGCGGACTACAAGCTGATCGGCTACATGCTCGCGGCGCCCGAGGCGCTCGTGACGTTCAAGATGGTCGGCCCCGCATCGCTCATCGACGCCGAGCGCGAGAACTTCATCAAGCTCGCCACGTCGCTGCGACCCGGCACCGGCGATCCGCACGGGCGTGACCCGCACGCGCAGGATCCGCATGGAGGCGATCCGCACGGGCGCGACCCGCACGGCGGTAAGGACACACGTCCGGTCGGTCCGGCCGGCGGAGAGAACGGTATCGCCGGCACCATGCAGACCGGCGCGTCCGGTTTCCAGTGGGACGTGCCCGCCGGTTGGACGCGCGCTCCCGACCGCATGATGCGCATCGTCACCTTCCACCCGAAGGGCGACAAGTCGGCGCAGTGCTACATCTCGCAGCTCAACGGGGACGGCGGCGGGCTCGCCATGAACGTCAACCGCTGGCTGGGCGAGATGGGCCAGGGACCGATCCAGCCGGACAAGCTGCTCAAGCTGCCGGCGATCAAGATGCTCGGCAAGGACGGCACGCTCATCGAGGCGTACGGTTCGTTCCAGAGCAGCATGAAGGGTGGCGCGGCCGGCGGCAAGCTGGCCAACGCGGGCCTGCTCGGCGTCGCCTGCTTCCTCCCGGAGCGCGCCATCTTCGTCAAGTTCACGGGGCCGAGCGAGCTGGTCAAGGCGGAGCGCGAGAACTTCCTCGCCTTCGCGCGCTCGATCAAGCTGTCGGAGTAGTGATGAGCAGTCAATTTCGCCAACGTTTCCAGCGCATCTGGGATCGAATTCTCCAACCGGTCTGGGTGTTCCTGGGCTCGTACGCGCTTGCGATCTCGGTGCTCCTGCTGCTGCTGGTGCTGACCTACTTCGGCACCATCGCGCAGATCCACATGAGCATTCACGACGCGCAGATGAAGTACTTCGACAGCATGTTCGTGCGCGTCGAAACGCCGATCGGGATCCCGGCCCTCCTGCCCGGCGGGCGGTTGCTGCTCATTCTGCTGACGATCAACCTGATCGTGGGCGGGATGGTGCGCATCCGCCGCTCGTCGTCGAAGATCGGGATCTACGTCATCCACGCCGGCATTCTCATCCTGCTGATCGGCAGCTACTTCGAGGACGTGGGGTCGGAGAAGGGTTACATGACGCTCGTCGAAGGCGAGCGCAAGGACTACTTCCACAGCGGCAGCGACTGGGAAGTCGTGATCCACATGGCGGTCAACGACGGCGAGGAGGAGCGCGATTTCGTGGTGCCCTTCGAGCAGCTCGAGCCGCTCGCCGAGGGCGGCTCGCTGAACGTGTCGCATCCCGAGCTTCCCTTCACCGTGCGGCTGAGCGATTTCCTGCTCAACTCCAAGCCGCAGCGCGGGCCGGACCGCCGCATGCCCGTCGTCCTGCAGGAGCTGCCGCGCGATGCGGACGAGGTGCAGGCGAACGCGGCCGGTATTTCCGCCCTCGTCGTCGACGGCCACGGGACGCGGCGCGAAACCGTGCTGTGGGGCCGCTCGCTGCATCCGTGGGTTTTCAAGGCGGACGGCCGCGACTGGGGCATGACGCTGCGCAAGCGCACCTGGATGCTGCCGTACAGCGTGCAGCTGCGCGACGCGGAGGGCACCGAGCACCCCGGCACGAGCATCCCCTCGCGCTACTGGAGCGACGTGCGCCGCTACGAGGGCAACACCGCCACCGACGTGCACATCAAGATGAACCACCCGATGCGCGAGGAGGGCTACACCTTCTATCAGACCGGCTTCCAGCGCGCGGGCGGCGGCACCGGCAAGGACATCTCGACCTTCTCGGTCGTGAAGAACCCGACCGACCGCGTGCCTCTCTACGCCTGCATCGTGATCGCCATCGGACTCGTGATTCACTTCGCCACCAAACTCGAGCGCTACATGCGCGCCGAGAACAAGAAGCGGGAGCTCGCCGGACATGCGACGTCAACTGCTTAACCAGCTTTCGGGTCTCCTCCTTTTGGGGCTCCTCCTCCCGGCCACGGTCGCGACCGCGGCGCCGGCGAGCGAGCCGGCCCTGCCGAAGTTCAGCAAGGCGACGCTCGACGCGATCGGTCGCATTCCCGTCCAGCACGGCGGGCGCGTCAAGCCGCTCTCGACCTTCGCGACCTACTCGCTGCTGCACATCCGCCACCGCAAGGGGTTCACGGATGGCGACGGCAAGCGCATGAGCTCGACCGAATGGTTCCTGCGGGCGTCGCTCTTCCCGCGCACGGCGATGCGCGACCGCGTCTTCCGCATCGAGGATTCCGACGTGCTCGACGCGATCGGGCTCAAGGACCTCAAGGAGCTGAAGCGCAAGACGGACTACTACTCCTACCAGGAGCTGTCGCCCGGCATGCGCCAGCTGCGCCAGAAGTTCCGGGAGTACGTCCAGGTCGATCGCAACGACCAGACGCGCGCGCAGAAGCAGGTGATCGCGCTCGGCTCGAGCGTGAACATCTACGAATCGATCCAGCGCCTCTTCGTCTTCGCCGACTTCGGCGTGCCGCTGCGCGGCGAGGAGCAGAGCGGGCAGTTCGGCGGGCGCGAGTTCGCGCCGCTCACCGAGGTCCTGAAGAAGCTGCGCGCGACCTTCCAGGCGGGCGAGGACCCCGAGTGGGCGCAGCCGCTCGCGCAGGCGGCGCTCACCGTCGCCTACGAGTCGCGCGGTCTGCGTCTCGCGGCGCCGATCAGCGCCGACGACGGCTACCTGGCGGACTGGTTCACCGTCGACGTGATGGTGGATCGCGCCCTGGGCGACCAGCCCGACGCCGACGCCAACATGGCCTACATCGAGAAGCTCGAGGCGCTGCACGCGGCGCGCGGCAACGCCGGCGCGCTGGAGAAGGCTTCGATCGCGCTCTACGAGGAGGCGCGCGCGCGCGCCGAGTCGAGCAAGGCCTACGGCAAGATCGACCTCGAGGTGACCTACCAGGGGCTCAAGGCGTTCTTCTGGTCGAAGTGGATCTTCCTGCTCGGTTTCTTCGTGATGTGCTTCGCGCTCCTGTTCCCGAAGCTCAACAAGCCGCTCGTGCGCACGGCGTGGGGTCTCGCGATTTTCGGCACGGTGCTCTCCATCTACGGCATCGTGCTGCGCTGCGTCCTGCTGGGCCGCCCGCCGGTGACCACGCTCTACGAGACGCTGCTGTTCGTGACCGGCGTCGCCTGCCTGACCGGGCTCGCCATCGAGTGGATGAACCGCCGCCGCGTCGGCCTGTTCCTCGTGCTCAGCTTCGGCGCGCTCGGCATGTTCCTGTCGGACGGCTTCGAGCTGCTCGAGCAGCAGGACACCATGCGGCCGCTCGTCGCCGTGCTCGACACCAACTTCTGGCTCGCCACGCACGTGACGACGATCACCGCCGGCTACGCGGCCGGCCTGCTCGCCGCGGCGTTCGGCCACGTCTATCTCTTCAGCTACATCCTCCGGATCCGCCGCAACGACAAGGAGTACTACCGCGGCATCCAGCGCATGCTCTACGGCACGCTCGCCTTCTCGCTCATCTTCACCGTCGTCGGCACGATCCTCGGCGGCGTCTGGGCGAACGAGAGCTGGGGCCGTTTCTGGGGCTGGGATCCGAAGGAGAACGGCGCACTCATGATCGTGTTGAGCCAGCTGGCGATCATCCACGGTCGGTTGGGCGGCTACCTGAAAGGGTTCGGCCTCTCCATTGCCTCGATTGCGAGCGCCATCATCATCGCGTTCAGCTGGTGGGGCACCAACCTGATGGGCGTCGGCCTGCACGCCTACGGCTTCACCGCGGGACTCGACACGGCGCTGAAGACCTTCTACGCCGTCGAGATCTTCACGATGTTGGTGGCCGGCTTGGTCTGGTTCTACGACTTCAAGTTCGCCTCGAAGCCGTCCCTCGAAGAGAGTGTCACGGCCTGAGCGATGGGTCGTGGCGGGCGCCAGCCGCGGGCTGGGGCTCGAGTTCGCGCGGCAGCTGGCGACGGCGGGGCACGACGTCGTCGCCACCACGCGCGCGGACGGCTATGACGTGCGCGAAGAGGCACCGTGGGCGGCGATCGAGGGGCCGGTCGACGGCCTGATCGTCAACGCCGGCGTCCAGTACCGCGCCGCCTCGCTGGCGGAGCTCGATCTCGATCGCGTGGCGGACGTCTTCGACGTGAACGTGTTCGGACCGCTGCGCGTGGTGCGTGCGCTGCGTCCTGCCCTGGAGCAGGGGACGCGCCGCGTCATCGCCATCCTTTCCAGCCGCATGGGCAGCTTCGGCGAGTACGACTCCTCGTCGATGTACGCCTACCGCGCCTCCAAAGCGGCCTTGAATATGTTCACGCGCTGCGTCGCGGACGAGCTGGCGCCCGCTGGCTTCACGACCGTGGCGCTCCATCCGGGCTGGGTCCGGACCGACATGGGCGGGCCGGAGGCGAGCCTGGGCAGCGAGGAGAGCGTGCGCGGCATGCTCGCCCTGCTGGATCGACTCGAGCCGGCCCAGAATGGCCTATTTCTGGATTGGCAGGGCGAAACGATCGAGTGGTGAAGAAAAATCCCTAGGTTGGTGTATCCGCGGACGCGGAAGGCCCTCCTGTCGGGAGTTCGAGAATCACCATGAAGATCCTTCCCTATTCCACCCTGCTGATCGTCCTGATCGGCTTCTTCGCCGGAGGTTGCGGCGGCGGTGGGGGCGACGGCACGACCGTCGGCTCCGCCGCGCTGCGCGGCCTCGTCGTCGAAGTCGACGGACAAACCACCAACCGCGACGGGCTGCAGCTCACCGTGGTCGAGACCGGCCAGACGGTCACGACCGACGCCGACGGCCGGTTCGCCATTCCCTCCGTACGCGCGGGCCGCGTCACGTTCGACGTGAATGCGCGCCGCCTGCGCGCGCTCGCCCAGCGGTCGGGCGACGACGACGCCAACGAAGAGGACGACGACGACGACGACGGCGATGATGACGACGGCGACGACGACGACGGCGACGACGACGACGATTCGGACGACGACGGCGACGACGACGATGATGATTCGGACGACGACGACGGCGACGATGACGACGACGAGCGCGAGGATGACGAGGACGAGGACGACGAGGGCCGCCCCGTGATCGTGGTCCGCGACGGCGAAACCGTCGAGATCCGCATCTCCATCCGCGATGGCGAGATCGTCGAGATCTCGACGCGCGACGACGACGGCGCCGAGGCGCGCGACCAGCTCGATCCGACGGACGACAACCCCTACCCGAACTCCGAGGCGGAGATCGAGGTCGAGGCGGACGACGACGGCGAGCAGGAGCTGGAGTTCGAGGTCGAGGGGCTGCCGCGCGGCACGGCGGTTGAGTTCTTCCTCGAAGACGAGAGCGGCACGCTCGTCTCGATCGGCACCGCCACCGCGAACAGCGAAGGCGAGGCGGAGCTCGAGTTCGAGGACAACCTCCCTTTGGGTGCCCGCTCGGTCACCGAGCTGGAGGGCCGCGAGGTGGAGATCACCCGCGTCAGCGATGCGCTGCTGCTCTTCACCGGCCAGGTGCCCGGCCTGCCGGACGAACTGCCGGAGGACGGCGACGGCGACGATGACGAGTCCGGACGCGCGCGCAGCGTGACCGTGCTCACGCCCGCCATCTCCGGGGTCGAGGGCGAAGTCGAGATGAAGCGTCGTCCCGATGACGACGACGACAACGAGTTCGAGGTCGAGGTCGAAGGCCTCCGCATCGACGAGGTCGTCGTGCTCCAGATCGAGGATCCGGAGAACCCCGGCCAGTTCGCGGTCATCGCCGTGCTCCAGGAGGACGACGACGGAGAGGCGGAGTACGAGGCGGAAGAGGACGGCGCGCTGCCGTTCGGCGTCTCCGATGTCGCCGACCTGGTCGGACTCGGCGTCCGCATCACGCGGGACACCGCGGACGGCGAACTGCTGCTTTCCGGCACGATCGCGCCGCTGGTCTCGGACTAGCCGCTTTTTCGCGGGGGGCGGGCGTGCCCGCCCCCCGCATCGAGCGAAACGAACTTCCGTGTCCGAGCCGAGTGACATCGGGCTCGTCGCCGCCTGCCGGGACGGCGACGAACAGGCCTGGGCCGAACTCATCCGCCGGTACAGCGCGCTCATCGCGTCGGTGCCGCGCAAGTACGGCCTCTCCGAAGACCTCGTGGAAGAGGTCTTCGCGGAGGTCTGCCTGACGCTGGTCCGATCGCTGGGCGGCGTGCGGGATGCGCAGGCGCTGCCGCTCTGGGTGATCCGGACGACGACCCGGACCACGTGGGACGTCACGCGCAAACATCGGCGTGCGGTCTCGGCCGACCTGCCGGAACTGACGGGCGCCGCGCCGCCGGACGACTTCGTGGCAGCCCTGGAGGAAGAAGAGCAGGTGCGTCGTGCGCTGACGAAGATCTCGGAGAAGTGCCGCCGGCTGCTGCAGTTGCTCTACTTCGAGCCTGTCGAGCTGAGCTACGACGAGGTCGCAAAGCGACTTCGGGTCCCGCGCGGCTCGCTCGGGCCGACGCGGCGGCGCTGTCTCGATCGCATGCGGAACGAACTTCCGCCGCATCTGGGCGGAGACGCGGTGCGCGCCTAGCGGCGCGAAGGAGACGGAGATGGCAAGGCAATCGTTCGAAGAGCTGCTCGAATCGCTCCGGGGGCGCGTCCCCGCGGAGCCCGATCATCCCGAGCGCGCGGACGCCCTGCGCCTGTTGCGCGCGGGACGCGCGGTGGCCGAGGAACAACCGGTGCCGCGCGCCTGGCTCCGGCGTGCCGAGGGTCTGCTGGCGAAACAGCGCCCGTCCCGCTTCCGACTCGTCTTCGACACCTGGTTCCAGCCGCAGCCGGCGCTGCGACGCGCACCGATGTCCGACGCGCCGCGCTTCCTGCGGTTCGAGGGGCCGAACGCGCTCGACCTCGAGATCACGGCGGTGCCCGGCGGCGTCCGCGTCATGGGTCAGCTCGAGCCGCCGGGAGGCCACGACGCGGTGCAGCTGCGGGTCGGGGACATCGAGATCGAGGTTCCGGTCGCGCCGGACGGCACGTTCCGGACGAAGAAACTGCCGCGTGGAAGCGCCACGATGCGTATCGGCGCCGCGCGCATCGAGGACATCCCGCTCTAGGCGACGTCGTGGCGAGTTCGGAGCAGGTCACCCGGATCCGCGACGCGCTGCGCGATCGTCCGGCCGACGCGCGCCGCATGGCGGGGCGACTCGTGGGTACGGCGGAACGGAGCGGCGATGCGGCGCTCCTCGCCATGGCCTACTTCCTGCGCGGCGATGCGCAGCAGGTGCTCGGCGACGCCGCGGCGGCCGCGGCCGACTACGCGGAGGCGCGGCGCCGGTTCCGCGCGAACGGCGAGGAGCGGCACGCGCGGCTCGTCGATCTCTCCAGCCTGCACGTGCATGCGTTGCTCGGGGAGAAGGCGGTCTTCCGGCGCACGCTCGCGCGCCTGCGGCGCCAGTTCCCGGACGCTCCGGCGCGGGTCGTCGTGGAAAAGGCGGCCGGCAACGGGTGGCGCACCCTGGGCGACGAGACGAGTGCCGAGCAGTGCTTTCGCGACGCGCTCGCCCGGCTCGGCCGCAAGCGCGACGATGCCTCCCGGCGGCTGCGTGCGCTCGTGCGCGAGGATCTCGCCGTCTCGCTCGGCTATCGCGGCGCCGTCCGCGAGGCGCGGCGGGGCCTGGACCGCGCCGCAAGCGAACTCGCCGCGCTCGGCCTGCGCCACGCGATGGTCGCGACGGCGGCCAATCGCGCCTGGCTGGACGGCATCGCCGGCGCGCCCGGCTGGATCGACCTCGAGCCCCTGGCCGGCGAGCTCGAGCAGCTCGGGGACCGGCGGCGCGCGCTGCTGGCGCGGCTCGACGCGGCGGACCTGCGCCTGCGCTTCGGAGACGCGCGGGCGGCGGCGCGCATCGCGGGCACGGTCGTGCGCGGTCTGGAACGCGCCGGCCTCGGTCCGGAGGCGGCG
>JBCDBY010000143.1:0-11128 GCA_039182715.1 Planctomycetota bacterium
CATCGGGTCGCCGCCCATTCCCTGTCGGAGACGGCAGGTAGACAGGAACGTCGTATGCAATCCCGGCGCGTTTGGGCGGAAATCGATCTCGATGCCATTTCCCGCAACCTCGCGAGGCTGCGTTTTCTCGCGGGCTCCGAGCGGCGCGTGATGGCGATCGTCAAGGCGAACGCCTACGGACACGGCGCCGTGCCGATCGCCTGGCATCTCGCTTCGCAGGGCGTCGACATGCTCGGCGTCGGCGACTCGCAGGAGGCGATCGAGCTGCGCGAAGCGGGGCTCTCCATCCCGATTCTCATCCTCGGCGCCATCGTGCCGGGCGAAATGGGCGCGGTCGTGGCCCACGACGTCGAGGTGACCGCCCACAGCGGTGAACGTGTACGTCTGCTCGAACGAGAGGCGCGCCGCGCCAGCCGGCCGGTCCGCGTGCACCTCAAGGTCGACACCGGCATGGGCCGCCTCGGCTGCTCGCCCGCGCGCGCCGTCGAGCTGGCGCAGCTCATCGACCAGTCGGAGTTCCTCGAGTTCGTCGGACTCTGCACCCACTTCTCGTCGGTGGGCGCGGAGCCGGACGATTTCACGCAGCAGCAGGTGGCGCTTTTCGAGTCGGTCGCCCGCACGCTGCAGGACGCCGGCATCGCGCTGCCGCCCCGCCATGCGTCGGCCTCGGCCGCCGCCTTGACCCGCGTCGCGGGCCATCTCGACATGGTGCGGCCCGGCCTCGCGCTCTACGGCGTCGGCCCCGACCCGCAGCTGCAGGAGGGCCTGCGCCCCGCGCTCGAGCTCAAGACGCAGGTGATCTTCCTTAAGGACCTGCCCGCCGGCGCACCGGTCGGCTACGGCCGCGAGCACGTCACGGCGCAGCCGACGCGCGTCGCGACGCTGCCGGTCGGCTACAACGACGGCTACCCGTGGCGGCTCAAGGATCGCGGCGAGGTGCTCATCCGAGGGCGGCGCGCCCCGGTGGTCGGCCGCGTCTCCATGGACTACCTCACCATCGACGTGGGCCAGGTCCCCGGTGTCTCGGTCGGAGACGAGGTGACCCTGATGGGCACCGTCAAGACCGCCGATGGGGAGCGGACGATTTCCGCCTTCGAGCTGGCCGAGCGGGCCGGAACGATCCCCTACGAGATCCTGACCCGGCTCGGCAAACGGGTGGCGCGGGTGTACCGCGGCTCAAGACCCGCGGAAACCCGCGCCGAATCGCCCGAAATCGCCGATCGGGGATTCGCCGTGGTCCGACGACCAAAGTCGCCCTCAAATTGAGGTCGGACCGCTCTCCCGACGATAATGGGAGTAGGGCCGAGACCGCGCGATGCGCTTGCGATATGTGACTTTCGGCCGGGGCATCGTGCTGGTGATCCTCGGCATGGCGATCGGGACCGGTCTGTTCCTGCAGAGCTGGCTGAGCTCCGACACGCTGACCGCGCAGGTGGCCCGCGCGCTGCGCGACCGGTTCGCGGCGCCGTTCAACCTGCACCCCGACCAGATCGAGCTCGACCTCGAGAGCGGACTCATCATCCGCAACCTCGCGATTCCCTACCCCGACGAACGCGAAACGAACGCGATCGTGGCGGAGCGCATCGAGATCACGGTCGACCACGAGGCGCTGATGGGCGGCATCGTGCACATCCGGCAGGTGGATGTGCACGGACTCACGCTGACGCTGCGCCGCGATCCGGCGCGCGACGGCCTGCCCGGACTGCCCGGCATCCTGCGGCCGCCGCCGCCGGCGAGCGGCGAAGAGGGGCCGCCGCCGCCGCTCTTCCGCGTGCATCCGGGCATCGGCGGCAGCTGGCTCGTCCTGCGCGAGGAGAAGGAAGACGCGGCGCGCACCGGACCCTACCCGCGCCTGTTGCGCAGCGACCGGCCACTGCTGCTCAACTGCGTGCGCGCCGAGGTGCGGCCGACCGAGGGCGGCCGACACATCACCGCCGCCTTCCGGGGCGACCAGCTCACGCAGGGCACGCTCAACCTGGAGCTGTTCCCGTACGAGAACCGCGTCGTGCTCGACGTGGAGATGGAACAGCTCACGCTCAAGCGCGAGGACTTCAACGAGCTCTCCGACGAACTCCGCTCCATCCTGCCGCCGATCATCGCGGAGGGGCGCACCGACGTGGAGGCGCACGCGGAGATCCAGCTCAACCCCGGCAAGATTCGCGACCTCTCGGTCACCGCCGCGGTTTCGGAACTCAACGGCTCGTTCGGCAACATGTTCACGGGCGAATCGCACGACTACCCCTTCCGTTTCGCCGACGGCAGCGCGACGGTCGAGGTGCGCGGCTCGCAGCTGCGGGTGGACGACTTCAAGGCGAAGTACCTGAGTCCCGCCGGGGACGTCGGTCAGTTCCGCGGCAAGGTCTTCCTCGACTGGGAGCTGGGCCCCGCCGCGCCGCTGCTCGACGTGGAGCTCGAGGCACGCAACATGCGGGGCGCGGAGTTCGACCTGCGGCGCATGCTGCAGCGCGACGTCGTCGAGAACCTCGTCGATCCGTTCCGCGTCGCCGGCCTGTTCGATCTCGACATCAAGGTGCAGAAGATCCCGGCGCGCCTGCCGAAGATGTGGCTCGACATCCACTACCGCGAAGGAACCGCCACGTTCGCGGGCCACCTCGACCCCGAAACGCGGCGTCGCTTCGGGTTCGACTACCCGCTCGAGCGCGGCGAAGGCTACGCGCACTACGAGAGCAATCTCATCAACTCGCACGGCGCCTACGACATCTTCGTGATGGAGGACGTCCGCGGCTTCCGCACCATCCAGGACCCCGCCCCCGGCGGCCCCGAGGAGGTCGAGGTCCGCGTGGACGGCGAGCTGATCTTCTACGGCGAGCCGATCGAGGATCCGATCCGCCACGCGGTCGTGCGCGTGCGGGTCGACGATCTGCCGATCGACGGCAAGCTCGAGGAGTCCTTCCGCAAGAGCGGGCTCGACCTCCCCTACCGCGGTCTCAACCTCGAGGGCTGGGTCGATCAGATCGCCATCGACATCGTGCTCGACGGATGGGCCGACGACCGGCCCTACGCGAGCTACGCGATCGACCTGCGCGACTGCTCGATCGCCTACGAGAATTTCCCGCTCGAGGTCCGCAACATCGCCGGCCGCATTCGCAAGCACGATCGCGATCCGCGCGGCCGCGACGCCGAGGTCATCGAGTTCGAGAACCTGCGCGGCGACGCGGTCGGCGGCGGCACGATCCGCGCCGGCGGCCGCGTCCTGATGCCGACGCTGGGCGCGGAGGAGTGGAAGGTCGAGGTCGCCACCGACGATCTGCGCCTGGGCCCGGCGCTCGCGCAGGCGTTGGCGCGCAGCACGGCGGAAGGATCCGAGATCCTGACGTTGTGGGACAAGCTCGGTCCGCACGGCACCGTCGGCGCGCGCGTCCGCATCGGCGCGGAGGAGACCGACGTCGACGTGCTGCTGCGCGGCGATGCGCATCTGCGCGGCTACGGCGACACGCGCTGCCCGATCAGCCACCTCGTCGGCTCGCTCTCGATTCGCGGCAACGACGTCGAGATCCACCAGGTGAAGGGGCGCATCGGCACCGGCGCGCTCTGGATCTCCGGCGAGCTCACGGAGAACGGGGGCATCGACATCTCGAGCTCGCTGCACCACCTGACGTTCACGCCGGAAGTGCTCGACCTGATCGGGGCCTTCGCCCCGACCGCGGCGCCGCGTCTGCGCGACCTGAAGATCGGCCCCAAGTCGTCGGCCGACATGGCGCTGCACGTCGTGCGCCCGTCCGCGGACGACCCCACGCAGCTCGACGCGACGCTCACCAAGCTCGTGCTCGCCGCGGAACTGGGCGGCGTGCCGGTCGACGTGCGCGGCGGTCCCGTGCGCGTCCGCGATGACCATTTCGACGCGCGCGACCTGCGCGTGCGCACACTGGAAGCGACGGTACAGGTGCGCGAAGCGCGCATCCCGCGCGCGGTCGACGGCCACGGCTGGGTCATGATCGACGCGCGCGACCTCGTACCGGAACAGCACCTCGTGCCGATCCTCGGTCCCGGCGTCTACGGATTCCTCGGCCCCGACATCCGCGTCGACCTCGAGCGCTTCCGCGTCGAGTTCAACCGCGGGGACGAAACGCTGCTCTTCTCCGGCGCGGTCGACCTGCGCCGCATTCGCGCGCCCGGCCCGCAGGGCTCGAAGTACCTCGCCCCCACCGGCCGCCTCGGACTCTCGCCGCTGACCGTGCGTCTGCCGGGGCCCGACGCGAAACGACCGGTCCGCGTTTCCGGCGTGATCGAGTACGAGGACCTCAACCTCTCCATTCCCGTCGACATCAAGGACATGAACGGCGAGCTGCTCATCGCGGAGGGGACGTTCACGGACCACTTCGCCTGCACGGGCGCGATTCAGCACGGCAGCGCCGTGGTGTTCGGCCGGACGATCGAGGAGGCCTCGCTCAACATCGACTTCAGTCGCGAGCTGATGCGCTTCCACGATCTCGACGCCGACTTCTACGAGGGGCGGCTGCGGGGCGACGTCGACGTGCACTTCGAGGACCCCGGCGGATTCCGCATCGACCTGCGGATGGAGAAGTCGAGCCTCGCGGCGTTCCTCAAGGACGAGGGCATGAGCGGCGACGAGTACAGCGGGCTGGTGAGCGGCGCGCTGCAGCTCGAGTCGCCCAGCAGCCAGGTGCGCCACATGCGCGGGCGCGCGGAGCTGCGCATCACCGAGGGGCAGCTCCTCAAGGTGCCGGGCCTGCGCAACCTGCTCGGCGTCGTCGGGCGCGTGGTGCCGTTCGGGGACCGGCCGCGCTTCAAGCAGTGCGACATCGATCTCGACATCCGCGGCGAGACCTTCGACGTGCAGCGCCTGCACCTGTCGACCAACGTGAACGACATCTACGGATTCGGCCGCATGACGCTCTACGGTGATCTCGAGCTGCTGATCTTCCCGCAGGTGACGCGCGCCATCGATCTGCCGCGGCTTGCCAACGTCCCGTTCCTCAGCGCGATCGGCAATGCGTGGTTCAAGAACGTCAACGAGATCCGCGTGGAAGGGACGATCGACAGTCCGGTGCTGCGACGTCGGGCGCTCCCGGCCTTCAAGAAGGATCCCAAACCGTTCACGCAGTCGCCGCACGCGATCGATCCGCAGCGGGCGCGCCCGCGGGTCCTCCCCGAGTAAGATCCCGTGGGTGCACACCCACGTTGTCATCCTCGCCGGCGGCGCCGGCACGCGGTTCTGGCCCGCCGGGCGCCGTGACCGCCCCAAGCAGCTGCGGCCGATCGCGTCCGACCGGACGATGCTGCGCGACACGCTCGACCGCTGCACGGCGCTGGCGCCGCCCGAGCGCACCTGGATCGTGACCAACGAGCGCCAGGTGGAGGCGACGCGCGCGGAGGCCCCCGAGCTGCCGGCGGAGCAGGTCGTGGCGGAACCGGAAATGCGCAACACCGCCGCGGCGATCGCGCTGGCGGCGCTGCTGATCGAGCGCAAGGAGGGCGACGGCGTCATGGTCGTGCTGCCCGCCGATCACGTCATCCGGCCGCCGGAACTCTTCACGCGCACCTTCGAGGCGGCCGCGAAGCGTGCCGCCGAAGCGGACACGCTGCTCACCGTCGGGATCGAGCCGACCGGCCCGGCGACCGGCTACGGTTACATCGAGGCGGGCGACGACGCCGCCGAGGTCGAAGGCTTCCCGGTGCGCGCGGTGAAGAGCTTCAAGGAGAAGCCGGACGCGCAGACGGCGATGTCGTTTCTCGACGCGGGCGGCTACTACTGGAACGCCGGCACCTTCGTCTGGCGCGTCGGCGCGCTGCGCGACACGATTCGCAAGCACCTGCCGGGTCACGACGAGGTGCTGCAGGCGATCGGCGCCGAGCTCGATGCCGGCCACCCGCTGCGCGCCGAAACGTATGCTCGCTTCGAGAACATCCCGGTCGACATCGGCATCATGGAACGCACCGACAACGTCGAGGTGATCCCGGCGAGCTTCTCGTGGGACGACGTGGGCAGCTGGCTCGCCGTCGATCGCCTGCACGAGCGCGACGAGCACGGCAACGTGGTACGCGGCGACCACGCCGGCATCGAGACCGAGAACTGCATTCTCATGAGCCGGCCCGGCCACGTCATCGCCACGCTCGACGTGGAGGACCTCATCATCGTCTGTACCGGCGATGCCACGCTGGTCGCCCCCAAGGACCGCGCCGAGGACGTGAAGAAGCTGGTCCAGAAGCTGAAGGACGAAGGCCGCGAAGAGTTTCTTTGAACGAGCGGTGTGGGGGGTGGTCCGAATGCCGGAGGTGACCGAGTCACGCTCGACTCGAGGGCGTCGCCCCAGTGCGATCCATCGTGCGATCCGTCGCGCGATCCGTCGCGCGATCGTCCCGCGCCTCTCGTCCGAAGGGCACGACGAGCATGACGATGAACCACTCTTCGAACAGACGCAGCATGCTCGTTCCTAGGTAGGGCGCCGAGGCCAACATCAAAGCGAGGGTCACCCCGGCGCCGGACACGATGCCCTGACCGAGCCGTCGCGTCCCGCCTCGACCCAGGACCCAGACGAGGGCGCCCGCCAGTGGCGCTAGCCCCAGCTGCAGGAAATCCAGCCGCAGAAAGTCCAGCCGCAGGAAGTCCAGCGCGGATCCCCCGAGCTTTCCGATCGGCGGCCCCGCAATCAACGAAGCGAAGAGAATCGCCAGCCCGACCAAACAGCCGGCCCGCCAGAACCAGAGATCCCGCCTCGACACGAGTTCGAGGCTACCAGAGACTGCAGCAGAGGCCGTGCGCACACGACGTCCTCCGAAGCGTACTGGGTACACCCCGGCGCGGCCGTAAGTCTCTGCGGGATCAAGACATGTGTCCGTGAGTTGCGCCTTCGGGGTGCGCACTTCCGAACCATTCAAGCCCCTGGCCCGTACGATCATCCCCCATGCGCCCCAAGGTCCTCGGCATCGACTACGGCACGAAACGCATCGGTCTCGCCGTCGCGTCGCCTCTCGGCACCGTGCATCCGCGGCCGCGGCTGGATCGCACCGCGCCGGCGGCCGACCTGCGCGCGCTGGCGGAGCTCGCCGACGAGGAGGACGTCGCGTCGATCGTGATCGGGCTGCCCCACCACATGGACGGGGCAAAGTCGGAGATGGAGATCGCGGCGCGCGCCTTCGCCGCGCAGCTGGCCGAGGCGACCGGCCTTCCCGTTTTCGGAACCGACGAACGGCTCAGCAGCCAGGTCGCGGATAGCATGTTGGCGGAGCGCACGCGCGATCCGCGCAAGCGCAAGGAGCGCGTCGACTCGGCGGCGGCGTGTCTCCTGCTCACGGACTATCTGGCCGCCGAGGAGAAAGCGGAGCGCATCGCATGAGGTGGATGATCGCGGTTCTGCTGCTGGCCGGGGTGGCCGCAGCCCAAGGGGACGACCCGCGCCTGAAGCAGGCGGAGAAGCTGGAGCGGCAGGCGGAGAAGCTGCTCGAGCAGGGCAAGCGCGCGCAGGCGTTCGACGCCCTCGCCCGCGCCACCCAGCTGCGGGACGCCGCCAAGCGCGGCCCGGCGCCCAAGGCGAAGGCGAAGTCAAAGGCGCCCGCTCCGAAGGCCCAAACGAAGCCCGCCGCCCCGATGGCCGCGCTCGATCAGGCCTTGGCGGCCGGGGATCTGGCCGCCGCGCAGGCGGCTTCCAAGCGGATTCGAGCCCAGTTGAAGGCGCAGCAGCAGCGACTGGCGCGCCAGGAGGCCCGCCTGAAGAAGATGGAGGCCCAGCTGGCCGAGATCCGGCAGATGCTGGCCCCCGAGCCCGCCCGGTAGCTTCACCCCCCTGATAGCCTTTGGCGTAAAGATTCTCCCCCCTCTCGGTCCCGGCGGCGTCGCGGCCACGGGCACTGGGTGGGGTGGATTGGCCAGATCCCTTTCCAGGGACAAAACTCCAGAAGGAGCCCGCGACATGTCGATTACCGACGAACGTAAGCAAGAGGTCATTGGCGAGTACCGGACCCACGATTCGGATACCGGTTCCGCCGAGGTTCAGGTCGCCCTGCTCACCGAGCGCGTGCGCCACCTCACCGAGCACCTCAAGACGCACAAGAAGGACCACTCCTCCCGCCGCGGCCTGCTCAAGATGGTCGGCCGCCGGGCGAGTCTCCTCCGCTACCTGCAGAAGCGCGATTGGGAGAAGTACCAAGCCCTGATCAAGCGCCTCGGCATCCGTCGGTAGACGGTGCCGATCCGGTAGCGTCTGACGCTCTCACGAAGTAAGCGATAAAGACGAACCGATAGACGAAACATTGAGGCCGCGCGACCAATGAAGATCGCGCCGCCGGGCCCTGCAACGGGGCCCAGGAGAGACAGTTGTACATTAAGAAGACCGCGGAGATCGGCGGCAAGCCGCTCTCCATCGAGGTGGGCAAACTCGCCCAGCTCGCCAAGGGGTCGTGTGTGGTCACCCTCGGTGAGACCATGGTTCTCGCCACGGTGGGTGTCGCCACCCCGCGCCCCGGTATCGATTTCTTCCCGCTGACCGTTGAGTACCGCGAGAAGACCTACGCCGCCGGCAAGATTCCGGGCGGCTTTTTCAAGCGCGAGGCGCGCCCGACCACGAAGGAAGTGCTCGGCTGCCGCCTGATCGACCGCCCCATCCGTCCGCTCTTCGCCGACGGCTACCTCGCGGACATCCAGATCATCTGCTACGCGCTTTCCTATGACGGGGTCAACGATCCCGACATGCTCGCCGGCGTCGGCGCCTCGATGGCGCTCATGCTGGCGGGGACGCCCTTCAAGGGCCCGGTGAGCTGGGTGCGCGTCGGCCTCAACGGCGACGAGCTGACCCTCTTCCCGGACGACCAGTCCATGAAGGATGCCAGCCTCGACCTCGTCGTGGCCGGCACCACGGATTCGGTCACGATGGTCGAAGCGGGCGCCAAGCGCGTCGACGAGTCGATCATCCTGAACGCGATCGGCATGGGCCACGAGGCGATCGCCACCATCAACCAGCTGCAGCTGGACGTGCTCGCCGAGGCGGGTGTCGAGCCGGCGATCAACAGCTGGGAGGTTCCCGAGAACCCGCTCGACGCGATCCTGCCCGCCGTGCGCGACGCGTACGCCCAGCAGGTGCGCGACTCGATCGTGCAGCCGACGAAGCCGGGCCGCCAGCAGGCGCTCAAGCCGCTCAAGGAAGCGTGCATGGAGCAGTTCGCCGATCTCGAGGAGACCGGCGAAGAGGGCAAGTTCCCGGCCAAGCTGGTTGGCAACGCCTTCAAGGAGGTCTGCAACGAGGTGCTGCGTGCGCTCATCGTCGACGGCACCCGCGTCGACGGCCGCAAGCCGGACGAGATCCGCAAGATCGAGTGCGAGGTCGGCGTGCTTCCGCGCGCGCACGGCTCTGCCCTCTTCCAGCGCGGCGAGACGCAGGCGATCGTCGCCGCGACGCTCGGCACCGGGCTCGACGAGCAGGTGATCGACGGCATCCAGGACGAGTACAAGAAGCGCTTCTACCTGCACTACAACTTCCCGCCGTTCTGCGTCGGCGAAGTGCGTCCCATCCGCGGCACCAGCCGCCGCGAGCTCGGGCACGGCAACCTGGCCGAGCGCTCGCTCGAGCCGATGATTCCGGACCAGCTCGAGTTCCCCTACACGCTGCGCCTGGTGTCCGAGATCCTGATGAGCAACGGCTCGTCCTCGATGGCCAGCGTCTGCGGCGGCACGCTCGCGATGCAGGATGCGGGTGTGAAGATCGAGAAGCCGGTCGCCGGCATCGCCATGGGCCTCGTGAAGGAGGGCGACACGGTCGTCGTCCTGAGCGACATCCTCGGCGACGAGGACCACTCGGGCGACATGGACTTCAAGGTCACCGGCACCGACGACGGCGTCACCGCGCTCCAGATGGACATCAAGATCGACGGCGTGAGCCGCGAGATCCTGGAGAGCGCGCTGGGCCAGGCGAAGGAAGGCCGGCTGCACATCCTCGGCGAGATGGCGAAGTCGATGGCCGCGTCGCGCGAGGACTACTCGCAGTACGCGCCGCGCCTGCTGACGATCTCCATCCCGACGGAGAAGATCGGCACGATCATCGGCCCCGGCGGCAAGACGATTCGCCAGATCCAGGAGGAGACCGGCAGCACGCTGGAGGTCACCGACGAGGGTCTGGTGAAGATCTTCTCGACGAGCGGTGGCTCGGCGGAGAAGGCGCGCCAGTGGGTCGAGGACCTCACGCTCGAGGCGGAGGTCGGCAAGATCTACGAGGGCCCGGTCGTGGAGATGCGCGACTTCGGCGTCTTCGTGAAGATCCTCCCGAACCAGGACGGCATGGTCCACGTGTCCGAGCTCGCCGACGGCTACGTCGAGAAGCCGGAGGACGTCGTCAAGGTCGGCGAGGTGCTCAAGGTGAAGTGCATCGCCGTCGAGCAGGGCAAGTGCAAGCTCAGTCGTCGCGCGGTCCTCATCGAGGAGGCGGGCGGCACCTACGAGCCGAGCACGCCGCCCTCGCGCGGACGCGGCGGCGGCAGAGATGGGAACCGCGGGGGCGGCCGAGGCCGCGGCGGGGACCGTGATCGCGGAGGCGACCGGGGCCGGGGCGGCGATCGCCGTCGCGGACGCGGAGACGGGAACCGCGGGGGAGACCGCGGCGGCCGTCGCGACTAGACGAGTTCAACGAGAAGAGATGTCCCGCGGCGCCCCGTGCGGGCGCCGCCAGCGATAGCAGGAGATGCAGCAATGGCCACCGGACATGTCAAGTGGTTCGACAATCGAAAGGGATGGGGTTTCATCACCCAGTCCGACGGCGAAGAGGTCTTCGTCCACTACCGCAACATCGCGGGCGATGGATTCCGCAAGCTGAAGGACGGGCAGGAGGTCGAGTTCGACGTCCTGCAGGGCGAAAAGGGCCTGTACGCCGAGAACGTCCGTCCCGCCTGACCGCGGAACAGAGAACTTCAACAGAAGAGGCCGGGTGCGAAAGCACTCGGCCTTTTCTCATAGGTGGGCCAGGGGCCAGGAGCTAGGGGCTAGGAGCGGGCGTGGGGTATTCCCTCCGCTACAGAGCGAACGCAAGGGCATGAGCGTCGGAGCGTACTGCGTACACCTCGGGGTCGCGGTAACCGGCTCGGTGGTCTGTGGTTATGACGGGCGAGTGCGCCATCCAGGTGCGCAGTCCGGCCCCCGGCCCCCGGCCCCCGGCCCCCGGCC
>JBCDBY010000144.1:0-11105 GCA_039182715.1 Planctomycetota bacterium
CCGGAAGGGCGGGCACTATCACGATCTGTATACGGAGCAGTCGATGCGGGACATTGTGCGGATTGACAACGTGTTGGAGTGAGGCCGGGGGCTGGGGGCCGGGGGCCGGGGGCTGTTTGCTTCCTCGGCTCCCGGTTTTCTAGCCCGGGGGAGCAACGCGGGCCAGCCGGCGCTTCAGGTATTCGTTGTCGGGTTGGCTCTTCAGCAGCTCGCGATAGAGGCGTGCGGCTTCTTCGGCCTGGCCTTGCGCGGCGCGGATGTCGGCTTCCACACCGAGCAGGCGGGGGTCGCCGGCAAGAAGCTGTCGTGCGCGCTTGAGGAAGCCCTCGCTGTTGTACTGCGCGGCCGCCGCCAGATAGGTCTCGCCGGCGAAGCGGCGGGCGAACTGGTGGTTGGGTGCGTCGCGGAGCGACTGCTCGAGCGCATCGCCCATGGATTCGCCGTCGCCTTCGGCGGAGGCGATCTGGGCGCGCAGAATGGAGTCGTAGGGCGCGGGCGGCGCGGCGCGCCAGAGCTGCACCACCCAGCGCAGGATCTGCGGAAGCTCGGGGCTGGCGAGATGACGCGGCGTTTCGAACTCCAGCCGCAGCGTGTCGTCGGTCAGGATGGTCGCCCCGGCGGTCGCCTTTCGAATCGCTTCGTGACCGGCCACGCGCAGGAAGGTGAGGTCCTCCCCGAAGATCGTCGCCGTCCGGGCCGGCACCGGCACGCTGCCCTGCGCGACGCCGACGAGCACGAGGTCGGTGCCCGCGAAGTAGGCCTCGGTCTGGAAGACCTCCGAGAATGTGCGTGCCACCGCGCGCACCTCTTCGAAGCCCATCTGATAAAGCGGAAGCCACTGGCAGGCGACGCCGCCCGGCACGAGCGCGTCGCGGCAAAGCTCGAAGTACTCTCTCGAGTAGAGATCGCCGCCGCCGCGGACCCAGGGGTGAATCGGGTCGGAAGTAATCGCGGCGTACGGGCCGCGCAGTCCCTGGCGCGCGTCGGCGACCACGAGACGCTCTGGCCGCAGCTCGAGACTCGCGACGGCGTCGGCCACCGCGCCCTCGATTTCGAACACCTCCGGTGCATCCGTGGTGACCGAACGCACGGCACGGTAGGTCGTTCCGAGGCCGAGTCCGACAATCGCCACATCGCCTTCCGGCTTCATGGCGAGAGGCAGATAGCCGAGCAGCTCGAGGTGCTGCACGTCGCCGACCGACTGCTCGGTGGCGACCGCCTTGCCGTCCACGAGCAGGCTTTGCGGTCCGTACCACCGGAAGAGGCTGACCGTCGCCTCGCGGCCGTGGCGGGTGAAGGGCAGGTCGACGCCGTCCTGCCACGCCTCTTCGTCGATCTTCCCGTCCCGGACGTAGCGCTGGGGTGCATAGAACACGCCGACGTGCAGGCGCTCCCACGCGCGCGCCGGCTGCGGCAGCAGGGAAAGCGCGACCAGCGCGACGAAGGCGATCTGAAGCGGTCGTCGCGCCGCGAGCATCGCCACGACGAGCGCGACCCCGGCCACGGTGCCGTGGGGGCCGAGGACCGGAATGAAGAGGAACACCGCCATCGTCGATCCCGTGATGGAGAGCAGCGTGTTCCAGCCGTAGAGACGCCCCGTCGCGCGACCGGTGGCTTGCGCGGCGGCGAGCGGAAATGCGAGGCCCGAGCCGATCGAGCCCGGCAGCAACACGAGCGACGCCAGCATGAACTTCACCAGCGTGCCGGTGCCGAACGCGTCGCCCCACGCCAGATACGAGGCGAGATAGGCGCGCGGAAGGAAGACGATGGCGTACGAGCCGGCCGCAAACAGCAGCGCGGTCGTGAGCACGACCCAGGGAAGCGCGCGCTCGGGATCGACGCGGCGCGCGAGACGGGTGCCGAGCGCGCTCCCGATGCCGATGCCGGCGAGGAAGACCGCGAGGACCGTGGTGAACGAGTAGGTGGACGACCCGAAGACCAGCACGAGCTGGCGGGCGAACGACACCTCGCTGGCCATGCCGAGGAAGCCGGAGATAGCGAAGAGATAGATCGACCGGCGCGGGATCGATCCGGCCTCGGCTGCGTCGAGCGGTCCGGTCGCCGGTACCGTCCAGCTGCCGGCCGCGGCCACCGTGGTGCCGATCGCGGCGAGCAGCATCGTTGTGGAGAGACCGAACGCGGGGAGCAGAACGAAACCGGCGAGCAACGTGCCGGTAACGCCGCCGAGCGTGTTCCAGGCGTAAAGCCAGCCGAGATCGCGGCCGCGATTCGCGGCGGCCAGCGCCGGCAGCGTCCCGCCCATCAGGATGGCGGCGGGCAACGGGACGAGAACGCTGGTGAGGAATCCACCGCCCGCGGCGAGCCGCAGCCAGAGCGGGCTCAAGAGCGCGAGGATCGTGACCGCGATCTCGAGTTTTGCATAGAGCCGCGCCGGATTCGGGGAGCGGTCGGCGCGCGGCCCGAACAGGAACGCGCCGATCGCCATGCCGCCGATCACCGCCGCCAGCACGCCCGCCAGCGCCGTCGCGGTACCGCCCACGAGCTGCGCCATGCGGCGGAACCAGGCGACCTCGAGGATCAGCACGGACATGCCGGAGCAGAAGAGCAGGAAGCAGTAGCGTCGGGTCATGCGGCAAAGCTCCAGCGAATACCGGTCCGGGTGGAGCGGTAGGAGCGGGGAGGGCGCAACTTACAATCTCGCGCTCGCGTCCGCATGGAAGTTGTCGCCGTCCTTTTCTTCATCGGTATCGCCGTCACGGCGATCTGGTGGAGCTACCACGCGAAGAAGAAGCGGCGGGAGCTGATGGCCCGCATCGCCGAGCAGCGGGGCGCCCGCTACCTCGCGAAAGACCCGTGGGGGCTCTCCAGCGTCCACGAGCGTCGCTTCTCCACGCTGCGGACCGGCTCGCGGCGCTACGCCTACAACGTGGTCCACGGGGACTGGGAGACAAAGCCGTTCTGGCTCTTCGACCATCACTACGAGACCTACAGCCACGACAAGAACGGCCGCAAGACGCATCACCACTACCGCACCTTCCTGCTGCTGGAGACCAATCTCGACCTCGGCGGTCTGGAGGTGCGACCGGAAGGCTTCTTCGACAAGGTGAAGTCCGCGTTCGGTTTCGACGACATCGACTTCGAGTCGGCGGAGTTCTCGCGCAAGTGGTTCGTCAGCGCGGAGGACCGGGAGTTCGCCTTTCAGGTCTTCCACGCGCGCATGATCGAGCACTTTCTGACCTTGGGCGATCTGCGCATGGCGACGGCGGGGCCCTACGTGCTGCTGCGGGTGGGCCGCAACCTGATGAACGAGGAAGAGATGAACCGCACCTTCGTCCACGCCCGCGACTTCCTGGAGCGGCTGCCGCGCTTTGTCCGCAAGGATCGCGCCCTCGGGGGGGAACGATGAACGGCGCAGAACCCGCATTCTTCGTGATCATCGGCGTGCTGCTGGTGATCCTGCTGTGGTTTTTCGGGACCTACAACGGCCTCGTCCGTCTGCGGAATCACATGCGCGAGTCGTGGCACAACATCGACGTGCAGCTCAAGCGCCGCTACGACCTCATCCCGAACCTGGTCAGCACGGTCAAGGGCTACGCGAAGCACGAGCAGGAGCTGCTGGAACGCGTCATGCGCGAACGCGCCAAGGCGCACGAGAATCACGGAAGCGTCGCGAGCCAGGAGGCGGACGAGCGGCCGCTGGTTCGTTCGCTGGGCCGGCTCATCGCCCTGCAGGAAGCCTATCCCGACCTCAAGGCGGACACGCAGTTCCTTGCGCTCCAGGAGGAGCTCGTCGACACCGAGGACCGCATCGCCGCCGCGCGTCGCTTCTTCAACGCGAACGTGCGCGACTACAACTCCCGCTGCGAGACGATGCCGTCGGCCATCGTCGCCGGCATGTTCGGCCACAAGCCCGAGAGCTTCTGGGAAGTGGAAGAGGCCAGCGTCCGCGAGAACCCGGCCCTCGACCTCTAACGTCGAACGTCAAACGTCCAACGTCCAACGTCAAACGTAACTAGACGAACCAGTCGAGCGCGACGACCTCGTTCACGATCGGCTTGATGTTCTCCTCGAGCACCTGGACGTGCTCGGGATGTTCGGCATACGCCTCGAGGGCGTCCTTGCCGTCGAGGCGCACGACGAGTCCGTGCGTGAACTGCTTGCCGCGATCGGTGAACGTCGGCCCGAAGGAGATGGAGGCGACGCCGGGAATCTTGTCCTGCAGCGCGCGAAGGCGGTCGCCCATGAGTGCCACCTGTTCCGGCGGCGTGTCCGGCTGCACCGCGAAGAGAACCACGTGTTCGACCATGACCGGATCCTATCCGATCAACGGAGACGCTCGATTGCCTGCTCCCCCTCGCGAATCCGGATGTGGCGGTCGACCGGCAGGTCGGTCCATTCCTGCGTGTGGCCCGACGGCCAGCGAAGCACGAATCGATCGATCTTCTTCGCAGAGCCGAGGCCGAAATTCACGCGCGATGCCTGCTGCCCGATGAAGTTGTTGGGCGCAAACAGCTCGCGGACCAGCACGCGCTCGCCCACGTGCGCCTCCATGCGCGCGCCGAGACCGAGTCGGTTGGAATCGGTGCCCTCGAGCTCGACGATGAGACGCGCCTGCTTGGGGAAGCGGTTGCGGTAAATCCGCAGCGGTCCGAGGCTGGACGAGCGCAGAATGAGATCGGGCGCGAGATCGCCGTCGATGTCCGCCCAGAGGGCCGCGCGCCCGTCGCCGCGGAATCCGGCGCCGCTTACGTAGGTCAGGTTCTCGAACCGGAAGTCCCCGGCGTTCCACAGGACCACGTTGGGCTCGAAGGCGCTGAGGTTTTTGTCGGGCGGGTACTCCCACGGAGTCTCCACCCAAAACTCCCGTCGGGATTCATCGACGTCGCCGTAGGCGTCGACCAGCCCGTACCGATTCGTGGGCCGCGCCACGGCGGCCCGCCAGACGCAGCTTCACCCGTCGGGTCCGTAGTTCTCGACGCTCTGGTAGCCCGCCGGCACGTAGACGTCGAGACGGCCGTCCCCGTCCATGTCGACCATCGAGGGGCCGTACGCCCAACCGTTGGTGAAGAGCCCCTGGACCTTCATGTCGAGGGAGGTCGAGGTGCGCAACACCTCGTCGCCGTCGAAGAAGCCGAGCACCAGCTCGTGGACCCCCGGAGGGAAGTCCTCGGTCCGCAGGTTCTGGTGAATGCGCTGGCCGGCGCGGCTCGACATGTTCGCGACGTAGGCGTCGGGGATTCCATCGCCGTCGAGATCGCCCGCGGCCACGCCCATCGAAAATCCGCCGAAGGCGCGGGCGAACGGCAGCTCGGTGAACGTTCCGTCGCCGTCGTTGCGGAGGATCGCGTTCTCGCCCATGTGGTTGGCGGCCAGGACGTCGACGTCGCCGTCCCCGTCGAAGTCGCCCGGCGCGAGTCCGTAGATCTCGCGATGACCGGCGCTCGCGCCCGCCTCCTCCGTCACGTTGGTGAACTTGCCGTCCCCGTCGTTGCGAAGCAGCACGCAGGGGCGGCCGGTCCAGTCCCCGATCCAGCGCCCGCGCTGCTTCTGGTCCTTCGGCGCGTGACCGGCGAGTCGAACGAGGAGATCGACGTCGCCGTCCCCGTCGTAGTCGAAGACGGTCGCGCCGCCGAGTTCGGGCGTCGGCAGCACCGCCGCGGGATCGTGGCGGAAGGTGCCGTCGCGGAGGTTGCGATAGAGCAGGACCAGGCGGCCGTAGTCGAACAGCAGATCGGGATAGCCGTCGTTGTCGATGTCGGCGACCGTGACGTCACGAAAGTGGCCCCGGCGGCGCCCCGGCTTGGTCAGAAGACCGGAGCCGAGGGAGCGGTCTTCAAATGTGCCGTCGCCCTTGCCGCGATAGAGCAGCACGTTGCTGGTGTCGAGCACAAGCAGGTCGATGTGGCCGTCGCGGTCGTAGTCGAGCAACGCAGTCGATTCGAAGATCGTCGCGGCCTTCTCTTCGAAGGTGTCCCTCAGCATCTTGGGCAGCACCCCGCTCGTGTCGGTGATCTCCTCGAGCAGGGCGTGGGGCGCGGTGCGCTCTTCGAGCCAGACCAGTCGCACACCCTCGACGAACCCGGGCGCGGTGGCAGACCGGTCGGGAACCGTGCGGTAGTCGATCGCGAAGCGGGACGCGATCTCGAGCCGGTTGCCCGCCTCGCCCTGCCCTTCGATTTCGATCGCCCACGTGCCGGTAAAGGCCCCGTCGAGCTCGCCGTAGGTGCGCGGCGAGAGGTTGCAGATGTGGACGTGCACGCGATCCCGGACCGCGAGTTGACCAAGCCGCACCTGCAGCCACGCCAGCAGATCTTCGACGGTGCCGGTTTCGCCCTTCTCCCAGCGCACGGTGCGGGCGAAGCCAAAATCGCGCAGCGCCCCGGCGCCCGCAGGCGTCTCCACGGGCGCGGCGCCGATCACACGCTGCCAGTGCGTGGAGGCGCTGTTCTTCAGGTCCTCTTCGAGCAGCGGCGCCAGCTCGTGCTGCAGCTGGTGCGCCCGCCGTTCGATCTTCCAGACGTAATCGAGGATTGCCGGGTCGAGCTCGAACTCGTCCTTGCGGATGTCGAACGGCGCCGGCGCCGGCGACGCGTCCGCGTCCGGGTCTGACGGGCGCTCTTCACCGGGGCGCGGCCAAAAGGCGAAGGCCACCACCAGGGCGGCGACGGTCGATCCACCGAGCAACCAGCGCATGTCGCCCATGGTAGCAATCGAATCGCATCGTTCGGCGGTCCGCGGCCGGTGTACGATCCGCCCATGAGGAAAAGCGGAGTCTGGATTTTCGTGGCGGTCTGTTCGGGCGTGTTGGGGTTCTTCCTGGGACAGGAGACGCGCAACCCCGGGGTCGATCGTGCGCGGGCGCCGTCGGCGGAACGCGAGTCGGCGCCGGATCGGAGTTCGGAGTCGAGTCGCCTCGACGTCGATCGCGCCCATGCCGCGACCCATGCGAACCCCGTCCCGTCCCAGACGCTGCGGGGTGGCGGCGCCTTCGAGGTGCTGGTCGGGCGTCCTCCGACCGACGAGGAGCAGCGCCGCATCCGGGAGTCGGCCGAGGCGGATCGGACGCGGCTCCGACAGGCGCTCTCGGTCGCGGAAAGCAGCGCAGCCCATCGCATCGCCGTCGAGACGAAGCAGGAGATGGACCGCATCGAGGATCTGCAGCGTGGTGGCACCATGGCGATGCTGCGCGCCTTGCGCGGGAAGCCGACACGCCTGCATGGCCTCGTGTCGGACCCGAAGACGTTCTGCGCGCACTTCGAGCGGTTGCTCGACGGCCCGCGCCTCGACGGAACCAAGCTGGCTGGCGATCAGGAGGTGCCGGATGGGGCGGTGATCGAGTTCGGGCCCGGCGTCCACACGCTCGATACGCGTCAACTCTTCTCCCGTCGGCGCGCGCCACGCGATCTCCTGATCGTCGGAGCCGGCATGGACCGGACGCTGGTTCGCATCCAGGAGATCTCCACGAGCGACGTGCTGGCGAGTCTGCACATTCGCGATCTCACGCTCGACTGCAACAACGACTACATGACCGACCTCCGCTCCCAGAATCCGGCGACGATCCGGCTGGAGCGCTGTCGCGTCGTCGGGTTCGACATGGCCGCAGGCGGCTCCGTCATGTTTGCGGCGCGATCGGGCGCACTGTTCGCCAGCGACTGCCGCTTTGAGGCGGGCTACGGACGCGCCAAGGCGGGCTCGGGGAACCTCTTCCGCGTTCGGTCGGGGTGTCTTGTTCGCCTCGAACGCTGCACCATCCTGGGTCCGTTTCGGAGCCTGTACGACGCCGACGAGGGCGCGACCTATCGGTTCGTCGATTGCGATATCGCCGGCACATCGCGCCAACTCGCACGCTACCGCAGCGACGACAAGGCGGGCGTCGTCTTCGAGAACTGCCGGCTCGAGGAGATTCCCGCGGACGCGAGCCGGATCCACCGCAGTCTGTCCGATCTTCACCCCGATTGGCCGCCGCACCCGAGCCGGAAGAACCGCTAGCACGACCATGACGACTCTTTTCTTTCGCCCCGGATGAAGCAACTGCCGGATCGTGCGCGGTCTCGTGCGCGAACTCGATGACGATGTGGACGAGCGCAACTACGACAAGGTGCCGCTGACCAAGGCGGAGTTGCGCGCCATCCTGAAGGCCGCCGGCGGGGTCTCCGCCGTGCTGAATACGCGGCATGCGACCGCGAAGGCGCAGGGATGGAAGGAGCAACCCCCTTCCGACGGGGACTACATCGAAGCGGTGTTGGCGGAACCGAATCTGCTGCGGCGACCCGTGTTGCTGCACGACGGGGGCGCGATCGTCGGGAAGGACGAGGCCGCCGTCCGCGCCCTTCTCGGCTAGGTGGGAGCGATGCGACTCGCTGTGCTTGCTTTGGCGGTGGCCGTCCTGGGGGGAATCGTCTGGTTCGTGAACCGGGATCCGTCTCCCGCCGCTCGCCGTCCGGTGGAACGAGCGGTGCCAACCGAGGAGCGTCCGGAGACGAAGGCGGAAGCCGGGGTTCCCCAGCGCGCCGACACGAAGGTCGGGGGGCATCGCGTCCAAGGCTCGGTCCGGGGCGATGCTCCGTTGGAAGGAGTGCGCGTGCGGGCGAGCTGGGACGACGGCGAGGCCGAAGCGACCACGAGCGCCGAGGGTGCCTTTCAACTTCCCGTGTCGGCGCCGTCGAGGGCGCAGACGGTGCGAATCTGGGCGGAAGCGCCGGATGGCCGCGTCGGTTTCGGCGTGGGGGCCATTCTTCCCGACGAGCCGCAGAGCGAGGTCCAGCCGATCGAGCTGAAGCGGGCGGGGCAGGTCATCCTCCGGACGATCGGCCATGACGGCGCGCCCGCTCCCGATGCCAAGCTGCAGATCTTCGAGTTGCTTCACGTGCCGCGCATGGGCGATCAGCCGATCCCCCGATTCGCACGCTCGGCCCGGACCGATGCGCGTGCGCGCGCCACGCTTCGACTTCCCGAGGCGAAGTTTCGTGTCTGGGCGTTCGCGCCGAACTACGGGCGCGCGGAGGTCGACTTCACCGTCGGAGCGCGGGAGGAAGAGATCGAAGTTCGTCTTCCGCGCGAGCGCGCGCTGACCGTCGTGGTGCGGGACCAGGCGACGGACGACCCGGTCAAGGATGCCTTGGTCGTGACGGTCGTCCGCTACCGCGACTACGGCAACGCGGACGTTCGAACCGACGCCCATGGCGAAGCGAGGCTGCGGGGCATTGGTGAGGCCGACCCGGTCAGCGTCATGGTGATTCCTCCGGGGACCGAGCGGCCCCGCCCGGGCGCGCGGCACGACCGCAGACACACGGTTCCCAAGGGAGAGCGTGAGCTGGTCGTTCGCATCGACCTGCGGCGGTCGATCTCCTGGCCCGTCCGGGACGGAGGCCACGGGATTCCCCCGGACGGAACGCAGATCGTCATCGATTCGAGCGCGAGTTCCGGCAACCCGTTCACGGGCCTTGTGGCGCGCATCGAGAACGGCCGGCTCGTCGCACGGGATTGTCCGGCCGGCCACATTCACGCGATCGCGCACGCACCCGATCGGACCGCCGCAAGTCTGTTCTGCCGCAAGGGCGAACAGGAGGGACCGGAGATCGCGTTCACCCCGGTGTGCGACATCGAGTTTCTGATTCGGAATCCCGACGGATCGCCGGCACCCGGCACCCGAATCGGTCTCTTCGGTCCGGGCAACAACCTCATGCGGAAGGTCGAGACCGGAGAGGATGGCCGGGCTCGCATGGGGTCGCTCTTCGGCAGCCTCGCCAACCTCAGTGTCCTCCAGGGTCCGGGTGGGTCCATGCGTCGCCGCATGGGCACCGTCGATCTGCGGAAGGGCGATCTGAAGATCGAGTTCACGCTTCCGGAACTCTCCGTGGTCGACATGCGCGCGGTCCTCGACGGGACCCCCGGATGGCCGGAGGGATCGCGCCTCTGGTTGGGCTTCTTCGGGTGGGAAGATCCGAAGGTCGACGAGCAGGCGGGGCGGTTCCAGGCGAAATGCGTCCTGCCGCCGCCGGGCACGAAGCTGTCGATCTCGATGTTCTCCCCGGGCTATCGCATCCAGACCGCGGAGCTGGTCGTGCCCCCGCGCGGCGAGCCGTTGCGCCATACGTTCGAACTCACGCGCGGGCTCGACTTGCGCGTGCGGACCATCGGGTCGGCGCCCAAGTCGTTGAGCCTCGAACTGCAGATGCGGAAGGACGGTCGTTGGACCACCATCGACAGCCCGAACATCTGGCCGCGCCGGACCCGCAATTCGTGGGACGGAGGGTACGCCTTCCCCGGCATGGAGCCGGGCCGCTATCGCTACCGGGATCGGCAGTCCCGGATCGTCGTCGCCGAGACGGAGCTGAAGGAGGACGGGACCGGAACCCTCGTGCTGGACTACGCCCGCATCTGGTTCGTACGCGGCCGGGTCGAGATGCCGGAAGGGTTCGACCGACGAAACGTGCGCGTCGAATGGGTCGGCGTATCGGAAGAAGACGGGATCGGGGGGCGCGGCGGAGCGCGCGTGGATCCCAACAGCGGGGCGTTCTCCTTGTTGGCGCTCGAAGGGCAGCCGGGCCGGGTCCGCGCCGTCCACAAGCTCCTCTCCTGTGCTCCGCTCCGCGTGGACGGACCGACCGATGACGTCGTTCTCACGTTGGAGAAGGGACCGACGATCCTCTTTCGGCTTCCCGACTCGCTGAAGCTACCCTTGAGCTTCCACCCCGACTCGTCGGGCATCCGGGTTCGGCTCTATGCCGGCGAGGCATTCGAGTCGATCCGGTTCTCCGGAGCGGCCACGAAGGAGGGCGGGCGCTGGCGGATCGGGGGCGTGTCGGAAGGGGTCTACACGCTGTTCGTCAATACGCCGGGGGCGCTACCGATGATTCGTCACGGGTTCACGGTGAAGGCGGGCACGAACGACCTCGGTGACCTGCCGATGGATCCCGGTGCCACGCTGCGCATCCGTGTGCGGGTCAAGGAGCCGTTCGCCCCGCCGCGCATCAGCGCGTGGGCCGTCTCGCTCGACTCGCCTCGCTACTCGCGCGGAGTCAGCTCGAACGGGGAAACCGTCGTGGAAGTGCCCGGACTCCGTCCGGGACGCTACCGCATCACCGCTCACATCCTGACCGGCATGATGGGGCGTCCGCCGATCGAGGAAGAGATCGACGTCG
>JBCDBY010000145.1:0-11025 GCA_039182715.1 Planctomycetota bacterium
CTCGAGCACCCGGCGCACCGCGTGCTCTACACCGCCGTCCCGTTCGGCGAGCGCGTCGCCGTCGGCTTCGCGATCTTCGACGAGCGCTTTCCGGTCGCGCGCCCGCTCGCGGAGGAGATCCGCGACGAGGCGGGCCTCGCCGAAGTCGAAATTCGCTACCTCGAAGGCGTGCCGATCCCACGCCCCACGCAGCGCGAAAGCCGCAGCTTTCCGGTGGAAGGACTCGTCCACGCCAAGTTCTTCGCCAAGACGCCGGAAGAGACCGGCGCGGACGCCAGCGAGCGGAGCGCATTCTGGCTGGAGATCGCGGCGATCTACGGCCTCGCTCTCCTGATTGCGTTCCTGCTGCCCATGCGGCACCCCTATGGCGCGCCGGTCGCGTTCCTCTTCGCCGTCTCCATGATGCGAAGCACGCAGGCGATTCCCGAGCCGTGGCGCGTCGCGCTGCTCGGTCTCGCCGCACTCGGCTTCGCGGCGACGTTGCCGCGCACCGTCCATCGCGCCGCACTCGGCCTGCTTGCGCTCCTCGGTGCGCTCGTCCTCTCGTCCTTCGTCCGGGAGATCGCGGAGTTCGGTCTGACCTACGGTCTGTTCGACTCCACCCACATGTGGCCCGGCTTCGCCGCCAGCCTGCTCCTCGCAGGCGCCGCCGCCGCCGCCTGGTCGGTCGTCCACCTCACCGTGCGGGCGCTGCGCGTGCCGCGGCCGCGGGGACGCGCCGAACGCGTCCTGCTCGGCGCGCTCGTCAGCGTCGTGGTCCTCCTGCCGGTGCTGCACCTGCACACGACACGCGCGCGCACCGAGCGGGACGCGCAGCAGACGCGAAAGCTGCTCGATCTCTCGCCGGAGGACGGGGCCCAGCTCATCCAGGCGGCCAACCGGACGACGGATGACCAGTCCGGCATGCACCTCACCGTCGGGCACCGGCTCGCCCAGGGAGAGGACCCGTCGGACTTCGCCTTCCAGCTCTGGTCGGCGTCGGGCTGGGACCCGCGCCACCCGTGCGCCGTGGAGGTCTTCGACGGCGGGCTCGAACTCGTCAGCCGCTTCGACCTCGATGCGCCACCCGCCGATCAGCTGCCCGCCCCACCGACCGCGCTGGTGCCCTCCGAACCGAACAGCGCGCAGCGGGTGCGGGGCCGCGGCGCCGGTTCCGACATTCGCTTCGAGGAGGTGCGCATCGCCCTGCGCGACATCTCGGACCCGGACGTCATCGTCGGAATCGCGCGGTTTCTCGTGCCGTCGCGCTGGGATCTCATGCGCAGCCCGATGCGCCGGCCGATCTTCGGCGCCCCGAGCGACGCGCTCGTGCGGGCCGAGCTCGACGGCGAGGGCCGCGCCCGTTTCGTCTCGCGCGGCGCCCCCGATGAGATTGCCGCCGCGACGCCACGCACACGCGCACGCCTCGATGACCGGGGGTTCGCCACGCAGGCGATCGAGTATCGCGGCGTGCCGGCGCGCATGCTCGTCGTGCGAGGCGAAATGGACGCGGACCGGGTCGGAGGGATCGTCACGGCGTACAGCTTCTGGCGCGAAGTGCTTTTCGAAGCCGCGCACCTGCTCGCGGTCGTCGCGATCGGCTGCCTGATCGTCTTCGCCTTCCGCTTCCGACGCATCAAGTGGGCGTTCCGGCACACGATCGCCTTCTTCCTCGTGGTCGCGTCGCTCGTGCCGGTGCTCTTCATCGGCGCGCAGCAGAGCAACGCGATCCAGCAGCGCTACCAGCAGCGCACCGACACCGAGCTGCGGGACGATCTCGACCTTGCCACCGCACTGCTGCGACGCACCGGCGACGATCTCGACAACGATTGGTGCATCGGCGTCTCGACCGACCACAAGATCGACGTGAACCTCTATCAGAACCGCACGCTGGTCGCGACGAGCCGGCCGGGCGTGTGGGACACGGGTCTGCTGAGCCGCCAGCTCGCGGCGCCCGCATTCGAGTCTCTCGTGTTGCGCAGCGAACGCGAGTACCTCGGACGCGAGCCGTTCGCGGGGCCCGGCGACCTGCGATCCGGCTATCGGCGCATCGGCGAGAACCTGATTCTCGCGACGCCGCGACTCGCCGACCGCAACGAACTCGACCGGGCGCAGGCGCGCGAAACCGCGCAGCTGGGGGCGATCTACCTGCTCGCCGCCGCGCTGGCGGTGCTGCTGGCGCTGCCGCTTTCGACCGTGCTCATGAAGCCGGTGCGGCGGCTGGAGGAGGCGACGCGCGCGGTCGCGGCGGGCAAGCTCGACGTCGAACTTCCTGCCGCGCGCGGCGGCGGCGAGCTGGCGGACCTGGTGCACTCGTTCGAGCGCATGACGCATGACCTGCGCGAGGCGCAGGACCTGCAGGCGCGCGCCGAGCGGGCGGCGGCGTGGCGCGAGATGGCGCAGCAGATCGCGCACGACGTGAAGAACCCGCTGACGCCGATGAAGCTGACGATCCAGAACCTGCTCGCACTCCAGGAGGAGGATCCGGAGATCTTCCAGGAGGAGTTCGAGCGCGGCTCGCACACGATCCTGGAGCAGATCGACCAGCTCCAGCGCATCGCCGGGAACTTCTCGTCGTTCGCGCGCATGCCGCAGCGCAACGACCAGACGGTCGACGTGGGCGAGCTGGTGCGCGAAACGGCGGGGCTCTACGAGGCGGCGGGCACGATCTTCGTCGAGCTCGACGGATCCCCGCTGGTGGTCCACGCCGATCGCGACGAGCTGAGCCGCGTGCTGCACAACCTGCTTTCCAACGCGCGCGAGGCGGGCGCGGAGACGATCCGGCTCGAGGGGCACGGGGAGAACGCGCACGTGCAGCTCGACATTCGCGACGACGGGCGCGGCATCGAGCCGGACATGATGGAGCGCATCTTCGAGCCGAGCTTCACCACGCGCACGCGCGGCACCGGGTTGGGGCTGCCGATCGTCAAGCGGATCGTCGACGATCGGCGCGGGACGATCGCGATCGACTCGGAGCCGGGTCGGGGGACCTGCGTGACGATTGTCCTGCCGGCGGCCGCGCCGGAGAGTTAAGCGGAGCCGTCGGGGCCCGCTCCTCTTCGAGCACGGGAACCACGGCGGGCTGCAGGTCGCGGCGGAAGCGCCAGACGACGACAGAGCCGACCAGCGCGGCGAACACCAGCGTCGCGGCGACCCATGATCCGAGCGCGTCGCGCGCGTAGAAGGTCGCCATGCTGATGCTGACCGTGGCCCAGATGATCGCGATGACGGTGATGCGCGCGCGCGTCGTCATCGGCACCTCGCCGTCGATGACCCGCATGTAGGGCGCGAAGAGGCGGTTGCGGAGCAGTCGCTCCTCGAGCCACGGACAGCTCCGCGCGAAGCACCAGGTGGCGCCCAGCAGGAAGACGGTCGTCGGCAGTCCGGGGAGCACGGCGCCGAGCGCGCCGATGCCCACCAGCAGCACGCCGGTGCCGGCCACGATCCATCGTTTCAAACCCGTCATGAGCGAACTTTCATTGTACAAGCCGAGCCCCGAGACCTGAACGGGGCGCATGGGAGGGAGAACACGGTTGGGGGGCGGGGGCCGCGGGTTTGTACTCCGGAGGCCCGGGACTCCACCCGCTTCGGATGGCGCGCGGGGGCGCGGAGGCGGCGCGGGGACGCGGAGAGCACCTCGACCTCCGCCGCTCGCCTGCGAAGCTCCGCGGCGGGACAGCGTGGGCGGTGGGGAATGAAAGGGGGCAACCGGGTCGCTCGTCGCCCCCAGCTCCTGGCCGCTGGCCCCTAGCCCTACTTCTTCGCGTCGATGTAGATCATCCGCAGCTTGTAGAGCACGTCCGTGAGGAGCGCTTCCTCGGACTCGTTGCGGTTGCCCTTGGTCTTTTCTTCGAGCACCTGCAGGAGGTCGATGGCGTACTTCGCCTGCTCGAGGTCGGTTTCGGTCTTCTGGGTGACCGGGTTGGGGACCTGGCCGAGCGCGACGGCGGCCTGGGTGGCGAAGGTGGAGAGGATGACCTCCAGCGAAGGCTCGGGCATCTCCGGCATGGACTGCGACATGGGCGTCACTCTACTTCTTCGGGATGCAGCAGGTGAGAAAGCGCGTGGCGCGGGCCGCGCTTCTCCAGGCGCATGCAGGTGCCGCAGCGCAGGCCGAGCCAATACTGGCCACGCACGCCCAGGAGGTGGTGCAGGATCGCCTTGAAGATGCCGCCGTGCGTGACGAGCAGGATGATCTCGTCGTCCGGGAGCGCGTCGAGGCCGGCGCCGACCCGGGCGAAGAGCTGCTCGTTGGACTCGCCGCCGAACTGGTCGAAGCCGGTCTTGAACGCGATGTCGCGAAACGCCATGCCCTCGGCCGAGCCGCAATCGATCTCGGTGAAGGCCTCGTTCGTGCGCGCGGAATCGAGGCCGAGCACGCCGGTGACGATCGAGGCGGACTCCACGCAGCGCGCCACGGGGCTGCTGAGGACGTGCGTCGGCCGCCAGGCAAGCCGCTCCATGAACCGCCCCGCCGCCGCCGCCTGGGCGCGCCCGGTCTCCGTGAGCGGATAGGGCTGCCGGCCCTGCGCAATGCCCGCGACGTTGGCCTCCGTTTCGCCATGGCGCAGCACGATCAGCTCACGCATGCGGGTGATCGTACCGGTAAGCTGTCCTTCTCATGCGTGGACCTCCGCTCATCGCCCTCGTGCTCGTCGCCGGCGCCCTGCTCGGAGCCTACGCCGCGGGTCTCTTCGACCCGCCGCCTGCGCACATCGCCGCCCTGGTCCCCGGGGATGCGACCTACGCGATCGTGATGCGCTCGGCGAACGACGTGCGCGCGGCGTACGAGGGCCCCTACATGCCGCAGGACGCCGATCCGGCGCGGGCCCGCCTCGGGGCGCCCGTGAACGTGCCGGGTCTCGACGGCATCGACTACGAACGACCCGCCGGCTACTACAAGCGGCCGGGCGAACCGCCTGTCTACCTCGTTCCCTTCACCGACCGCGCGGCGTTCGAGAAGGCGCACGCGACCACGCGCACCAACATCAGCATGCGCGAGCCGGTGCGCGTCGCGAAGCGCTACCTCTCGCTCACCGAGGACAACGCGGTCGCCACCATCGGCCCCGACGATCCGTGGATCCTGGAGGCGTCCGGGTTTCCGCTCGCACTCGTCGGCCGGCCCGAGAACGGCGTCGCGCTCAAGGCGATGCTCGCGGCGTTCTTCGGGCAGGACCCGATGCCGCGCGTGCAAAACGTCACGCCGATCGCCCGCACTCTTCTCGCGCTGCCCGACGCCATCGCCGATCCCGTCGCGCAGGCGCTCGACCGCATCCGTATCGCGTTGCGTCCGCGCGAGGGCGCGCCGGGCTGGGTCGGCTTCGACCTGCGTGGCGCCCCCGGCGCACGGATGGAGCGCGCCTTCGCGCTCGCGCAGGAGATCGACCTCGGCGCGCTCGTCGGCCGGCTGCCGGTCAACCGCGAGATGCAGATGGTCTTCGCCGCGGGTGCCGTGCTCGACGCGGACGCGTGGAAACAGCTCGGGCTTCCGTTCGAAGTCGGCGATGCCGCGGGCGTCGTTTCAGTGCTCAACCTGAAGTACCGCGCGGGACGGTTCAACGTGCTGGTCGCGCTGCGGCCCACGGACCCGGCGCGCCTCGAGTCCTGGACGCTGCCGGGCGCCGCGGAGGAGCGCCGTCTCGGCGAGTGGATGGTGCGCGTGCACCCGGCGTTCGTCCCGCCGGCGCCGCTCGACGGGCTGTTCGGCAAGCCGAACGAGAGTGCGCCGCCGCGGATCGCGGTGACCGGCTCGCGCGGCGGGATCTGGTATCTCGCACTCGGCCCGCACGCGGAGTCGGTGATGCGCGAGGCGCTGCAGCGCGCCGAAGGCGAGTCGGCGGTGAGCTTCGGCAAGCTGGTGGCTGGCCAGGACCGCAAGACGGTGCCGACGCGCGCGCACGAGAAGTTCTTCGAGCCCGGCGCGATCGCGCTCGGTTTTCTCGACGGCGATTTCGCGCCGGCCATGCGGCGGCCCCTGCCCTACATCCCGATGGGATCGATCGGCCAGCCGCGCGCCGTTACGTTCCGCTTCGAGAAGCGCAAGGGCGAGCTGCGCGGCGATCTGCGCTGCTTCCTGGCGGGAGTCGAATAGCGGCGCCCCATGTACGCCCGCGTCGCGTTCGACCTGCCCGTACCGACCGAGTTCACCTACGAGGTACCGACGGAGCTCGCGTCGGAGCTGCGCGCCGGGCAGCGCGTGCGCGTCCCGTTCCGCACGCAGAGCCGCGTCGGCTATCTCGTCGCGTTCGAGGAGACCTCCGATCTACCGCGCGTGAAACCGATCGCGGCGGTCGTCGACGCCGAGCCGATCGTGCCGGAGGATCTGCTGCACCTCGCGCGCTGGATCAGCCGGTACTACGGCTGCTCGCTGGGTGAAGCGCTGCAGGGCATGCTGCCGGGCGGCGTGCGCAAGGGCGCCCCGAAGCAGCGCGTGGTCGTGCGCGCGTCGGACGGTGACGCCCCGGCGCGCGCGAAGAAGGCGGCGGCGGTGCTCGCCGCGCTCGATGCGTGCACGCGACTGCCGACGGTCAAGGCGCTGCTCGAACAGGCCGGCGCAAGCCGGGCGGCGCTGCAGACGCTGGAGCGCGCCGGGCTGGTGCGCATCGAGACGCGCGAGGACGAGGAGGAGTTCACGCCGCCGCCGTCGGGCGGCAAGGAGGCGCCGCTGCCGCTCGAGGAGCCGCAGCAGAGTGCGCTCGACGGCATGCTCGACGACCTGCGCACGCCGCGCTTCGGCGTGCACCTCCTGCTGGGCGTGACCGGCAGCGGCAAGACGGAGGTCTACCTGCGCGCCATCGCGGAGACGATCGCCGGCGGGCGGCAGGCGATCGTGCTCGTGCCGGAGATTGCGCTGACGCCGCAGACGGTGCGCCGCTTCCAGGCGCGCTTCCCGCACGTCGAGGTGCTGCACAGCCAGCAGGGCGAGCGGGCGCGCCGCCGGGCCTGGAAGCGCATTCGTCGTGGCGAGGCGGACGTGGTCATCGGGCCGCGCTCGGCCGTCTTCGCGCCGGTGCCGAAGCTGGGCCTGCTGGTCGTCGACGAGGAGCACGAAGGCAGCTTCAAGCAGGAGCAGTCGCCGCGCTACCACGCGCGCGATGCGGGCATCATGCGGGCGCGCCGTCTCGGCTGCCCGGTCATTCTCGGTTCGGCAACGCCGAGCCTGGAGAGCTACCGCAACGCAAAGGAGGGTCGCTACGCGCTGCACCAACTGCCGTACCGCGCGAAGGGCATCCCCATGCCGCCGGTGCGCGTGATCGACATGACGGAGCAGAAGGATCCGCTCTTCTCGCGACCGATGCGACACGCCGTAGCGGAAGCGGTAAGGGAAGGCGGGCAGGCGATCCTCTTCCTCAACCGGCGTGGTTTCGCAACGCTGCTGGCGTGCACGCGCTGTCAGCACAAGCTGCAGTGCCCTCACTGCTCGTCCTCGCTCGTCTTCCACAAGGGGCGGCGGCGGACGGTCTGCCACCTGTGCGGGCACGAGACCGAGGCGCCGGAAAAGTGCCCGGAGTGCCACGCGCCGACGCTCAAGTCGATCGGGCACGGCACGGAGCGCGTGGAGGAGGAGGCGGCGCGCGCCTGGCCCGATCTGAAGATCGAGCGCATCGACTCCGACTCCGTGCGCGGCAACCGGTTGGAGGAGGCGCTCGAACGCTTCCGCCAGGGCGAGACGCAGGTGCTGATCGGCACGCAGATGATCGCGAAGGGCCACCACTTCCCGCGCGTGACGCTGGTCGGCATCGTCAACGCGGATACCGCCCTGCACCTCGCCGACTTCCGCGCCAACGAGCGCACCTTCGGGCTCATCTCGCAGGTGGCGGGCCGCGCGGGTCGGGGCGAGAAGGGCGGCGAGGTGCTCGTGCAGACCTTCCACCCCGACCACTACGCGATCCGCTACGCGGTGAACCACGACTTCGAGGGGTTCGCCGCGGTCGAACTCGAGGAGCGCACGATGCTCGGCCTACCGCCCGAGCGACGCTGCGTGCTGCTCACCTTCTCGGCCGAGGAAGAGAACGACGCGCGCGTCGTGGCGCGCGGCATCGCGGAGCTGCTGAAGCCCGAGGCGAAGAAAGGCGAGGTCGAGCTACGCGGCCCCGCCAAGGCGCCGCTCGAGCGCGTCCGCGGGCGCTGGCGCTTCATGATCCTGCTGCTTTCGAAGAACGCCGGCGCGCTGGCCCACCTCTGTCAGGTGGCGCGGGCGGCGAAGTTCCCGAAACGGATCGACATGATCGTGGATGTGGATCCTTCCGCGGTTCTGTAGGGAGTTTTCAGTTTTCAGTATTCAGTCAGCCGCGGAACTCGCCCGGAACCACTGCACGCACGACTGACGACTGAGAACTGACAACTTCCTACTTCATGCGCGCTTTGCGGAAGAACTCCTCCCACTTGCGCACGTTGTCGCCGAGCGGGATGAGTTCCGAGCGGTCCTTCGCGAAGCCGCCCTGGACCGCGATGACCTTGAGCGACTTGATGCACCAGGACTTGGGTCCCTCGGGCGGGCCGTCGTCGAGGTAGGCGAGCAGCGGCTCGAGGGCGCGCTGGTCGCCGAGCAGTTCGAGCCCGCGCAGGGCGCCGATCTGGACCTGCTCATCCTGGTCGTCGAGCGCGGCCAGCAGATGCTCGAGCGTGTCCGGGTGCCGCAGGTTGGCGAGCGCCCAAACGGAGGCGCGACGACCGGGACGATTGTTCTCGTCGTACAGCATCGTCGCCAGCCGCTCCATCGCGGTGATGTACTGCGGCGTCAGCTTGCGCGGCGTCGGCTTGACGAGCGCGAGTTCCTTGAAGGTTTCGGCCGCTTCCGTGCGCATGCTCGGATTGCCGGCGCCGAGCATCGCGACGACCGGCTCGAGCGGCGTCTCGGGATCGCGCAGGATGCCGAGGCCGCGCATCGCGTTGGCGCGCAGGAAGATCTGTTCCTTGGGATTGCTGGCGATCAGGATGAGCGCCTCGCGCGAGTCGGCCTTGCGCTCGTCGGCGAAGCCGAGGCACTTGAGCGCCATGTTGCGGTGGAGGTTGAGTTCGCCCTCCAGCGCCATGTCGCGGAAGATCTCGAAGTCCTGGTCGACGCTGGTGGCGATCGAGCCGCGCAGGGCGGTCATGGCGCGGGTGAGCCCCTGGATGCGGAGCTCCTCGTAGCGCTTGACGCTGTCCTCGGTGTTCTTGACCAGCTTCGCGTTCTCATCGGAGGTGAACTCGGGCCGCTCCTCGGCGGCGCCGACCTCGACGATGTTGGTCACCTTCGACTCGTCCCGGGGCGACTGGCAGCCGAGCGCGAGTCCGAGGATCGGAAAGAGAATCAAGGCCGGGATGGAACGCATCGTGTTCATCAGACGCCCCCCCGGGCGGTTCTATTCCGCGCCCGACGCTCCTTCTCGGGCGGCAGGTCGAGAGTCTGCAGGTGATTGCGCAGGTCTTCCGGCAGGCGGCGCGGCTCGCCGTTCCGATCGACCGCCGCAAGCACGGTCCGGCCGTCGGCGCAGACGACCCCGTCGCGCGTGCGGATGACCTCGTAGGCGAACGTGATCCGGACGAACGAGAAGTCGATCACGCGGGTCACGACCTCGAGCTCGTCATCGAACTCCGCCGGCGCCCGGTACTTCACGTACGCCTCGATGACCGGCAGGAAGCACTCGTCCTCCTTCTCGGTCTCGGCGTAGCTGAACCCCCAGTCCCGCATCAACTCCACGCGCCCGCACTCCATGTAGCTGAGGTAGTTGGCGTGGTAGACGCGGCCCATGCAGTCGGTCTCGCCGTAGCGGACCCGAAGACGGTGCCGGTATTCCATCCGAATCGCGGAGGATACCACGCAAAACGCAGGAACTATCGGATGGGGGATGACGCACGTATTCTTGGGCGCACTCATGTCCCAAGCCACCCATTTGACCCGTCGGCAGAGGCTTCTGCGCCTCGTCGGCGGGGTCGCGATGCTGGTCGGCGCGGTGGTCTTCTTCCAGGTCTCGGCACAGCTCGATCCGATGAACCGGGCGGCGCTCGTGTCCATCGTGATGATCATCGTGGGCACCGGCTGGCTGGGCCAGGCGGCGCGCGGGGTCACCGAGTCCGGCGCCGTGCGCGAGCTCGCTCCGCTGCCGGGGCCGCCGGTCGCCGTCGAGAAGATGATCGGCGGATTCGTGCTCGCATGGCTGATCCCCGGCGGGGGTCACTGGCTGATCGGGCGACGGGCGAAGGCGGTGCTCTACTTCGTCACCATTTCCGTCACCTTCTTCGCCGGCTTCCTGTTGGCGGACGGCCGCAACTTCAACTACGAGCGCGACGCGGTCTACTACCTCGCGTACATGTTCAACGGCCTGCAGACGATGGTCTGCTACCTGACCACGCAGGGCCTCGAGCGCAACGAGCCGATCCGCTTCCTTCAGCTCGGCTTCCTGTACAGCGCCGTCGCCAGCCTCCTGAACGTCGTCGCGATGATGGACTTCCTCGCCATCTGCAGCCGCGCGGGGCGCACGGCCGCGGTGCCGTTTTCCGAGGATCTCTCGGAGCGACAGCCAAGTGATGCCGTGGCAGATGAGGCCATAGCGGGTGATGCCGTGAAGGGGGACGTGTCGTGAGCCTCTCCGACGCCCTCCTCGGAACGCTGCTTGGAACGGTCGCCCCGATCGACTTCCTCTTCCTCTTTCCGCTCTGCGTCGCGATCGCCATCGTGAGTTCGGCCGCGCACCGCGAATCGGTCCCCGAGATCCTGCGCCACGCCGTGCGCAGCTCGGTGATGCTGATCGTCGGCCTGCTGGCCTTCATGGTCGGCATCTCCTACTTCGCGCAGTGGATCCTTCCCTAGGCACGTGGGACGTTCGACGTTGAACGTTGGACGTTCGGGGTGGGAAGTCGGCTTGGGCTTCTCGACGGTTTGATTCGGTTCTCGCAGAGCACGCAGAGGACCACAGAGTTCGCAGAGGCGTGAGACTCCTTCGGGCCCCTGGCTCCTAGCCCCTGGCCCCTGGCCCTTCCCTCAACGCACCACGTACCTCCCTCCGATCTCTCGCTCGACCAACCCTCGGACTTCCAGCGTCACGAGATAGCCCGCCGCCA
>JBCDBY010000146.1:0-10908 GCA_039182715.1 Planctomycetota bacterium
CCCGTGACGCGCGCCGGGCGGCGGGTGAGAAGCCCAGCCCTATAGAGAGCCGGTCGGCTCTCGAACCTCAGAGAAAAAGAGAGTCTGCTTCGGCAGGCTCTCTTCTTTTTTGGCTGGGGGCTGGGGGCCGGGGGCCTGAGCAGGCACGAGCCCCCGGCCTCCGGCCCCCGGCTCCCGGCCTACTTCTCGAAAAACGCGCGGTGGAGCGCGCGGACGCACTTCGCCGTGTGATCGGCATCCACCAGGAACGAGATATTGATCTTCGTGCCGCCGTGGCTGATGAGACGCACGGGGAGGCGCGCTTTCTGGAGCGCGCTGAAGACCTCGGCGGCGGCGCCGACGCGGTCGCGAATGCCCTCGCCGACCACGCAGACCTGTGCGCGGTCGCGCTCGACCGTCACCTCGCTGAACTCGCCCAGGTCGCGGATGACCGCTTCGAGGTTGTGGTCGCTGGCGACCGTGACGGAAACGGTCACCTCGCTGGTGGCAACCAGGTCGACGGAGAGGTCGTACTTGGCGAAGACCTCGAAGATGCGCGCCATGAAACCGGACTGCAGCAGCATGCGCGTCGACTCGACGGTGATCAGGATGATGCCGCGCTTGCTGGCGATCGACTTGACCGGCTGCTTCGTCGCGGGCGCCTCGTGCAGAATGACCGTGCCCGGCAACTCGGGCTGCGAGGTGTTGCGCACGCGCACGGGAATGCGGCGCTCGACGGCCGGCAGCATCGTCGCGGGGTGGATGACCTTCGCGCCGTAGTAGGCCAGCTCGCTCGCCTCGGCGATCGACAGCGCCGGAATCGAGCGCGCCGCCTTGACCACGCGCGGATCGGCGGTCATCACGCCGTCGACGTCGGTCCAGATCTGCACCTCGTCCGCCCCGGCCGCCGCACCCAGCAGCGTCGCGCTGAAGTCGCTGCCCGAGCGCCCGAGCGTGGTCACGCTGCCCGACGCATCCTTGGCGATGAAGCCCGTGACGACCGGCGTCACCTTCTTGAACTTCGCCAGCGCCTTCTTGACCGCCGGGAAGCAGCTGGGGTCGGGCGTCGCCTCGGTGTGCCGCCCGTCGGTGCGAAGCCCGAGGTCCCACGCATCCACCGGCTCGGCCGGGACCCCGTGCGCCGTCAGGTAGGCGGCGATGCCGCGCACGCTGAGGCGCTCGCCGAAGCTGGCGACCAGATCGAGGCTGCGGGGCGTCAGCTCGCCGACGAGCTTGAGGCCGCGCAGCAGGTCGTTGAGCTCGTCCAGCAGCGGCTCGACCACCTCGAACGGCACGCCAATCTCCTCGTAGAGATCGCGATGGCGCTTGCGCAGCGTCCGCAGCGACCAGCGGCCGCCCACGGCGGCGCGCGCGAGGCGCAGCAGCTCGTCGGTCACGCCCCCATGCGCCGACACCACCACGACCGGCCGGTGCTCCGCCTGGTCGCGCACGATGGCGGCGACGCGGGCGAGCGATTCGGCGCTGCCGACAGAGGTCCCTCCGAATTTGAGAACGCGCATCAACGCGGGAATTATAGGTGCGGGCGGGACTCTTCCGGGGCACCCGGACGGGCGCTATCCTTGAAGCGTGAACCGCGACGAACTGATCTACGACTGGAACCTCGAGGGTTCCTACCCTCCCAAGCCCGCGCAGACGATCCAGCTCAACGACGAGACGCTGCGCGACGGCCTCCAGTCGCCGTCGGCGCGCACGCCGAGCCTCGACGAGATGGTCGAGCATCTGCACAACTGCGCAGCGGTGGGCATTGATGCGCTCAACATCGGCCTGCCGGGCGCCGGTCCCCACGTCGTGGAGCAGACCGAGACGCTGGCCCGGGAAATCGTGCAGGCGAAGCTGCCGCTCTTCCCGAACTGCGCCGCGCGCACCGTCGTGGCGGACATCCAGCCGATCGCCGAGATCAGCCAGAAGTTCGGGCTGCCGATCGAGGCGGCGACCTTCATCGGCTCCTCGACCATCCGCATGGAGGTCGAGAAGTGGGATCTCGATTTCCTCGTGAAGTGCGTGACCGACGCGATCACCTTCGTGAAGAGCGAGGGGCTGCCGTCGATGTTCGTGACCGAGGACACAGTCCGCGCGCACCCCGACATCATTCGCGCGCTCTACGGGACCGCGATCGACCTCGGCGCCGACCGCCTCGTGATCTGCGACACGACCGGCCACATCGCGCCGTGGGGGGTGAAGAACCTGCTGCAGTGCATCTTCGATCTCATCGACGAGAAGGGTGTGCGCGGCAAGGTGCAGGTCGACTGGCACGGCCACATGGACCGCGGCCTCGGCGTGATCAACAACATCGCCGCGCTCGAGGCGGGCGCCGATCGCCTGCACGGAACCGCGCTCGGCATCGGCGAGCGCGCCGGCAACGCGCCGCTCGACATCACGATGGTCAATCTCAAGCTCATGGAGTGGATCGACCAGGACCTGTCGAAGCTCGGGCAGTACGTCGAGCACGGCGCGCGGATCTGCGGCTTCGAGATCCCTTCGACCTATCCCGTCTTCGGCAGCGATGCGTTCGAGACCGGCACCGGCGTGCACGCCGCGGCGGTCATCAAGGCGCTCGACCGCGACGACACCTGGCTCGCCAACCGCGTCTACTCCGGCGTGCCGGCGGACGAGTTCGGGCTGCACCAGAAGATCGGCATCGGCCCGATGAGCGGCAAGAGCAACGTGGTCTTCTGGCTGAAGGCGCACGCCTTCGACGTGACCGACGCCGTCGTCGACACCGTCTTCGCGGCCGCCAAGCAGAGCGACCGCATGCTGACCGACGAGGAGGTCGATCGCATCGTGCGAAAGGCGATCCTGTGAAGCAGGTCATCGGGCTCCTGCTGGCGTTGGCCGGATTCGGGCTCGGCTACATGGCGCGCGACGCGCTGATCAAGCCGGAGCGAACGCGCGCGGAGCGCGACGGCGAAGGCGCGGCGGAGGCGCGGGCGCGGGTTCTCGCGAGCCTGACCGACGAGGAGAAGCAGCGCATCCTGCGCACCGAGTTCCCCGAACTCGTCGTGCTGCGCGACCGCGTCACGGCGGAGCGCCGGGCGGCGGAAGAAGCGGAGACGCAGGCGGAGGAGGACCGCAAGGCGGAGGCGGCGCGGCGTCTCGAGAAGTTCCGCGAGATGATGCGCGGGCAGCTCAAGCAGTGGGAGTCGATGTTCTCCGTCAACGCGCGCAACGCGGGCCGCGGCATCGCCGGCAGGATGGATCTCGACGACGCGACGATCAAGAAGATCGCCGAGGCTTTCGACGCCGAGGGCACGCGCGCCGCCGAGCTGGCGATGGGCTCGATGCTGGGCGACACGGAGGCGGACCCCGACGAGGCGCTGGATGCCTTCATGTGGTTCATGGGCACCGCCGGCATGATGTCGGACGAGCTCGCGGCGGAGCTGGGCCAGTTCCTCTCCGACGACGAGATCGGCACCATCCGCGAGGAGATGCGCGTGCGCAACCAGCAGCAGCTGGAACGGCAGGCGGAGATGCAGATCCGCATGATGGGCATTCCCGACCTCTCCGATCGGCAGCAGACGGAGCTCAAGGAGATGTTCTCCGACGGCGGCATGATGAAGGAGCAGGGCCGCGTCTGGAACCAGCTCATGCGCGAGCCGGAGAAGATGCTGGCCGCCGAGACGGACGAGGACTGGCAGCGCATCCTGGAGCCGTCGCTCAAGTCGGGCCGCGATCGCATGCGCGGCGTGCTCGACGACAAGCAGATGGAAGCGTATCGCCGCTATGAAAAGCAGATGATCGGCCAGGCCACGATGTGGATCAAGCCGATGCTCCAGAGTGCGAAAAAGCAGTAGTCGCTGTTTTTGGTGTGCCGGGGTTCCCGAGTTCGAGCCCTACCACGACACCGAGTGGGGCTTCCCGGTCGACGACGACGTGCGCCTCTTCGAAAAGCTCACGCTCGAGGGGTTCCAGAGCGGGCTGAGCTGGCGGACGATCCTCAACAAGCGCGAGAACTTCCGCAAGGCGTTCCGCGGCTTCGACATCGACAAGATCGCGCGCTTCGGCCCGCGCGACGTGGAGCGGCTGCTGAAGGACGCCGGCATCGTGCGCCACCGCGGCAAGATCGAGTCGACGATCAACAACGCGCGACGCGCGCGGGAAATGCGCAAGGAGTTCGGAACGATCGCTGCCTACGTCTGGCAGTACGAAGCGACCGACCGGCCGGAGCGCATGACCGAAGCGGTGGTCCGCACCTTCACGAAGTCTCCCGAGTCGATCGCGATGTCGAAGGACCTCAAGAAGCGCGGCTGGAGCTACGTCGGCCCCACGACCATGTACGCGTTCATGCAGGCGATGGGCCTCGTCAACGACCACACCGAGGACTGCTTCGTGAGGGAGCGTGCTCTGCGGGCGCGGGCACGATTTCGCGTGCCGGGTTAGACGCTGGACGTTCGACGTTCGACGTCAAACGCCGTTCGCCAGAAACGCAAAGGCCCGCTCCGCCGCTTCGACCGCCATCGGCGAATGCCGGCTCAGCTCCACCGTCGCGGGCACCTCGAGCTCGGCCAGCACCGCGAGCACCGGGTCCCACTCGATCTCCCCCTCCCCGAACATCAGGTGCTCGTGCACGCCGCGCCGGTGATCGTCCAGGTGCACGTTCACCAGATCCTCCCGATAACGGTCGAGGACCGATTCCGGCCGCTCCTCCTCCAGGCAGTGCACGTGGCCGACGTCGACGGTCAGGCGAAGCTGCGGCAGCTCGCGCTTGAGCTCGTCGTACTGCGCCATCGTCTCGACGTGCATGCCCGGCTCGGGCTCGAAGCCGACCTCGATCCCGAGCGGCGCGGCGTAGGCGAGCACCTTGCCGAGGCCATCGACGAGCGCCGCGCGGTCGTCGCCCGCGCCGGACCAGAGCGAGATGCAGGGCGCCCCCAGCTCGGCGGCGGCGTCGAGGCAGGCGCGGTAGATGTCGATGCGGCGCTCGCGCCCGGCGGACATGAGCGTCGGGAAGTGCTTGCGGCGCGGATCCAGCAGGAAGCGGGCGCCGGTCTCGACCACCGGCAGCAGGCCGCGATCGGAAAGTTCGCGGCCGAGCTGCCGGTAGTCGGTCGCGCCGGGCGGCGCGTGGTGGACGTCGAGCGTCAGGCCGACGCTGCGATAGCCGATCCCGGCGATGAGATCGAGCGCGTCCTCGAGTCGATGGTGGGCGAAGCCGTTGGTGTTGTAGCCCAGCAGGCTCACGACCGGCTCACTTGACGCGGGAGAACTCCTTGAGCCCCTTCGACATCTCCGTCCAGCGCTTCACCTTCTTGTTGTAGGAGGCGATGTACTTCTCCCACTTCGCCATGACCGTGTCGCTCTCGTCCTGGGCGGCGTAGGCGACCTCGGCCCACAGGTCGGCAAGCTCCTGGAACGTCTTGCTGGCCGCGTTGACGGCGGGCAGGTCACGGCCGCGCGACTCCTGCGCCTTCTTGAACTCCCCCTCGAACTTCGAGCCGAGGTCCTTCACCTTCGGCCAGGTGTTCTCCAGCATCGTGACGTACTTCTGCGGGATGGCGTCCGGCGCCTTCGGCATGCTGCTCTTGGCGGGCTTCGACGTGTTCGAGTTGTTCGACGGCGTCACCGACGGAACGTTGCTCCCGCCCTTGTCACAGGCGATGAGGGAGGCGAACAGAAGGGTGGCGAGGAGGCGATTCATAAGCCGGGAATCCTACCCGGCGATCACCAGCCTCGCCATGTACCCGCCGTCGCCCCGCCATTCGTCGGGATAGCAGGTGTGGTCGCGCTCCAGAACGGCCCCGCCGCGCGCCGTGAAAGTGTCGACCACGCCCCGGTTCTCGTCCGGCTCGATGCTGCAGGTGGAGTAGACCAGGACGCCCCCGGGCCGCACGTGTTCGGCCGCCACGCGGAGCAGCTTGTTCTGCCGCTCGATGAGATTGCCGAGGTGCTTCTTCTTCACGCGCCAGCGCGCCTCCGGACGTCGCGCGAGCACGCCGCTGTTCGAGCAGGGCGCGTCGACCAGCACGGCGTCGTAGGTGCCGTCCGGCTCCGCGCAGACGAGGTTCGTCAGCCCGAGCCGCTCGGCGTTCTCGCGCACCTTGTCGAGCCGCTCCGCATCGATGTCCCACGCGGTCACGTCGGCGCCGAGTTGGGCGAGGTGGGTTGCCTTGCCGCCCGGCGCGGCGCAGTAGTCGAGCACGCGCCAGCCCGGCTCCGGCGCCAGGAACGGCGCGACCTGCGACGCGACCGCGTCCTGCACGACGATCTCACCGCCGCACAACTCGAACACCTCGCTCATGCGCACCTGCGGCGGCAGCGTGAGCAGCGCGTCGTGCGGGCCGTCGGACACCGGTACGCCGGCGGCCTCCAGCGTCTCGCGCACCGTTTCGCGTGTGCCCGGCGCGGGGCGGATGTGTGTCGCGGGCGTCTCCGCCTGCGCGTCGAGGATGCGCAGCGCGCGCTCGAGCCCGTGCTCCTCGAGGCGGCGCTCCGCGATCCAGCGGGCGGTCGAGCCGCGCGCCGCGAGAAAGCCCGCGGCGTCGTGGTTGCGGTCGGGGAAGACGCTGCGCGGGAAATACCAGGCGAACTCCTCGCGCGGCAGGGCGCGACGCCGGTCGGTCGCCCCCGCGAGATCCACACGCTGGACCGCGCGCCGGATGCCGCGCAGCAGCGCGTTGACGAACGACACGTCCTGCGGTCGCCCCATGCGGCGCACGTTCTCGACGGCGGCGTCGACGACGGCGTGATCGGGCGATCCATCGAGATAGAGCAGCTCGAAGAGGCCGGCCCGGAGGATCGTGCGGGTCTCCGGCTTGAGCAGCGGGAGCTTGCGGCTGGAGTAGGTCGACAGGATGGCGTCGAGCGTGCCGCGCCGCCGCATCACGCCCAGCACGATGGCGGTCTCCGCCCCCCCGCGCGCCGAAACCCACTGGTGCCGGGCCGGGGTGCGCTTGGTCTCGAACACATAAAGTTTCTGTGCCGCTTCTTGCCTCGGATCCACGCAGCTAGATTACGGGCGTGAAGAAGATCGCGATCCTGACCGGCGGGGGCGATGCCCCGGGCCTCAACGGCGTCATCCGGGGTGCCGTCCTCACCTGCGAGCAGCTCGGCATCGAGGTCGTGGGCGTGCGCAACGGCTTCGAGGGCTTCTCCTACGAGGAGGGCATCATCCCGCTGACCCGGCGTTCGGTCCGCGGCATCCTCTGGCGTGGCGGCTCGATCCTGGGCTGCAACAACCGCTATCGCGGCGAGATCGAGATGTACCTCGAGCGGATGAAGAAGGAGGGCATCGAGGGGGTCGTGATCTCCGGGGGCGACGGCACGCTGGCGATGGCCAACCGGCTGCACGAGGCGGGCGCGCGCGTGATCGGCGTGCCCAAGACGATCGACAACGACGTCACCGGCACGAGCGTGACGTTCGGATTCCACAGCGCCGTCGAGATCGTGGCGGACGCGTGCAGCCGGCTGGTGGATACCGCGGAAAGCCACCACCGCGCCATGATCCTTGAGGTGATGGGGCGCCACGCGGGGCACATCGCGCTGCACGGCGGCATGGCCGGCAGCGCCGACATCGTGCTCATCCCGGAGATCCCGTTCGAGCTCTACGAGGTCGCCAAGGTGATTCGCGACCGCGCCGAAGGAGGCCGCAACTACTCGATGGTGGTCGTCGCCGAAGGCGCCAAGCCGCGGGGCGGCGACGTCGTCGTCGACTCGCATCGAACGGAGCAGGCGGGGCGGGAGATTCTCGGCGGCGTCGGGGAGTGGCTCGCCGCGCAGCTGCGCGGGCTCGTCGATCACGACGTGCGCGACATCACGCTGGGCCACCTGCAGCGCGGCGGCACGCCGGCCGCGTTCGACCGCACCCTCGGGACCCGCATGGGTGTGTGCGCCGCGCAGGCGCTGGTCAACGGCGAGAGCGGCCTCTTCACCGCCTACTGGAACGCCTGCGTCGAGCTGCGCCCGCTGGCGGATGCGGCCGGCGGAATGCGGGGCGTCGACCCGGAGGGCGAGATGGTGAACGCGGCGCGCCGCGTCGGCATCGCGTTCGGGGACCGGCAGCCGCATCCGAAGCCGCCCAAGAACCGCTAACGCGGCCGGGGGCTCTTGCGAGCCATGGCTCAGGGCCGTTTCACGGGCTCGTAGCCGTGCGATCGCTTGCGGAGGACGGTCGCCCGCTCCAGCGTGTCGTAGTAGCTGAGCGCGCGGATGACGTCCATGCCTTCGATGACGCGGCCGAACACGGTCAGATCGAAATCGCTGCCGGGGTTGGGCGCGAGGTTGACCGCGAAGCTGCTGCTGACCTGACGGCGCTCGTCGCGGGTGGGCACGAACGCGATCGTGCCGGGCAGGTTGAGCCGCCGGCTCGGCTCCGATTCGATGGCGTAGCCCGCCGTCCCGAACCCGTCGTTGACCGGATCCTCGTCCCGTGAGTTGGGGTCGCCGCCGATCACCTGGCTCATCGCGGCCGCCCAGTGGAACCGCGTGCCGTTGTAGAAACCGCGCTCCACCAGCGTGAGGAACTGCGCGACGGCGTTCGGCGCGTCGTTCTCGAAGAGCTCCAGGACGAATGCGCCACGGCTCGTCTCCACCCTGACGCGCGGCAGAGGCTCGCCCTTCGCGTCCTGCTCGCGGTAGCGGAGCTCCGCCCGATGGCTGTCGAGCAGCGAGCGCAGGCTGCGCTCTCCCCGTTCGTACTCGCGCGGGTTGCGGTACATCGACTTGATCTTGCGCTGCAGCTCGAGAGCGCGCTCGAACTGGCCGGCCGCCGAGGCGAAGCGAATGCGCTGCGTGACCACGGGCAGCTCCTCGGCGACGAACGGGAAGAGTCCGAGCATGCGCTCGTAGGTCTCCATCGCCTCGTCCACGCGATTGCGCGCGGACTGCACGCGCAGGAGCTGGAAGTGGAAGTAGACGTACTCGGGATAGGTGGCGAGCTGCTCCCGCAGCTGCTTCTCGATCTCCGCCAGCGTCGTGTCGTTGCGGCGCCCGTTCACCGTCCCGGTCGAACGCGCGACCATGTCGAGCGAACCCGAGGGCCCGCCGAGGCTGTTGAGCTTCGTGATCAGCGCCAGCCCGGGGTCGGCGGGGCGCTCGATTGCCTCCACGCCCTCGCCCCAATCCGGCTTGCCGCGCAGCAACACCCGCTGCCCCCCGCCCGGCCGCGGGAACACGGAGACGACCTTGCGCGCCGGCGCGTGCCAGAGCTGGGCCTCGAACCGGTAGTCCTTCGCGGGCCGGCCGATCTCGAGCGCATCGAGAGGCACGCGCGCCTCGATGTCGAAGCCGAACTCGACCGCGTAGTTCATGCGCACCTCGCACGGCAGCGCGCTCATCGGCACGCTGCGGCGATCGCGCTGGACGAAGAGGGCGATCGGCGGCCGAATCCGGTCCGCGGGCGTGAGCAGCACGAGGACGCGGCGACCGGTCGCGGGATCGATCACGTGCAGGCGAATACCGGCGAAATGCGGCGCGAGGAAACAGCGAATGCCGAAGACCAGGTCGCGCCCGTCGCGCACGACGCGGCCGCGCAGGTTGACATCGTTCTCGCGCTTGCACTCGAACGTCGGCGCGGTCTTCCACGCCTCCTCGTCCAGCTTGCCGTCGACGACGATCGGGGCGCCCGTCGCCGTCACCTCGAGCACGATCGGCTCCTGCTCGACGTTCTGCGCCGAAGCGATCGAGACGAGCAGCAGCAGCGCGCTACTGCAGGCGATACGCATTCGCGTCATAGCGATGGTTCCTCTTGCGAATGATCTCGACCCGCTCCAGCCGATCGTTCTGCGCGAGCCGCAGCACGACGTCCATGCCCTTCGTCACGCGGCCGAATGCGGGCAGCCGCTTGGCGCTGGCCACGACGGGCGCGAGCGTGATCGCGAACTGGCTGCCGTGGTTGGCCTGCTCGCTCACCGGGATCGGGACGAGGCGACCGCGGAGCGGCGGCCGGCCCTTGCCGTCGGGGCGCACGCGCCACGCGGGCCCGTCGGCGCCCGTCTCCCGCATCTCGCGCGAGCGCGGGTCCCCGACGCGTGCCGCCTGGTTGCCGACGACGGGGTTGAAGCGCAGGCCGTCGTAGTACCGGCGGCGCAGCACGAGATCCATCAGGTTGCAGACCATGCCGCGCGCCGTGTCCTCGAAGAGCTCGACCTCGATCGTGCCCTTGGAGGTGACCAGGCGCACCATCGGCAGCGGCTCACGCCCCTCCGCGGTCGCCGCCGCGGCGGCTTCCTTCTCCGCGGCGCGCAGCTTGTCCAGGTAATCGAGGTCCTTCACGACCTCTTCCATGCCCAGCGCGTAGGGGAACCGCTTCGTCAGCGCCCGCGCCTTCTCGAACTCCTCGACGTTGCGATAGAACTCCGCGGCGAGAAACGCGTTCGCGTCGAGCGCGAGCAGCGGCGCGGGGATCGACTCGACGAGGGCGCGCGCCTCGTCGACCATGTTGGCCTGCACGAGCAGGCGGCCGCGGAAGTAGTCGAGCGAGGGGAGCGCCGGATTGCGGCTCTTCGCCTCGTCGAAGAAGTTGATCAGAGCGCGAATCCGCTGCATGTCGCGCGGCCGCGTGGCGCCGGTGATGATCAGCCGCTCCGAAGCCGTTTGGCCGGCCACCGCCTCGTGCTCGACGGTCAGGCGCGCGAGCGCCTCGTGGTCGTCGAACTCCCTCGAGATCGCGGGCGTGATCGGCGGCCAGGTCTCCTCGGCGCCCCAGCCGTCGGGGCTGACCAGCTTCGCGTACCGGCCCGCCTCGGCCGGCAGCCGCAGATCCTTCGGCCCCACCGTCCGGCCCGCGCTCAGCTCGAATCGCAGGGCGAGCGGACGGGCGTCGCCCCTGCCGATGCCGATGGCGGACAGCGACACGGCGTACTCGGCGGTCCAGCCGTCGGTTCGCTCCGCCCGAACCCGGGCACGGACGGCGCGCGGCGTCCGAAAGCGCCCGCCGCGTCCGCGCAGGATGCGCTCGACGCCCTGGGGCGATCC
>JBCDBY010000147.1:0-10907 GCA_039182715.1 Planctomycetota bacterium
AGGCGACGGGGCGCGTCTCCCAGCTCCCGCCACGCCTCGAGGAAGGCGAGCGTGTTGCGACCCAGCTCGACGTCGGAGGGGCGCTCGAGCTCCGCCTTGGGCAGCGGCGGCGCGTCGCTGTGCACGAAGGCGACATAGTTGCGCACCGCGTCGGCGATGCTCTTGGACGAGTGCGCGCCAATGCCCTTGATGGCGGCGAGGTCCTCGGCGCTCTTCCCGACCAGCTCCGCGACGTTCTTGTAGCCCGCCTGCTCCAGCGGGGCGATCTTCACGGAGCCGGCCGTCTGCTCGCGCAGCACGTCGAGCGAGACGTCGTGGAGCCGCTCCTTGGCGTTGTCATCGAGGTAGCGGCGGGAGGACTCGTCCAGCGCCTTGCGGCGGCTGGACAGCACCTCTTCGGTGCGACCGATCTCACGGTCGGCGTCGTCCCGCCGGCGCCGCGCCGCGTCGCGGTTGCGCCGAACCCCGCTTGCCCGATAGGCGCCAAAGGTCCCGCCCCCCAGCAGCAGCGCCGCGATCGCGCTTTCGATCAGCATCTGCAGACGATACCGCACGCGTGCAGGGTTGGATCGGGCTCGGGATCCCCCACGCTCGCGGGGACCCGGCCGAGGGAATTGTGTACCGTTCCATCACCGAGTCGCCGCGCGCCGTCGGCGGCGGATCAGGAAGGGGCACGCGATGAGACGAGCCAGCTCGATTGCGATTCTTGTGCTGGGGCTGGGATGCGCCTCGTGCGCATCAGTCCCCGAGCCCTCGAAGATTTCCCTCAGCCCCACGATCGTGGATGGCGCGAATGCGCAGCCGGGCGTCGATCTCGTTCGACAGCAACTCGACGAGGAACTCTCCCGAACTTTCCTGCAAACCCGGACCCCGGGCAGATCGCACGGCGATGATGCCGAGGGAGGCACGACCCATCGCGTTGTTGTCTGCATTGTTCGGTTCGAGCATGAGGGAGAGTTCACTCCCAACTCTTACGTGCAAGGCGAAGCAGAGGGAGCGGGGCATCTCGTGGTCCGTGCCGCCTCGTACATGAGTCGAACGAGAATCCAGGCGGTCATGATGATCACGTCCGACGCGGAGTCGCCCGCGACGGAGGTGCACCGTCTGAACGCCGTCGACACCTGGGGATCGATCAGCGGCCCTCGCCGTCGCCGCGAACCAACGGAGCAGGAACTTCGGGCGCTGGCGTTGGCGGGAGCCGCCGAGCAGGTGGCCGAGGACGTCGTCGCCCGGCTGCGAATTCGATAGACGGACCGGCGCTGTTCGTGCCTCCGATCCATGAGCGGAAGGTTATAACCGCCGCGGCGTGAAGATCTTCTTTACCGACATCTTCGAGCTGCCGCTTCCGGACGGCCATCGGTTCCCGATGGAGAAGTACCGTCTGCTGCGCGAAGCGGTGACAGACGTCGGCGAGCTGATGGTGCCGGATGCTCTCGACGACGAGCAGCTCGCCCGCGCGCACGACCGCGCCTACATCGACGCGGTGTGCCAGGGCCGCGTCGAGGAAGCGATGATGCGCCGCATCGGGTTCCCCTGGTCGCCGCAGCTCGTCGAGCGATCCCGGCGCTCCGCGGGCGCCACGCTCGCGGCGGGACGCGCGGCGCTCGAGGACGGCGTCGCGGTCAACATCGCCGGCGGTACGCATCATGCCGGACCCGACTTCGGTGCCGGCTACTGCGTCTTCAACGACAGTGCTTTGGCGGTGCGCAATCTCCGTCACGAGGCCCGCGCCCGGCGGTTTCTCATCGTCGACACCGATGTGCACCCCGGCAACGGCACCGCGGCGATCCTGGCCGGGGACCCGGAGGCGTTCACGCTGAGCCTGCACGGCGCGCGCAACTACCCCTTCCGCCGCTTCGACAGCGACCTCGACATCGCGCTGCCGGACGGGACGGGGGACGAGGAGTACCTCGACACGCTGGCGCGCAGTCTCGACCACGGTTTCGATCGCGCTCGGCCCGAGCTGGTTCTCTACGTCTCCGGCGCCGACCCGTTCACCGGTGACAAGCTGGGCCGGCTTGCGCTCAGCAAGGATGGTCTCGCCGCGCGCGATCGGATGGTCTTCGCGGCCTGCCGCGAGCGCGAGGTACCGGTGGCGGTCGCCATGGGCGGCGGATACGCCCGCGCCATCGCCGACACGGTCGCGATTCACGAGAAAACCGTGCGGTTGGCAGCGGCGAATAGAATCCCTGCATGCTGACCGTGGGCCAATTCATCGACTCGTGCGCGCACGAGACCAAGATTATCAACCATCTGGCGACCAAGCTGCCGCCCGACCAGCTCGAGTACCGGCCCACCGAGGGCCAGCGCTCCATGATCGAGCTCATGCGCTACCTGCCGCGCATGGTGCTGCCGGTTCTCGCCTACCTCGAGGACGGCAACTGGGATCGGGCGCCCAGCTTCGGCGAGGGCGTCGAGTCGATCACGCCGGACACCTTCGCGGCCGAGATGGACACCCAGCTTGCCGAGGTGCGCCGCGTGGCGGGCACGCTGGAAGGCCGGCTGGACGAGAAGACGGCGATGCCGTGGGGCGTCCCGTGCACCGTCGGCCAGTTCCTGGTCGACGCGGTGCTCAAGACCTTCGTCGCCTACCGCATGCAGTACTTCCTGTACGTGAAGGCCTCCGGCCGCCCCGACATCGGTCCCGCCCAGTGCTGGATGGGCATCGACCCGTAGACGATGTACGACTCGTTGGGAGCATTCCTCTCCGTGCTGGAGAGCGAGGGAGAACTGCATCGGGTGACGGTGCCGGTGTCCCCGATTCTCGAGATCAGCGAGATCGCAGACCGTCAGTGCAAGCTGCCGGCGCCGTCGACGAGCGAATTCGCCCCGCAGTTCGACCCGGGTCACCACGAGCTCGGCGGCAAGGCACTGCTTTTCGAGAACGTCGAGGGGAGCGACTTCCCGCTCGTCATCAACGCCTACGGTTCGTACATGCGCACCGAGATGGCGTTCGGCAAGCCGTTCCCCCAGATCGCCGCGCGCATCGCGTCGCTGACCAAGCCGGAGCCGCCGCGCTCGTTCGGCGAGGCGTGGGGCAAGCTGAAGGAGTTCCTTCCGCTCCTCAGGGTGCCGCCCAAGCGGGTCAAGAAGGGCGCCTGCCAGGAGGTCGTCGACACCGACTTCGACCTGACGCGCCTGCCGATCCTGAAGTGCTGGCCGCTCGACGGTGACCCCGAGGCGGTCGGCTACCCGGTCCCCGCGCACAGCGAGGGGCGCTACATCACACTCGCGGGCATCCACACGATCCACCACCGCGACAAGGGCGTCGCCAAACCACCGAGCCACAACATCGGCATGTACCGCGTGCAGCTGCTCGGGCCGAAGAAGCTCGCGATGCACTGGCATATGCACCACGATGGCGCGTCGCACTGGCGCAGCTGGAAGCGCGCCGGCGAGCCGATGCCGGTCGCCATCGTTCTAGGCGGCGAGTCGGTGCTGCCGTACGCGGCGACTGCACCGCTGCCGCCCGGAATCAGCGAGCTGCTCATGGCCGGCTTCCTGCACGGGCGCGGCATTCCCATGGTGCCCGCGAAGACGGTCCCGCTGCGGGTGCCCGCCAACGCCGAGATCGTCATCGAAGGCTTCGTGCGTACCGACGCCGGCTTCCCCGGCTACGACCCGCGGACCGGCGAGGAGATCGGCCCGGGCGCCGTGTTCGAGGGTCCGTTCGGCGACCACACCGGCTTCTACTCGCTGCCGGACCGGTACCCGATCGTCGAGGTGACCGCGGTCACGCACCGTCGCGACGCGGTCTATCCCACGACCATCGTCGGCCTTCCACCGCAGGAGGACTATTACCTCGGCAAAGCGACGGAACGCATCTTCATGCCGCTGCTGAAGACGATCCTCCACGACCTCGACGACTACCACCTGCCGATGTTCGGCTGCTTCCACAACTGCGCGTTCGTGCGCATCCACAAGGAGTACCCGCTCCAGGCGCGGCGCGTCATGCACGCGATCTGGGGCGCCGGTCAGATGGCGTGGACGAAAGTGATCGTGGTCGTGGATCAGGACGTGAACGTGCACGACGAGGCGGCGGTCTGGCAGGCCATCATGGAAAACTGCCACTTCGGGCGCGACCTCGAGATCGTCAACGGGCCGCTCGACATCCTCGACCACGCCGCGCCGCGACTCGGCGCCGGCGGGAAGCTCGGCATCGACGCCACGCGCAAGATCCCCGGCGAAGAGGTCAACGGCGTCCCGCACGACAAGAAGGGTGGCGGGAAGCGGGCGATCGTGGTCGTGGACAAGCAGGAGCGCGGCGACGGCGTCCGCGCGCTCGAGAAGAGCGACGCCGACCTGACCATTGCGGTCGATGTCGAGTGCGACGAGCAGGAGGCGTTCTTCCGCTGGTGCGCCAACTGGGACCCGATTCGCGACACCGTCCAGCAGGACGGCCGCGTCGGTTTCGACGCGACCACCAAGTTGGAGTGCGAGTCGCGCCTCGGCCAGCCCTCGCGCGACTACCCGCCCATCCTCGAGATGGACCAGGCAACCCGGGACAAGGTCACCCGTCGCTGGGCGGAGTACGGGTTTCAATAGTCAGTCGCCATTCGTCAGCGGGCAACCGCCCGCCGACGCCCCCACTGAAAACTGATCACTGACAACTGAAAACTTCTTTCTAGCTCACCCCACCGCTGACGATGAACTTCATGACGTCGGCCGACTCCGCGTCGATCCTGGTGACCCGCTCCTTTGGGAACAGCAGGAACTGCCCCGCGAAGTTGTACGACTGCGGGAAGTAGACGCCGACAAGGTGCTCCATGCCCTCCCACTGCACGGATTCGCACGTGATAAAGCCGAGCACCTCGGGCCCCTGTTCGTGGATGCGCACGCGCACCGGCCGGTCGAACCGCTTCTTTTCGCCGACCAGCGCCTCCATCATGTCCTTGATCGCGGTGTAGATGATCTTGGCGCCGGGCATCTGCTGAAAGAACCGGTCCATCAGCGTAACGACCCACTTCGTGAGGAACGTCGAGGTCAGGAAGCCGACGAGCGTGATCATCACGAGCACCACGGCTACGCCGATACCCGGGATCGCGCGATCGAACCACTTCTCCGAGTCGACCAGCCCATCGAGCTTGGTGAAGACGAACCAAAGCACGTAGCAGGTCACCACGACCGGGACGGTGAAGAGCAGACCGCGGAAGAAGTAGCGCAGGATCATGCCCCTATCATGGGCCAAGCCAACCGACATCGTGAACTATCTCGCCCACGGCCACCGCCACCTCGACGATCCCTGGTTCGTCGCCGGCACCGCGCTTCCCGACTGGCTCGCCGCCAGTGACCGCCGGTCGCGCCTGCGCCCCGAGCGCATCCGGGACGACGGCCCGCTCGCGCGGGGCGTGCAGCAACACGTCGAAGATGACGCCTGGTTCCACGCGACCGAGGCGTTCCAGCGCAGCGAAGTGGAGCTCACGGCGCTCGTGAAATCCGTCCACGCCGACGAGCCGCGCCAGCGAAGCTGGTTCTTCGGCCACATCCTCGTCGAGCTGTTGCTGGATGCGTGGCTGATGGAGCAGGACTCCACCCTGCTGGACCGCTACTTCGATGCGCTCGACGAGGTGGCGGCCGATCGCGTCGTGTCGCAGGCGGAACCGTGGCTGACGCAGCCGCCTAGTCGTTTGCACGCCTTTATCGATCTCTTTCGCACGCACCGTTTCCTCGACGGCTACCGCACCGACGAAGGGCTGCTCGCGCGGCTGAACGGCGTGGCCGGCCGCGTCGGCCTCCCCACCCTCGTCCCGGCGACGCTCCCGCTGCTCTCCGAAGCGCGACGGCTCGTCTACGATCGCGCTCCGGAGCTGCTCACACGATGAATACCCCTCTTCGCCTGCTCCTCGCCCGCCACGGCGAGACCGACTGGAACCGCACGGGTCAGTACCAGGGCCAGCGGGACATTCCGCTCAACGAGACGGGACAAGCCCAGGTGCAGGCTCTCGCAGAGCGGTTGGCGGATGAGGAGATCCACGCGATCCATGCTAGCGATCTCGCGCGCGCGGCGGAGACGGCGCGCGTCATTGGCGCGCGCGTCGGACGCGAGCCGACCCTGGACGCGACCTGGCGCGAAATCGACATCGGAGCGCTGACCGGTATCGATTTCAAGACGGCCCCGCCGCACCTGCGCAACGTCCTGCACGCGGTGGCGCACCAGGAGGACCCGATCGCCGAGGGCGCCGAGACCTACGACGACATTCGCCGCCGCATGCGGGACGGGTTCACGCGGATCTGCGAGGCGCACGCCGGCGAGACCGTGCTCGTCGTCGGGCACGGAGGCACGCTCAAGGTGCTCATCGCCGACCTGATCGGCCTTCCGCAGGAGAGCATCGATCGGCTCTCCCTGCGGGGCAACGCATCGCTTTCCGAGATCAACTTCACCCACGGCCGGCCGCAGCTGGTCATGATCAACGACACGAGGCACTACCGATGAAACTCTTCCAGGACATCCAGGACGCGATCTGCCGAGGCGTCGAATCCATCGAGACCCAGGCGACGTTCCAGGAAGATCTCTGGGAGCGCGACGGCGGGGGCGGCGGACGCACGCGCGTCATCGGCGACGGCAACTTCCTCGAGAAGGGCGGCGTCAACTACTCGGAGGTGCACGGCGAGTTCACCGAGGAGTTCGCGCAGCAGGTGCCCGGTTCGGGCCGCGAGTTCTATGCGTCGGGCATCTCGCTGGTCCTCCACCCGGTCAATCCGCACGTGCCGACCGTGCACGCGAACTTCCGCCACATCCGCCACGGCGACAAGTCCTGGTTCGGCGGCGGCGCCGACCTGACGCCCTACTACTTCCACGCCGAGGACAAACAGCACTTCCACGACACGTGGCGCACCGTCTGCGAGGAGCACCCCGGCGTCGGCGACTATCCGGCGTGGCGCGACTGGTGCGACCGCTACTTCTACCTTCCCCATCGCGGCGAGCGGCGCGGGGTCGGCGGCATCTTCTTCGACTACGTCTGGGTCGACGACGACAACCGCGCCTCGGTCGAATCGTTCGTCGAGGCGGCGGGCCACCGGTTCCTGGAGTCCTACCTGCCGATCGTGCAACGGCGCATCGAGACGCCGTGGACCGAGGCGCAAAAGGAGTGGCAGGAGCTGCGCCGCGGCCGCTACGTCGAGTTCAACCTCATCTACGACCGCGGCACGATCTTCGGCCTGAAGACGGGCGGCCGCACCGAGTCGATCCTCATGTCGCTGCCCAAGCATGCGCGCTGGGCCTACGATCACACGCCGGCGCCCGGAACGCCGGAAGCGGCGCTGCTCGACGAGCTGAAGCAGCCGCCGCCGCCCGAGTAGGATGGCGGCCGTCATGCATCGGTTCGCGCCCCTCTGCCTGGTTCTGCTGCTCGCCTGCGGGCCGTCGCTTCACGTCGGCTACGCGCGCGCCGGCTACGTCGTGCCGGTTGCCCGGACGAGCGAGGAGCTGCGGTCGCGCATCAACTACGACGGTGTCGTCGACGGACTCTACGGGTTTCGCTTCGGACCGGACCGCAAGCTCTACGCGTGCAGTTACCGAACCGGCACCATCCTGCGCTACCGCCCGTCGCGCGCGCGCTTCGAGACGGTCGTGGCTCGCGACCTGCCCGGACCGGTCGACCTCGCGTTCCTCCCCGACGGCTCCATGATCGTCGCCTGCACGGGCACCAACGAGTTCCCGCTCGCACCCGCGCTCGCGGGCAGCGGCGCGCTCGTGCGCGTGTCGGAGAAGGGCGTCGTGACGCCGTATCTCTCCCTGCAGGATCTCGGCGTGCCGATGTCCCTGGCCGTCGGACCCGATGGTCGCCTCTACGTCGGCGCGCGCAATACGACGCAGGTCTTCGTCGTACAGAACGACAAGCTGGAGCCGTTCGTCGACGCCGGCAGGGAGCTCCCGCGCGGCGCGTGGCAGATCGCCATCGCGAAGGACGGATCGCTCTGGGGCAGCTCCCCCTTCGACCGGCGCGTTGCGCGCCTCACGCCGACGCCGTTCGTCATCGAGGATCCGGAGATGGGTCGTCCCGGCGGGATCGTCTTCGGCCGCAAGAACACGCTCTTCGTCACCAGCCTCAATCGCGGCGAGATCCGCGAGTACGACGCGAACGACGGGACGCTGCTGCGCGTGGTGCAGACGGAACTCGCGATGCCGTGGGCTCTTCGCTAGCGCGACCCGCGGCGCGCCACGAGGATGCCCGCCAGCATGATGAGGCCACCCATGGCCTGCTGGAGGTTGGGCCGCTCCGCGAACAGCCACCAGGCGAGCACCGCGGCCAGCGCCGGTTGCAGCAGCAACGTGACCGAACTGAAGTGCGCCGGCAGATGCGCGAGCGCGTAGATGATCAGCCCCTGCCCGAGGATCTGACTGACGACCGCGAGACCGATCACGCTGCCCCATCCGCCGGCGCTGTAGCCGCCGAGCGGCTCGCCCGAAACGACCGCGACCGGTCCCAGCACGACGGCGGCCACCGTCACGGCGTACGCGAGGATCGTGGGCGTCGTGAACCGTTCGCGGAGCCACCCGACGCTGACGAAATAGCTGGCGTAGAACAACGCCGTGAGCATGCCGAGCAGGTCGCCTCGGAACTGCTGTGCGGACTGCGCCTGGCTCTCGCCCACGAGCAGCACGGCGCCGACGAGCGCGGTGGCCATGCCCGCCACGAAGAGACCGCGGACGCGGCGACGAAACAGGAACCAGCCCAGCAGCGTCACGAAGACCGGCGCGAAGTTGGCCAGCAGCGTCGCGTTGGCGACCGAGGTCCACAAGATCGACCAGTGCCACACCGCGAGATCGCCGGCGAAGCAGAGTCCCGGCAGACAGAGCTGCAGTCGTTCGGAAAGCGTGGTCGGCCGACGCGCGCTCGAAGGCTGGCGCCACGCCCAGAGCCAGGCGACCGGCGCCGCGAACGCGAGACGGTAGAAGGCGGCGGCGGACGGGCCCACCCCCGCGTGGCCCGCGTAACGCACGAAGATCGGCGCGAACGCGATGCCGACGGCTCCGGCCACCAGCGCCCCGATCGCGCGCGACTCGTGCGGGTTGCTCACTTCACCCGCGAAATGAAGTCGCCGGTGCGGGTGTCGACGCTGACGCGGGTGCCCTCGCTGATGTGCTCGGGAATCTGGATCACGTGGCCGGTCTGCAGCGTGGCGGGCTTGGTGCGTCCGGTCGCGCTGTTGCCCTTGACCGCCGGCGACGTCTCCGTGATGTCGAGCGCGACGGAGTTGGGCAGCTCGAGGGCGAGCGGCGACTCGTTGTAGTAGAGCGCCGTGATCCCCTCCATCTCGTCGACGAGGAAGTTCGACTCCCACTCGAGGTCCGTCCGCGCGAGCGAGAACTGCTCGTAGGTCTGCTGGTCCATGAAGTGGAACGCGTCGGGGTCGCGATAGAGCAGCTGCACCGGACGCCGGTCGACGTCCGCCACCCCGAACGTGTCGCCCCCGCGGAAGGACTTGTCGACCTTCTGCCGCGTGGCGAGATTGCGCAAGCGCGTGCGGTGGATCGTGTTGCCGCCGCGCGCCGTCGGGGTTGAGACCTGCACCGACTCGACGAGGTGCGGCGCCCCGTCCAGCTCGAGGATGAGGCCGCGCTTGAGGTCGCTCGTGCTGTACATCGGCGGGAATTCTACCTAGCCTCTCGTGGTGATCCGCATTCTCCCGCTCGCCCTGCTTTTGGCCTGCCAGAGCACGCCTATTCCCACGCCCGCCGGTCCCGAGGTCGGGGTCATTCACGTCCGGTTCAGCATTTCCGGTGGCCGCAGCGGCACGACGTCCCCGCAACTCCAGCGCGCGTTCTTCGCGAAGCTCAAGGAGGGCAGCGACGACATCCGGCAGTCGACGGAGATCATCCCGTCCAACTACCAGCTGGGGACGGCGGCCTACCTGCTCAATGCGGCACCCGGCCGCTACGTCGTCGTCTGCGCCGTGACGAACTACGAGGGCAAGAACCACTTCGTCTACCTGCCGGGCGACGTGATCGAGGCGTCGATCGTGGAGGTGAGACCCGGATCGATCGTGCCGGTGGGTTCGATTCGCGTGAGCGAGAGCCGCGCCTGGTCGACCGCCGACGAGCTGCAGCAGCACTTCCATCAGCGCATCCTCTCCGGGCCGCAGAACCCGAACGTACTGCAGCAGCTCTTTCCGAAGGCGATCGACCACATGGGCGAGTACGGCAAGCTGTCCAACGACCCGAAGGACCTCGAGCGGACGCGCCGCGACGTCCGCCGATCGCTCAATCGCTGGGGCTGGTCGAACTGGCCCGGTTCGAGCTGACCCGGTGACGGTTCATCCAGCTGACGGCGAAGTCGACCAGCTCGCGCTGACGCATCCAGAGCGCCTCGCCGTGGCCGACCCGTCCGCGACGGGCCCGGCTCCCGAACGCTTCCCCGATCGCCGGGAAGTCGTCGGCGTCGTAGTCGAGCAGCTCCATCTCGATCCAGCCGTCGGCCGTGCGGGCGCCGTCCACATAGGTGCGTTTGCCGGGGTAGTCGGCGCGGTGCTCGGCGAGATGGAGCGAGCTGTTGCTCCCGTGCCCGGCGCCGAGCAGCAGCACGCATCCGTCGTGGTCATAGAGGCGCGAGAGCGGCGACGCCTCCCCCATGGACGCCTCCGGCGTATGCGGGTTCAGGAGCGCGGACGCGAGCGGCCCGTGCGCGGCAAACGAATGGCTCGGGTGCGCGCTGCGTTCGACGCCGGGCCAGCTTCGGAACAGCTCGGCGACCGCGCCCAGCCCGCGGGTCGGCGTGCGCGCCGGATCGTAGGCGGGCATCGTCTCCCGGATGACCGGCCACCAGCTTTCGGGGACCGGCGGTGAGGTCCAGTAGCGCGGGTCGGAGTTTCCGCCCGAATGGGCCGGCATCATGACCGTCCCGGCGGCGTTCAGGAGCGCCTCGATGAGCGCCTGCGCACCGCCGCAGACCCAGCCAAGCGCCGAG
>JBCDBY010000148.1:0-10788 GCA_039182715.1 Planctomycetota bacterium
CACAGCGCACGCTCGAAGTCGATCGTGTCGCGCGACTCCGTGCCGGTCTCGGGATCGTAGAAGGAGACGCGCGTCTTGCTGCCGCGCGGCGCGATGAAGGCTGCCGCCTCCTGCGCGAGCGCGTGGTCGGGTCCGAAGGTGACCGGCGGCGACCGGAAGACCGACGTGCCGACGGTGAAGATCGGCCGGAGGGTCACGTCCTGCTTGGGCGGGCGCTCGCGGACCAGGATGAAGTGCACCTGCACCCCCTCGTCGAAGTCCTGCCGCGGGCCGGTTCCGCAAGCCGTCAGAACGAGGAGGAGCACTGCCAGTCGCACGGGAGGATTCTACCGACGGGGTACGAAGAACCGGGCACGCTTCCGTTTCGTGGGGGCAGCGGTTACTCTCCCCCCCGTGGTCGCAGCCAGCGATTTTGTCGGCCGGGACGTCATCACCGTCGGGGACTTCCAGCGGGACGAGATCCTGTTTCTGCTCGACGCCGCGGACCGGTTTTCCGCGGGCCACGGTCGCCCGCTCGCCGGCCGCGTGATCGCCACGCTCTTCTTCGAGCCGTCCACCCGCACGCGCCTCAGCTTCGAAAGCGCCGTCGGCCGACTCGGCGGTCAATGCATCGGGTTCGCCGAAGGCGCCGTCTCGAGCCAATCGAAGGGCGAAACCCTTTCCGATACGGTGCGCGTGGTCGAGGGCTACTCCGACCTGCTGCTCGTCCGGCACCCGAGCGAGGGCGCGGCGCGGCTCGCGGCGGAGTATGCGGACATCCCGGTCGTCAACTGCGGCGACGGCGCGCATCAGCACCCGACCCAGACCTTTCTCGACCTCTACACCATTCGCCGCGAGGTCGGCCGCCTCGACGACCTGCACGTCGTCTTCGCGGGCGACCTGCGCTACGGCCGCGCGGTGCACAGTCTCGTCACCGTCCTCGCGCTCTTCCGCGCGCGCATCACGCTGGTCTCGCCGCAGTTCCTGTGCCTGCCCGAGGAGCAGCTCGACGCGCTCGACGCACTCGGCGTGCAGTTCCACGAGACGGAGACGCTCGAGGAGGCGCTGCCGGAGGCCGACGTGCTCTACATGACGCGCGTCCAGCGGGAGCGGTTCACCGACCCGCTCGAGTACGAGCGCTTCAAGGACGCCTATCGGCTCGATCTGGAGGTGCTGAAGCACGCGCGCGAGAAGCTGGCCATCCTGCATCCGCTGCCGCGCGTGACCGAGATCTCCCCCGAGGTCGACGCGCACCCGCACGCCGCCTACTTCCGGCAGGCGCACTACGGCGTGAGTGTCCGCAAGGCGCTGCTGGCGCTGCTGCTCGGCTGCGCCGACGAGGTGCTCGCGTGAATCCCGAGCAGAGCTACCCGGTCCCCAAACTCGACTCCGGCACGGTGATCGACCACCTGCGCGGCCGCACCGCGCTGCGCTGCCTGCAGGTGCTGCGCCTCCCGGAGGACGCGCAGATCACCGTCGGCATTAACCTGCGCTCCGAACGGCTCGGCCGCAAGGACATCATCAAGGTCGGCGGGCACGAACTGGGCGGCGAAGAGGCGGCGAAGCTGGCGCTCATCAGCCCCGACGCGACGCTGTCGATCATCCGCGACTACGAAGTCCACTCCAAGCTCGACCTGGTCCCGCCTCTGCGGTTCCGCGGGCTCATGCGCTGCACCAACCCGGTCTGCATCACCAACACGGAGCACGTGCTGGGCGGTTTCCTCGTGCTCTCCAACGATCCGGTCGTCGTCCGCTGCGAATACTGCGAGCGCTCCATCGAAGCCGCGGAATTCGCCTGGGAGTGAACGACCGCGCGGCGCTGGCTCTCCTGGTCGCGGTCCTCGCCGCGCTCGGCTACTCCGCGTTCACGCACCCGTCCGACACCGACATCTGGCTGCTGGAGACGGGCCCGGTCCTCATCGGCGCGGTGCTGCTGCTCGCCACCTGGCGCCGCTTCCGCCTGACGACGCTGCTCTGCGTGTTGCTCGCCCTGCACGCGCTGCTGCTCATCGGCGGCGGCCATTACACCTACGCCGAGGTGCCGTTCGGATTCTGGATGCAGGAGGTCGGCGGATTCGAGCGCAACCCCTACGACCGGCTGGGCCACTTCGCGCAGGGCTTCGTTCCCGCGATCCTGACGTGCGAGATCCTGCTGCGCACATCACCCCTGCAGCGCGGCAAGTGGCTCTTCTTCCTCGTGACCTGCGTCTGCCTCGCGTTCTCCGCCTTCTACGAGCTCATCGAGTGGCAGGTCGCCGTGCACACCGGCGACGGCTCGCCGGAGTTCCTCGGTACGCAGGGCGATCCGTGGGACGCGCAGTGGGACATGACGTTCGCGTTGGTCGGCGCAATCCTCGCCCAGCTCACGCTCGCGCCGCTGCACGATCGCCAGCTCGCCGCGCTGGAGCCGGCGGCGTGACGCGGCAGCGCAAGTTCCGCGACCTGCGAACCGAGGACTTCATCGTCGCGGAGGACGGCGAGGTGCTCGTCCGGCGCTGCTATCCGGTGCGCATGCACGGCGATCGTCCGACTCCCTTCCCCACGCTTTACTGGCTTGCGGGCGAAGCGCTGGTCAAACACATCAGCCACGTGGAACGGGAGGGCTGGATCAAACGTCTCGAAGCGGAGATCGCGGCGGACCCGGAGCTCACCGCCGCCTTCCGCGCCGACCACGCGCGCTACATCGAACAGCGCTGGGCCCTGCTCGACGAGGAGGACCGCGCGCTCGTCCGCCGCTTCGACATGGAAGCGGATCTGCGCGAGCGCGGCATCGGCGGGCTGCTCGACTTCGGCAAGATCAAGTGCCTCCACCTGCAGTACGCCCACCACCTGGCCGACGCGAACACCGTCGGCCGCCTGCTCGAAGAGCGAGGCCTCCTCACGCGGCCCAAGCTAGCCCCCTCCTGACCCGCCCTGACGAACCACTCTTGAGTTCGCCGTTCGTAAGGGCATCGCTGCACGAGACTTACAGCCGTTGCCTGCGGCACGGGTGCCGCACTGGAGGAAGGCGCCAGACCGCAAATCGGCCAGACTCGCTGGTAAACGCCGTTTCCCGCGGACGAAACTCGCTCTTTGTGCGGCACGGGTGCCGCAGACGGTCGTCGCAAGCGCCGCACTCTCAGGACGTTACGACGCCTCCGACCAAGAGTGGTTCGTCAGGGAGGGGGGCGTCGGGGCGGGGCGGCGGTCAGGCGGGGGCGGTTTCCTTGCGCTCGCGCTTGCGGGCGTAGAGGGCGAGGTCGGCCGCGCGCGTCAGCTCCTTGCCGCCGAATCCGCGCTTGAGCTCGGCGCAGCCGGCGCTGGCGGAGATGCGGTACGGGAAGACGTCGGAGCGCGGGAGCGCCACGTCGCTGACCATCTGCTCGATGTCGCGGGCCAGCACCTCGGCGCCCGCGAGATCGGTGTTGGGCAGGATGATCGCGAACTCGTCCCCACCGAAACGCACGGCGACTTCGCCCGCCCGCACGCGGACGTCGAGTCGCTTCGCCACCTCGATCAACACCTCGTCGCCGACGACGTGCCCGAAGTTGTCGTTGACCGCCTTGAAGTGGTCGAGGTCGACCATGACCAGCGCCAACGGCGTCTCATAGCGCTCGGACCGGGAGATCTCCTCGAACAGCCGCTCGTCGTAGCTGCGGCGGTTGTAGAGCTCCGTGAGCCCGTCGCGACGCGACACGTCCTCGAGGCGACGGTGCAGCCGGCTGACGCGAAGGCCGGTGCGGACGCGAGCGAGCAGCTCCTTGTCGTCGCACGGCTTCACGAGATAGTCGTCCGCCCCGCCGTCGAGCGCGGAGACCTTGTCCTCCACGCGGTCCTTGGCGGTCAGCAGGACGCAATAGACGGACTGCAGCATCGGCGTGTCCTTGACCCGCCGACACAGCTCGTAGCCGTCCATCTTGGGCATCATCCAGTCGCTGAGCAGCACCTCGGGCCTGCTCTCCTCGATGATGTCCCACGCTTCCACGCCGTTCGTGGTCACGACGACGTCGTGCCCCGCGGCCTCGAGCCGCTTTTGAAGGATGCGCCGGTAGAAGCGATCGTCCTCGGCCACGAGAACACGCCCTCCGGTCGTTTGAATCAAATTGTCTGTTGCCTGCCCTGCCACGGGTTTCTCCCGCGGGTGTTATCGGACGAGGCCGTGGTGCCTTGAGACGGTCAGCCCGCGCGGCGGAAGAGCGCGCGCAGCCGGTCCCAAAATGAGGCGGGCTTCTCCTCGACCGGGGGACGGGCCGACTCGAAGTGGAGCGCCAACAGCTGCCGCACGACCTTCACGGCGCGCACGCCCTCGGCGTTGGCGTGGTAGTTCAGCACCAGGCGATGGCGCACGATGTCGGGAGCGAGCGCGACGACGTCCTCCTCGCGCACGATCGTGCGACCGCGCAGCAGGGCGCGCGCGCGGCTCGCCACGAGCAGCGCCTGCGCCGCACGCGGGCTCGCGCCGAACTCGATCCAGTCGCGGATGAACCCGGGCGCGTTCGGCTCCTCGGGCCGGCTGGCGCGCACGAACTCCACGATGCGGCGCTGCAGCGACTCCGGCACCTCGACCTGCCGCGACTCGTCGCGGAAAGCATCGAGGTCGTCCTTCTTGAGGACCGGCGAAAGCGGCGGCTCCCCGCCACGCCCCACGCGCCGCGCGACCGTCGTCTCCACATCCGCCTCGGGGTACTCGATGCGGATGCGGAACATGAAGCGGTCGAGCTGCGCGGCCGGCAGCGGGTAGGTGCCCTCCTGCTCGATCGGGTTCTGCGTGGCGAGCACGAAGAACGGCTCGGGCAGCGGATAGCGCTGGCCGACCGACGTGACCTGCCGCTCCTCCATCGCCTCCATGAGCGCCGACTGCGTCTTGGGCGGCGTGCGGTTGATTTCGTCGGCGAGCACGATGTGCGCGAAAATCGGACCGGGCAGGAACTTGAAGGCGCGCCCGTCGGAATCGCCGGCCCCATCCTCGCCGGCGAGCACCTCGGTGCCGGTGATGTCGCTCGGCATGAGGTCGGGCGTGAACTGGATGCGCGCGAAGGAGAGGTCGAGCAGCTCGGAGAGCGAGCGGATGAGAAGGGTCTTGGCCAGGCCCGGCACGCCGACGAGCAGCGCGTGCTGCCGCGTCAGGATGCAGAGCAGGATCTTCTCGATCGCATCGTCCATCCCAACGATGCGGGCGGCGATGCGTTCGCGGACCTGGACCGAGACCTCTTCCCAGCGCGTCACGGGAAGCCTACTGCGCCTTCCGCTTCTTGTAGGCCTCGTTCATCTTCTCCATCACGCTGTCGGTGATGTTGACGCCCTTGACGAAGCAGATCGCCCGGCGGCGCAGCAGCTCGTCCTGCATCGCCTCGTTGTCCTCGAGCTCGATCGGACCGACCTTGCTGGCCAGCACGACGTGCGCCTTGCGCGCGAGCATGATGTCATTCGCGTAGCCACGCGACTCGCGCAGCAGCTCCTGCATGCGGCGCATCAGGAAGTCCTGGTCGCGCACGTTGCGGAAGGCGACCTGCGCGTCGATGCGGCCCTTGTCCTCGATCGCCTTGCGGAGCGCCTCGTAGACCTTGTCGTCGCGCTCGGAGAGCTTCTGGTTGGCCTGGATGTCCTGGATGCGCTTCTGCAGCTCGTCGGCCTTCGCCTTGAGCTCGTCTTCGGCCGCCTTGCGCTCCTTGCGGAAGGCTTCCTCGATGTCCTTGGCTTCCTGGCAGTTCTCGATGACGTGCGCGAAGTCGCAGACCAGCACCGGGAACGCGCCGGGCGCGGGCTCGTCGCCCTGGCCGCTCGCGACGGTGGAAAGGGCGGCCGCGAGCACGACCGCGGAGAGAACGAGAGCGATTTGCTTCATCCCGGGGATTCTACCCGGGCGCTCCAATCGTCCCGGTCCAGGCGCGCTCCACGAAGGGAAGCACGCGCTCCGGCGGGATTCTCGTCATGCAGCGATGGTCGATCGGGCAGTGCTTGAGGTGGCACGGCGCGCAGTCGACGCCCTCCTCGCGAATGACCACCTGCGAGTCCATGTCCGTCTCCGAGTACGTCGGATCGGTGGGCCCCATGATGCAGACGATCGGACGCCGGTAGGCGGCGGCGATGTGGCGCGGGCCGATGTCGTTGCACAACATGGCGCGGCAGCGCGCGACCACGCCCTTGAGCACGCCGGTCGGCAGAACCGGATCTTCCCCGTTCGCGATGGGACGTTGCGCCGCCTCCACCACCGCCACGCCCAGCTCGCGTTCCTCCGGTCCGCACAGCACGATCGCATGCGCGCCGTGCTTCTCCGCCATCGCGTCCGCCACGGCCGCGAATCGATCGAGCGGCCAGATCTTGGACGGACCGAAGCCCGCGCCGACCGCCATGGTGAGCAGCGGCGCATCGGGCTCCAGACCGTGATCGCGCAGCCACTGATCGGTCTGCTCGATTTCCGCCGGCGAGAGGCCGAGCCGCACGGGACGCGCGTGCGATCCGTCGCAGCCGAGCTTCGAGACCAGATCGAGGAAGTAGTACTTGGTCGGATAGGCCGCCTTCTTGCCGCCGGGCCGCGGGCGCGACCAGTGCGCGGTCAACAGCACCGTGCGCCCGCTCCAGCGATACCCGATGCGGTGCGGAATGCGTGCGAGGAACGGCGGCAGCGCGGTGCGCAGCGAACCGGTCAGCAGGATGCAGGCGTCGAAGTTGCCTTCCTTGAGCTTGCGCGCCTGCTCGAACGCGCCCTCACGCCGTCCCACCGCGATGAAGTCGTCGAACCAGCCGCCGCCGTCGTAGATGCCCTTCGCCAGCCCGATGCCATGACCGGTGATGTGCGCATTCGGGTAGCGCTCGCGAATCACGTCGAGCGCGGCGGTCGCCATGATCATGTCGCCCAACGGGTTGGGCACGCGAATGACGATGCGCGAGAAATCGCGCTCGGCGATCTTCGAATCCGAAAAGGGCCACATGCCGGTAGAAAGCTATCAGGTGGTGAGCGTCTCGACGACCTCGTCGAACATGCGATCGCGCGGGAACCGCTCGGCGACCGCGCGGCAACGCTCCGAGTCGGCGCGCGCGGCGACGGCGCGCACGGCGGCGAGCAGCTCGCGCCAGCTGCGCGGATGGGCGAGTGCCGCCCCGCCCGCTTCCACGGCGAGGTCGCTGTTGCCGTCACGCACCGTGGAGATCACCGGCAGGCCGCAGGCGAGCGCTTCCAGCACGACGCCGGCCGCCGAGTCGTAGAAGGTCGGATGCACCAGCATCGAACCGGAGCGGTAGAAAGCGGCCATGTCCGGGACGACGCCGCAGAACTCCACCCGCGGCGCCGGCCGCCGCCAGACGCCGCCGGCGACCTTCGCGCGCAAATCGCCGGAGATGCGCACCGCGCGCAGCAGCGTGGCGAGTCCCTTGAGCCGGAAGTTCCCGCTCGCGAAGAGCAGCGGGCCGTCGGCGGTGCGCGGCGGCGTGAAGCGTTCGAGGTTGACGCCGGCGCGCCGGACAAGCACGTTCGCTTCCGGGTAGCGCTCCTGCATGTCGCGGCCAACGCGCGGCGACACGGCGAGCACCGTCGTCGGCGGTGCGGCGGCGGCCGCCTCGTACTGCATCAGCGTGCGGAAGTGCGCGCGCCGCATCGGGTTGCCGGCGCGGATGTGTCGCGCCCCCCACGGAATGGAGTCGTAGTGCGCCGGGTTCGAGACGGCGAGCACGCCGTTGTGCGGCTGGAAGAAGTCGCAGCCCGCGACCGGCGACGTCGTCAGCACCCGCTCCGCGCCCTGGTCGCGCAACCACGGCAGGTACTCCTCGGCGTAGGCGCGCGGCCGGTGTGTCGGACCCGGGTCCTTGGCGAGCGGCCGCGCGAACGGCCCGACGCGCGCGCAGACGGACACGGTGTGGCCGTGCACGCGCAGCCGCTCGGCGAGCGACTCGAGATAGAGTTCGGCGCCGCCGCGGGCGGGATCGGAGTGTTCGCAGAGGATGCCGACGTGCATTACGACTTGTACGGTTGGTGCGTGCCGTCCTGGATGTTGCGCGGCACGTGGCGCGCCATGCGGCGCTCCTTGCGGATGACCGCGCGCGCCAGCCGCTTGTCGCCGCCGTAGCGCTTGAGCCCACGCCACAGATCGGCACGCGAGCACAGATTCTTAGCGCTGTGCAGGAGCGCGGCGAGATCCTTCACGCGCAGGCGCCGCGAGCGCGTTTTCGTCACGCGCGCCAGGTCGATGAGCGTGACCTCGTCGCCGCCTTTGGCAACGAAGAGGTGGCAGAGGTAGAGATCCTTATGCACCAGCCCCCCCGCGTGCAGACGCCGCGCGATGTCCGCGGCGGCGATCACCGCCTTGCGCCGGTCGAGCGTCTCCCAGACCTCGTCCATCGGGTAGAGCCCCTGCAGATTCACGCTGGCGAACAGACCGCGCCCGTCGGCCAGCACGCCCCCCACCGCCGGCCGCGGCGTGCGGAATCCGACGCCGAGCAGCAGCGCGTGGTTGTTCCACTCGACCTCGGCCTCTTCCGGGTCGTTCGTGATCTTCACGAAGAGATCGCCGGCGGTCGCGTTGACGCGATCCTTGAGCGTGCGCCACGGCTTCCACGCGGGATCGGCGACGACGTCGTCCGCCGACTCGTACGGCAGGTCGATCGCCTTTACGAAGCGGCTCCATGACGGCGTCGGCACCATCGGGCCGCGCTGGCAGACCCAGCGGTAGGGACGAAAGCGGCCGCGATGGCCGATCGCACGCAGGCGCGGCAGCGGCGCGTCGCCCGCGTACGCGCGCCAGAAGCGCAGGCGGTCGGTGCGTGCAATCGTCGGCTCCTCGCACGACCAGTAGAGCGGCGAAAGGTCGAGCTTGCCGCGACGCAGGCGCGCGGGGTCGAGCACCCGCAGCGGTCCGTCGCCGACGTAGATGTGATACGTCACAAGGTCCGGCCAGTCGTATCCGGCGTCGCGCACCTTGCGGCAGAGCTCGGCGACCTGCTCGATGAGCCGGTTGCGATCGCGGCGCGCCGTGCCGCTCCACTGCTGGGCGATGAGCTCGTCGAGCGGCACGGCCTGCATGCGCTTCGTGACGAGCAGCGTGCCGCTCGTGTCGAGAATCTCGGGAACCGCGACGCCGATCGCCTCGAGTTTGCGCAGGTGGGCGAGTTCCTCGTCGCGCTCGGCAACGTCGAGGAAGACCTTCTCGAAGTGATCCCCCTCGTCGTACACGATGCGGCCGTGGTGTTCGGACACGACCTTGCGCGTTCGATCGACCGGCCCGGCGAAGGAGGCCATCAGTCCTGGCGGTTCGCGCGTTCGATCGTACGCGTCGTCGAGTGCCCCTCGACCAGGTCGACGAGTTCGACGCGTCCGCCGTAGCTCTCCACGAACTCGGCGCCGACGACGCCCTTGTCCTTCCAGTCCGCGCCCTTGGTGAGCACGTCGGGCCGGATGAGCTCGATCAGCTCCATCGGCGTGTCCTCGCCGAAGGCGACGACGTAGTCGACCGACGCCAGGCCCCCGAGCACCGCCGCGCGCGCCGGCAGATCGTTCACCGGACGGGTGGGGCCCTTGAGACGGCGCACCGACGCGTCGTCGTTGAGACCGACGACCAACAGGTGGCCGAGTTCGCGCGCCTTGCGCAGATAGTCGACGTGGCCCGGGTGCAGGATGTCGAAGCAGCCGTTGGTAAAAACGATCTTGCGGCCCGCCGCGCGCGCGCCGCGCATGAGGCGCGTAAGCACGTCGGGCGGCACCAGTTTGGAAACCCCGCCCTGCCGGCTCGCGACGCGCGACGCGATCTGGTCCCAGCCGATCGTCACGACGCCGAAGTGTTCCACGGCGATGCTGCCCGCGACGTTGGCGAGACGCGCCGCGGTGAACGGGTCGAGTCCGGCGGCGAGACCGTAGGAGAGCACCGAAATGACGTTGTCGCCGGCGCCGGTCACGTCGTAGACCTCGCGCGGCGTCGTCGGGATGAGCTCGCCGCGGCCGTCGCGGTCGAGCACGTAGATCCCGTCGCGATCGAGCGTGACGTAGACGTGGTCGAGCTCGAGGTCGCCGCGCAGCTTCTCGGCGGCGGCGTGCGCGTCCTGCTCGGTCACGATCTCGCGGCCGAAGTGGCCACCCGCCTCCTTGCGGTTGGGCGTGATCGCCGTCGCGCCGCGGTAGCGCGTGAAGTCGCGCCCCTTCGGATCGACGATGACCGGCACGCCGCCGGAGCGCGCCGCCTCGATCACCTTCGCGCAGAACGGGCCGCGCAGAACGCCCTTGTCGTAGTCGCTGAGCACGAGCCCCTGCACGCGACCGAGTCCGTGCCGCACGACGTCGAGCAGCGCGACTTCGGTCTGCTCGGTCGGGGCGTCGCTCACCTCGCGATCGACGCGCAGGATCTGCTGGCGCGCGTGCTGGCTTGCGGCGACGAATCGCGTCTTGCGCGTCGTCGGCCGGCCCGCTTCCGCGACCAGTCCGGCGCAGTGCACGCCGAGGTCGGCCAGACGCGAACGGATCGACTGGCCGTCCTCGTCGTCGCCCACGACCGCGGCGACGCCGACGCGCGCATTGAGCCGCGCGAGGTTGCGCGCCACCGCCGCCATGCCGCCCGCCTTCTCGTACTCCTCCGCGTGCCGCAGCACGGGAATCGGCCCCTCCGGCGAGATCCGTTCGACGCGCCCGGTCACGTACCGATCGAGAATCGCGTCGCCGATGACGAGAATCTCCGGCTCGGGCAGGGTCTCGATGGTGTGCAGAAGGTCCTGGGCCATGGGGAGGGGATTTTAGCGGAACTGCCGGGGGCTGGGGGCCGGGAGCCGGGGGCCAGAAGCAAACTGCTGGCGAGCGCGGTGTCGGCGAAGTCGACGGCGGACACCCACTCCTCTTGTTCCAGCTCTTCG
>JBCDBY010000149.1:0-10752 GCA_039182715.1 Planctomycetota bacterium
CCGAGTCGTCGGCGGCCGTCACCTCGATGTCCTTCTTCTCGATCTCGCTGGTGGACGAACAGGCCAGGACGGGAATCAGAAGGAGCAGGGCGAAGTAGCGCACGCGGGGATGGTAGCGGAGCCGCGCCCGCGAGGCGAGCGCGGCCCTGCAATCACGTTAGACGTCGAAATAGAGGTAGAACTCGTACGGGTGCGGACGCAGGTCGAGCTCCTTGACCTCCTCGGTCCGCTTGTAGTCGATGTACGCCTCGACCAGATCCTGGCTGAACACGTCGCCGCGCAGCAGGTACTCGTGGTCGCTCTCGAGCGCGTCGAGCGCGCCGCTGAGGTGCGCCGGCGTGCTCGGAATGTCCTTGAGAAGCTCCGGCGGCAGGTCGTAGATGTTCTTGTCCATCGGCTTGCCGGGGTCGAGCTTGTTCTGGATGCCGTCGCACATCGCCATGACGAGCGCGCTGAACGCGAGGTAGGGGTTGCAGGTCGCGTCCGGGCAGCGGAACTCGAAGCGCTTCGCCTTCTCCGAGGGCGAGTAGGTCGGGATGCGCACGGCCGCGGAACGGTTGCGCGAGCTGTAGGCGAGGTTGACCGGCGCCTCGTAGCCCGGCACCAGGCGCTTGTAGCTGTTCGTCGTCGGGTTGGTGAACGCGAGCAGCGAGGCGGCGTGCTTGAGAATGCCGCCGATCGCCCAGAGCGCCTCCTGCGACAGGCCGGCGTACTCCTCGCCGAAGAAGAGGTTCTTGTCGCCCTTCCAGAGGCTCGCGTGGCAGTGCATGCCCGAGCCGTTGTCGCCGAACAGGGGCTTCGGCATGAAGGTCGCCGCGAGGCCGTTGCGACGTGCGACCTGCTTGACGATGTACTTGTACATCACCATCTGGTCCGCCATCTTCAGCAGCGGCTGGAAGCGCATGTCGATCTCGCACTGGCCGCCCGTCGCCACCTCGTGATGCTGCGCCTCGACCGAGATGCCGCACTCGAGCATCTTGAGCGCCATCTCGGTGCGCACGTCCTGCAGCTGGTCGTGCGGCGGCACGGGGAAGTAGCCGCCCTTCGGCTTGACCTTGTATCCGAGGTTGTTGCCCCCCTCGTCGCGGCCGTTGTTCCAGTGGCCCTCGCGCGAGTCGACCATGTAGTGCGCGTAGTTCGGGCCGGAGTCGAACGTGACGTCGTCGAAGAGGAAGAACTCCGCCTCGGGACCGATATACGCGGTGTCGGCGATGCCGGTCGACTTGAGGTAGGCCTCGGTGCGGCGCGCGATGTTGCGCGGATCGCGGTTGTAGTCCTCGCGCGTGATGCAGTCCTGGACGTTGCAGTTCAGGATGAGCGTCGGCTCCTGGAGGAACGGGTCGATCCAGGCGGTCGCCGGATCGGGCACCACGAGCATGTCGCTCTGGTCGATCGTCTTCCAGCCGCGCACCGACGAACCGTCGAAGCCGAGCCCCTCGGCGAAGGTGTCCTCGTCGACCGCGCCGACGGGGACGCTGAAGTGCTGCCAGGTTCCGAAGAGGTCGAGGAAGCGAAAGTCGACCATCTTCACGTTGTGTTCACGCGCAAGCGCGAGGACATCGGTGGGGTTCATCAGTTCTCCTAGATCGCATCGGGACCGCGTTCGCCCGTGCGAATGCGGACCACGTCCAACAGGTCCGAGACAAAGATCTTGCCGAAGCCGCTTCCCTCCTCGTCCGAGAGGGAGCCGGCGGATCGAATCGCTTCGAGGGTGGGCTGCAGGAACGCCTCGTTGACCGCGATCTCGAGCCGCACCTTGTCGGCGAGCGCGGGACCACCGGCGCCGGCGCGGGCCACGCCCCGGCAGTCGGTCACGGTCATGCGAAAGACTTCCCGTTCCGCGAGTGCTTCGGCCACGGCGTCGAGCTTGTCGGGGGCGAGCACTGCAGTCACCAACTTCACCGTGCCCATTGTCCCGACGGGGTCCCCCGAATCCACTTCACGGACCGGCCCCCGTCTCGAAAGAGCACTGCCCTATCCCCCTCTTTTTCAGGGGTTTGCGAGCACGGCCCGTCCATGCGCCGGAGCAATGCGGCCATGAAAAAGCGCGGCGAGCTTTGCTACGATCCGCGCCCGTATGAGGACAAGGGTGTTGGCGATGGTGCTCGCAGGCGGGAAGGGCAAGCGCCTCTACCCCCTGACGGCCTATCGCTCCAAGCCGTCGGTGCCGTTCGGCGGCATCTACCGGATCATCGATTTCGTTCTCTCGAACTTCATCAACTCCGACATCAAGTCGGTCTACGTGTTGACGCAGTTCAAGAGCCAGTCGCTCACCGAGCACCTGCAGACGGCCTGGACCGGGACCAACCTGCGGCCGGGCAATTTCTGCCTGCCGGTGCCGGCGCAAATGCAGACGCCGGGCGAGATCTGGTACTCGGGCACCGCCGACGCGATCGCCCAGAACATCAACCTCATCCGCGATACGCAGCCCAATCTGGTCTGCATTTTCGGCGGCGACCACATCTACATCATGGACGTGCGGCCGATGCTCCATCTGCACGTCGAGGTCGAGGCCGACGTCACGATCGCGGCCATTCCGGTGCCGATCGAGGAGGGCCGACGGTTCGGCGTGATGGAGGTGGACGACGAAGGACGCGTCATCGGATTCCACGAGAAGGTCGAGAACCCGCCCTGCATTCCGGGCGACCCGGCCCACTGCTACGCCTCGATGGGCAACTACGTCTTCACCCGCGGCGTGCTGGAGAAGATGCTGCTCGAGGACCAGGCCGAGTCCGACTCGACCCACGACTTCGGCCACGACATCCTGCCGAAGATGGTCAAGGCGGGCTATCGCGTGCAGTCGTACGACTTCCAGACCAACTGGGTGCCGGGCTGGTCGGAGGACGCCAAGAACCTCTACTGGCGCGATGTCGGGACGCTCGACTCGTACTTCGACGCGTGCATGGACCTCAAGGAGGTCGTGCCGCAGCTCGACATCTACAACGAGGAGTGGCCCATCCACGCCGCGGGCTCGAGTGCCGCGCCGGCGAAGTTCGTGCACGACTCCGAGGGCCGTGTCGGCACCGCGCGCATGTGCGTGATCTCGCCCGGCACGATCATTTCGGGTTCTTCGGTGAGCCAGTCGGTGCTGGGGCGCCGGGTGCGCGTCCACAGCTACGCGTCGGTCGAGGACTCCGTGATCTTCGACGGCTGCGAACTCAACCGCGGCTGCCACGTCCGCAAGGCGATCCTCGACAAGCACGTCGTGATCAAGGCGGGCGAACGCGTCGGCTTCGACCCCGACGAGGACCGCGCCAAGGGCTACCACGTGACCGAGACCGGCATCACGGTGGTCCCGAAGCGACCGGTGGTGCGACCGGTGACGACGCTGGACTTGTAGTCGGCTGGGCGCCGGGGGCCCTTAGGATGGCCGTGGGATGTGGGGTCGCGTTGCGGTTCTCGTTGTTGCCTTCGCCGGCTGCGCGTGCCGTCCGAGCCTGGACACGCCGCGCGGATGCGTCGAGGTGCTCCTCAGCGCCGACTCCGAGGAGGAGTTCTTCGCGGCGCAGGATGCTCTCGCTGCATTCGGCGCGGATGCCGTCGTCCCCCTGATCGATGCGCTGGCGAAGCGCTGGCAAACCGAGGGGTTCCTGGCTTGGGAAGATCCGCTCCGGACGGCGCTGCTGCGGCTGGACGAGTCCGCGCTCTCCCCGTTGCTCGTCGAGCTGGATTCGGAGGACTCGTATCGCCGGTATCTGGCGCTCGACATCATTCTGAGCCGCGAGAGCGGCCAGAATCCGGGGCCGATGGCGCTCGCAAAGTGCCGCGAGCGGCTCCGGGACCCCATCGAGCTCATCCGCCATCGCGCTGCCATGGGCCTGCACGCGCACGGCGAGAAGCCGGCCGAGGCCGTGCCCCACCTGCTGGCACGACTGCTCGAGCCGGAGCGGAGCCGACGCCAGTACCGGCGCATCGGAGCAGCTCGTTCGCTGAGCGGTTTCGACGACGCGATCCCTGAGATCGTGACCGCCCTGATGAAGACCGCGCGCGAGCCGCACGAGAAGCTCCGCGAAACGGCGCTGGAATCCCTGATGAGCTACTGGGCCGCGGACGCACGCGTGTGGACGTTCCTTCGTGAGATCGCGTCCGCGGACGATGTCGATCTGCGGGTGGCGGCCCTGCGCACGATCGGATCGTGCCCGGCGCCCACGGATGAGGTCATCGAAGTCGTCCTCGCATCGATGGACGACGAGGACGAGCGCGTCCGCCAAGCAGCCAGGGCGAGCCTGGAACGCCTTTGGGCAGCCCGTCCGATGTCGCCCGCGGCGCATCGCGAGATGCTCCGCCATCCCAATCCGCAGGTGCGCATCGCCGCCTGCCTTGTGGTCGAACACGCACGCACCGTCTCGGTGCGGGAGCTGAAGCCGCCCCTCGCGGACAAGGTGTACGGAGTCCGATTGGCGGCCGTGCGCGCGCTGACCTTCTACGCACCGAGAAACGAAGAGGCACGCGACGAACTCGCGCGACTCCTCGAGAACGCGGACTCGGATGACGTGGTCCGCTTCCACGGGGACATCAACGTGCTGATGCCGGCTGCGTTCGCCCTGATCGAAGCGGACCACCACACGAAGACGGCGATGCGCTACTTCATCCAGATCGGATACACCAAGGAGCTCCTCGAACGCCACGGTGACAAGGCGCGCGCCCTGTTCCCCGGCGAGTTCCCGCGCTAGCCCGCCGATCGTGCGGCCCGTTATCCTCCAGCCGCCATGTCGATCAAGTTCAAACGTGTCCGGTACCTCGGTTCGAAGTGGGTGCTGTTCTTCTGGACGATCCTGTTCTTCCCCGTCGCGGTTCTGCTCTTCGTACTCGACGCCGTCTGGATCGAACACGAAGCCACCCCCGAAGAGCTCAACGCCCTCGACAGCCGACCCTGACGGCTCTCCTGGCTATCCAGATGGAAGAGGTGCATCCAATGGCGCGCATATGTCCCGTCGGCGACGGGGGTTACGTGCGCGGACTGCGGAATTCGTTCCGCACTTATCCACAGATCAGCGCCCCCGGCCCCCGGCCCCCGGCCCCCGGCCCCCGGCCCCTAGCCCAAGAAGGGATACCGCCAGTCCGTCGGCGGCACGAAGGTTTCCTTGATGGTGCGCGGGCTGACCCAGCGCAGCATGTTGAGGATCGAGCCCGCCTTGTCGTTGGTGCCGGACGCGCGGCTGCCGCCGAAGGGCTGCTGGCCGACGACCGCACCGGTCGGCTTGTCGTTGACGTAGAAGTTGCCCGCCGCGTAGCGAAGCGCGTCGGTCGCCTCCACCACCGCATCGCGCTCGCCCGCGAAGACCGCACCGGTCAAGGCGTACTCGGCCGTGCTGTCGACCAGTTTCAGCACCTCGCTCCACTCGGCGTCGTCGTAGACGTGGACCGAAAGGATCGGGCCGAAGTACTCGATCTTCATCATCTCGTGGTGCGGGTCGGTCACCTCCACCACCGTCGGCGACACGAAGTAGCCCTTCGAGTCGTCGTACTCGCCGCCGAAGACGATCGTGCAGGCGGGGTCCGCCTTCGCCTTGTCGATGCAGGTCTTGTGGTCGCCAAATGCGTTCGCATCGATGACCGCGCCCATGAAGTTCGAGAAGTCGCGCACGTCGCCCATCTTGATGTCGGCGATCATGCCGCCCATCTCGTCGCGCACCGCCGGCCACAGACTCTTCGGGATGTACGCGCGGCTCGCGGCGGAGCACTTCTGCCCCTGGAACTCGAAGGCGCCGCGGACCAGCGCGACGGCCAGCTCGGTCGTCGGCGCGGACGGGTGCGCCACGACGAAGTCCTTGCCGCCGGTCTCGCCGACGATGCGCGGGTACTGGCCGTAGCTCGAGATGTTGTCGCCGATCGTCTTCCACATGTGCTGGAAGGTGCCGGTCGACCCGGTGAAGTGGACGCCGCCGAGGTGCTTGCTGCCGAAGACGGAGTTGCCGACCTGCGAGCCGCGGCCCGGCACGAAGTTGATGACGCCCGGCGGCAGGCCCGCCTCCATGAGCATCTTGTAGACGTACCAGTTGGACGGAATCGAGGTGGACGCCGGCTTCCAGAAGGCGGTGTTGCCCAGCATCGCCGGCGCGCTCGGCAGGTTGCCCGCGATCGAGGTGAAGTTGAACGGCGTGACCGCGAACACGAAGCCGTCCAAAGGACGGTGCTCGAGGCGGTTCCAGCAGCCGGGGCTCGACTCGGGCTGCTCCGCGTAGAGCTGCGCCATGTAGCCGACGTTGAACTTGAAGAAGTCGATCAGCTCGCAGGCGGCGTCGATCTCCGCCTGGTGAACCGTCTTGGACTGGCCGAGCATGGTCGACGCGTTGACCACGTCGCGGTACGGGCCCGCCAGCAGGTCCGCGGCCTTCAGGAAGATCGCCGCGCGGTCCTCCCACGGCATCATCGCCCAGTCCGCGCGCGCGCCCTCGCAGCTCTCGATCGCCTGCGCGATGAGCTCCGGCGTCGCCTGGTGCGCCTTCGCGATCACGTGGCCGTGATCGTGCGGCATCACGCAGTCGATCGTGTTGCCGGTGCGATGCTCCTCGCCGTTGATGACGACGGGGATCTCGATGACCTCCGACGCCATCCGGTCGAGGCACGCGGCGATCGAATCGCGCTCGGGGCTCCCCGGCGCATAGCCCTTGACGGGCTCGTTGGTGGGAACGGGAACGTTGAAGTTGCCGAGACTCATGGCCACAGGGTAATCCCCCAGGGACGGCGACCCAAGGGGCCGCGACCTCGAACCTCGGCCGTGGCCCTATTCCGACCAGATCCCGACCGACGCGCCGGTCCAGGCGAGATCCTTGTTGTGATCCACTCCGATCATCTTGCCGCGGCTCAGGCGCACCAGGTTCAGGAGCAGCGTCATCCGGTCGTGGTCCTCGGGCCGCACGAACATCATGCGCAGCTCCGCCTTCACGCCCTCGCCGTCCGGCATGTTGAGCGCCGGGGCATAGGTGACCTTCTCCTGCAGCATCCACTGGTCGCGCTCGCCCGCGGGCACCGCGTCGACGTCCTCGCGCGTCACGTCGATCTTCACGCCCAGACCGGCGAACGAGTGCAGCGGCTTGAGCACGAAGTTCTCGAGGTCGCCGGGGATCTCGTCGAGGTCAGACAGCAGGCTGGTGCGCGGGACGCACGGATGGTCGAGGCCGATCAGCGACGTCTTGGACCAGAGGAAGTACCACGCCGGATGCGGCGCCCACTCGACGTCGACGAATTCGTCCCAGCCGAACGGCAGCTTCGCCTCCTTGCGCTCCAACTCGTCCCAGACGATGCGCTGGAAGATGCGCTTGACCGGCACGCGCCGCCCGTCCACCTCGCGGAAGAGCCGGTTGCCCTCGCGGATGAGGTCCTCCGGCCCGACATGGTCGATACCGAACCAATGGCGGATCGCCGCGAAGTCGGGATAGGTCTTCTGGAAGTGCACGTCGAGGTCGAGCAGCACGACCTCCTCGGGGTCGTGACCGTTGAGCAGCGCGCGATCGATGAGCGCCAGCGCGCGGTTGCGGTTGTAGCCGCTGTAGAAGAGGTGCCAGATATCCGGCATCGATGCGTGGCGCGAGATATTCGTCGCCCAGACGTCGGCCAGCATGATCTGAAAGCCGTAGAGCGACGGAAAGCCCTGCAGCTCCACCAGCCGCGGCGCGAGCGTGCCGTCGGGCTCCTCCACCACCGCGAAGTCGACCACGGCGAACTGCGGCAGCGTGCCGCGCCCGGGGCCCTTGGCCGCCGCCGGCACGAACTGCTCCATCGAGGCGATGAACTCCGGCTTGGAGATCAGCGCCATGATCTCGTTCGCGGCGCGGCCGAAGCGCTCCACCATGTCCGCCGACAGGAAGAGCGGCGTCTCCGCCATCGGGAAGGGGATCGAGCAGTTCAAGCGCCGCTCGAGATCCCGCCTTGCGCGCTGCGCCAGCGTGTCGCTCCAGATGGAGTTGAAACGCGCCCGCAGCTCGGCGTCCATGGCTAGACCTCGCCGTCGGTGAGGTAGCGCCCCTTCTCCATGATGGGGACGCCGTCGAACCAGATGTCGAAGTCGCGGCCGACCACGTCGATGTGGGTCTTCGCGCTCCAGTCGACGCCGGTGTGCTCGGTGTACGGGTGGCCGAAGGCGATGTGCACGCCGGGGATCTTCTCGTCCTGCAGCATGTTCCCGATGATGTCGGGCACCGCGGTGTTCGTGCCGAGCGCGTACTCGCCCACGCGATTGCCGTTCGGGTCGGGCGCGATGTAGGCGTCGAAGTCCGCCTTCGCCTCCGCGTTGTCGCAGGTCGTCTTCACCACGCGGCTGTTCTCGATCTCGATGGCCAGCGGATTCGCCCGCATGTCGCCGTGCTTGAAGGCGAGCCAGTCGCCCAGCGAGCCGTCCACGACGAAGATGCCGTCGACGGTGATCGGCGAGGTGAAGGTTTCGCCGCCCGGCAGGTTGCCCCACTTCTTCGTGGAGATGATGCCGGACGTGGGAATCCACGGGACGTCCTTCGAGAAGGTCGCGCGCAGGTCGGTGCCGCCCGGCGTCTTGCAGACGATCTCCTTCGCCTGCATGGCGCGCGTGCGCACCCACTCGGTGAGGCGATAGACGTACTCGAAGTCGGCGCGCATGCCCTCGCGCATGATGCGCTCGGTGACGCCGACCATGTGGCCATGGCGCATGTGCCGGCGATTCACGATGGCGGTCATCGCCTTGCGCATCTCCAGCTCGCCCGGCTGCGCGCCCGCGCAGAAGATGCCGACCTGCGAGCGCTCGAAGCCCTCGGCGATCGGCGCCGGCAGCGCGGTCGACGGCCGCGTCGTGTAGTCCTCGAGCACGTAGCACTCCACCGGCGCGCCGACGCGCTCGACGGCGCAGGTCAGCGCGGCGCCGATGGTCAGCCGCTCCTGGTCGGTGAAGATGACGACCCGTTCGTCGGGCTTCACCTTCAGGCAGGTCTCGATCGCGTTGCGCGCCCCCTCTTCCAGCGAGGGGTCGTAGGTCAGGGTGGAAAGGCTCTTCGACACGTCTACCTATGCTAAGAGCACTGCAAGCCGTGCTCCGTCTCCTCGATGATGCGGTCCACCACGGCGTGCGCGTTGCCGTCGCTTTTCTGGAAGGTCTCCAGCTGGCGGTCGGCCCCGGTCCCCATGGCCAGGACCTGCCGGATGTAGTTGATTTCGTGGCGGCTGCCCAGGTGGTCGACCACCTCGTCGACGAACTCGAGCAGCTCCTCCATCAGGCGCGGGGTGTCGTACTCCCGCATCTTGCCGAGATCGATCAGCTTGCCGTGCACGCCCCAGCGCGCCGCCCGCCACTTGTTCTCCATGATGAGCGCGCGGCGGTGCAGCCGGAACGAGAGGTTCCGCTTGTGCAGCAGGTAGAGCTTGGCGACCAGCGCCTGGCAGAGCGCCGCGATGCAGATGGTCTCGTCGAGCCGCATCGGCACGTCGCAGCAGCGGAACTCGAGCGTCGGATAGCGCCAGTGCGGACGGATGTCCCACCAGATCATCTTCCCGTTGTCGATCGAGTTGGTCTTCACCAGGTCGTCGATCAGCTCCTCGTACTCCGAGAAGCTGCCGAACGCCTGCGGCACGCCGGTGCGCGGGAACTTCTCGAAAACCTTGGTGCGATACGACTTCCAGCCGGTGTCGCGCCCGCACCAGAAGGGCGAGTTGACGCTCAACGCCATGATGTGCGGCACGAAGTAGCGCGCCATGTTGAAGACGTGGATGAGCGTTTCCTTGTCCTCGATGCCGACGTGCACGTGCAGGCCGAAGACGACGTTGGCGCGCGCGACGACGCGCAGGTCGTCGAGGATCTTGTCGTAGCGCGGGTTCTCGTTGGTCGCCACGCTCTCCCAGTGCGTGGAGGGGTGCGTGCCGGCGGCGCCGATGCGCAGGCCGTGCGCCTTCGCGATCGAGCAGATCGTCGAGCGCGTGGACTGCACCTCATGGCGCGCCTCGGCCACGTCCGCGCAGATCTTGGAGCCGATCTCGACCACGCTCTGGTGCAGCTCGCGGTGCACCTTCTCGGGGAGCGCCTGCTCCTGCTGCGTGATCATCTCCGAGATGTGGGACTTCAACTCCCGCGTCTCGGGGTCGATGACCATGAACTCCTCTTCGATGCCGAGGGTGAAGTCCGGGAGCTTCATGCCTGCAGTCCGGCCTCCCTCGGCCAATCGCCCGTGAGTTCGAACGGACGCGGGTTGAGCGCGCGGTCGATCAGGAACTCCGCCGACTTCTCGACGATCCAGGCGAAGTTGTCCTCGCCCACGCTCTTCACGTCGGCGTCGGGCGCCGGGTTGGTGAAGTCGATCGCGATCGGCACGCCGTCGCGCATGGCGAGCTCGACGGTGTTGAAGTCGTAGCCGAGCGCGTTGCAGAGCGCGAGCACGTCGCGCTCGAGCTTCTCGCGGAGCTTCTTGGAGAGCTTCTCGCCGTCGCGGACGTAGCGCAGATGATGCGGCTGGCCCGGGTCGTAGCGCATGATGTGCACGTGCTCGCGGCCGAGGCCGTAGCAGCGGAAGTAGTCGGTGAAGTCGATCGCCTCCTGCACCATCATGGTGAGGTCGCGCGACTTGTCGTAGGCGGCGAAGAACTCGTCGGGGTTGTCGCACTTGTAGACGTCGCGCCAGCCGCCGCCGTCCGCCGGCTTCATGAAGATCGGGAAGCCGAGGTGTTCGAACACCTCGTCCCAGTTGAGCGGGTACTGCAGATTCGAGAAGGACTCCGCCTCGGTGCCCTCCGGCCGGTCGTGCGGCGGGAGCAGCATCGTCTTGGGGACGGCGACGCCAACGCTCTCCGCCA
>JBCDBY010000150.1:0-10638 GCA_039182715.1 Planctomycetota bacterium
AGACGGGATTCTCACCGTTGGTGCGGCGGAAGGCGTCGAGCGCCTCCTTCGCCTTGTCGAAGCGGTTGTAGACGATGTGCCGCTCGATCTCCTTGAGCTTCCCCTCGGCGTCCGCCGAGTTCATCCGCGTCTCGACGTTCTCGATCAGCCGCTTGATCGCCGACTCGGGGTACTTCGGGTCGCCCAGCGAGAGCACCGTCTCGTAGTGCTGCTTGGCCTGGGGCAGCGCACCCATGATCCGCGCGTACTCGGCGATCTGGTAGTGGTCCTGCGCGCTCTCGGGCGGGCTCGCCTTGACCTTCATCTCATACAGCTCGTCCGGCGTGTAGATCACGCGCGCATCGAGAAGCTCGCGACGCTCCTCGCGGACATCGCTCAAACGAATCGGAACGATGCCGTCGGCGGTCTTGAGCTTGTAGCGGCCATCCTTGCGCGCCGTCTCCCGGTTGAGGACCAGCCCCTTGAACAGGTTGCCGGTCCGGTTGCGGATGACGTCGCCCTCGACCATCTCGCCGCCGCTGCTCTCGGCCACTTCGAACCCGAGCTTGACGCGCAGTTCGGTCGCCTGGCTCGGCTTCACCTGCGCCCACGGGATCGTCATCTTGCGCTTGGTCTTCATGTCCCGAATCACAAGCTTGGCGTCGGTGCACTGGTTCTCGATGACGTATCCGGTGATCCGGGCGCCGGTCTTCAGCTTCACACGGACGGGCTTCGCGGAACCGGGGAGGGCGAGAGCCACCGAACCCAGCAATGCCGCGACGAGCAGCAGTTGGCGCATCGAAACTCCTATCTAACGTCTCTTGTCGTCGAGGTTCCGGACCTTGTCCCGGCGTTCCCCCGATGTCATGCCCGAGCGGGAGTCGCGCTGGAAGAACTCGAAGTTCGGCACGCCTTCCCGGGTCAGGAACTCCTTGTCGACGAGTTCCGACTCGTCGAGCTGCCCGCTGAGGCGATAGATGCGAATGTGCGCCACCGCACTCGACCCCGAGACGGAGAACTTGTCCTCCTCGAAGTCGATTTCGTACTTGTAGCCGCGGAAGCGCTCCACCGCCTCGCGGATGAGCGCGTCGGCGTTCGCCTCGGCGTCCCCCTCGTCGGTCAGGTCGGCCACGATCTTCTTCGGCAGCGGCGTTTCGCCGTCCTTCACCGAGCTCGGATCGAAGTTGCTGAAGGCGACCTGGGCGTGGTGCCGGGCGAAGTTGCGCAACTCCGTGATCCGGTTGTTCTCCACCCGGTCCGACTGGAACTTCACCGCGGCCACGAAGATCGAGAGGATCGACGTGGCGCCGAGGGCGAGGATCGACATGGCGATCATCACCTCGAGCAGGGTGAATCCGGACTTTCGCGCGTGCCTCATGCGTGCATCCTCCAGTGTAGCACCGTCCCGCAGGGGCTGTCGGGGCACGCCCTGGGGCAGGGTGCCTCGTCGATGCTCAGTTGTTGTCGTCCCGGAAGGCCGGAATCGGAATCGTCACGTCGTAGATCTGGCCCAGATAGACGTTCGTCTCGGCGGGATGGTTCACGCCCACCGTGTTCCGCCGGCCGCGACCGCCGATCAGGAAGGTGTCCCGGTCGCTGGAGTCGCGCTGTTCGACCATGACCCACTCCGGGCCGACCTTGAAGAGCATCCGGGACAGGATGCCCATGCCGGTGCCGAAGCTGGCGTCGTGCACGCTGAACTCGGCGGCCCCCATCGGCAGGTCCGACTTGAGCTGCGTGGACGACTCCTTGAGGGCGAACTCCACGCGGACGCGACGCGGCCAGATGTCGTCCGGCGCGTAGTTGGCCGACCGCGCGGTGTTGTTGAGCGCGAAGGCACCGTCGCCGGTAACGAGCAGACCGCGGGTCGAGTCCCAGATGCGCGACGGGCCACAGGGCGACGGGCCGGCGCCGAGCGCCTCCAGCGCCTGCGGACGCGCGGTCACGCGCGGGTCGCCCTTGAGGTACTCCCACGTCGTCGTGTACTGCGTCCAGAAGTAGAGATCGAAGAGCAGCACGTCCTGGAAGACGGGCTGCGGCTGGATGTTGCGGATGAGCTTGCCGTACTCGTCGAAGTTCTTCGGGTCGAGCAGCGTGCCCTCGCCGCCGATCGGCGACCGGTAGGCGCGATAGACGGCGCCGATGCCCGGCTCGTCGGGGTCGGGCAGCCAGATCCAGAGCACCTCGATGGCGCCGCCGGTCGGGAGGTGGAGGTTTTCCTTCCACTCCTTCTCGTCGTCCTGGCCGTCGATGAACTTGTCCGCCTTCGGGTTGGTGCCCGCGCGGCTGGCGTAGACCTCGATCTCGCCGAGGCCGTTGATGTGGCGCACGAACGCCAGATAGCGGCACGGCACCTGCCGCTCACCGAAGGTGTAGTTGACGTAGCCCGACATGAACCGGTTGTCGGGAATGACCGCCGGCTGCTCCGGCTGCGTGTCGCTCGCCTTGAGGTCGACCGGAATGCGGTCGCGGTTGTCCGGCGTGCGGACGCTGCGCAGGTCATCCTCCAGACGCGGCAGGCTCATCTCCTTGCGGTCTTCGTTCTGCGAACCGCGGGTGCCCACCATCCACATGTCGACCGCGTTGGTCATGAGCAGCACGACGGAGAAGCCGATGAGCGTGAAGAGGCTCATCGCGATGAGGATCTCGAGCAGGGTGAATCCGGATCGGCGCATGGTTACTCTCCGTTACTCCCCCGCTATTCCCCGGGCCTCGGCGTGCGCGCTTCCCCGGAGAGCCCGACTTCCATGCGACGGCGCGCGCCGCGGCCGGACTCGCCGCCCTCCATCTCGAACTGGAGCTCGACCGCCTCCGAGTGGCGACGCGGGTCAAGCTGGCGGTTGCGGAAATAGATGATCACGCGGTCGGAGAGGCGTTTGCCGTTCTCGTCGATGCGATAGATCGATTCGGCGATCTCGTAGCGATCGTCGCTGTCCTCGTAGATGCCGCCGATCTGGAGCGAATCGAAACCGCCCTCATAGGAGTCGCCGATCCACATGTCGACCGAGGCGTCGCCGGTCGCCGGCTTCATCGCGTTGCCCTTGTCCGAGCGCTCGCCGCGCACCGCCCCGTCGATCTGGATCTGGAAGCGGTTGCGGTCGTAGGAGATGCGGACGTCGTACCAGCGGCCGGCGAGAATCGGGTTCTCCCACTCGATGACCTGCTCGCCTCCCCGCTCGCCCGTGCGGATCACGTGCATGCCGGCGCCCTTGCCGTCCTCGTCCGCCGCGAGGCGGATCTTCGCCTCGATGCCGTAGCGACCGGAGTCGCCGCCGATCACGTTCACCTCGAACGCCGTGCCCTTGCGGAAGAGCTGCATGTTCTGGCGCGTCGTGCTCGTCGGCACGTTGATGCGGCACTCGATGCTGAATCCCTCGACGAACTGCTGCCAGGGACGGTCCGCCAGGGTCACGCGCGAGCCGCCGTCGAACTGGATGTGGCGCCCCTGCATGCTGGGCACCGGCGCGTTCTCGACGACGTCGACGCCGCCCGACCGCTTGATCACGTCGAGCACGCTGGCGTCCTCGAAGTTCTCGCAGTGCCACGTGAAGACCGGCCGCTGCCGGAAGACGCGAATCTCGCCGCCGCCCGAGTCGAGCGTGTCCACGGTCACGTAGGCGCTCGCGCTCCCGAAGGCGCTAGCTCGCGCCGTCGCGAGGAGGTTGGCGCCCGCGGTGACGGTCTGCGTGAGCAGGTTGCCCGTCCCCGCGCGCTGGATGAGGCCGACCCCGAGCCCCATCAGCACCGCGATGAGGCTGATGGTCACCAGGATCTCGATGAGCGTGAAGCCGCGGCGACGCACGCGCTACTGGCCCTCCGTCCGGAAGTTCATCACGTCGTCACTGATGTCATCCTCCGACTGGACCCCGTCGGGACCGAGCGAAATGACCTGGAACGTGTCCGGATGGTAGTAGGTGTCATCCTCACGCTTGCGCGCGGTGACCTCGACCACGTCGCCCAGGAAGTTGGTTACCTGGAAGATCTTGCCGTAGTCGCCGTTGTAGATGTAGGTGATCGGGCTGCCCCAGGCGTCGAGGATCTCGCGCGCCTCGGCGTTCCGACCGCCCGGCGGCGTCTCGGTGAAGCTGTCGCCGTCGATGTTGCCGAACGGCTCCTCGATCCGCTGCAGTTCGTCGTCCTGCAGCCGCGTCGAGAAGTCGGGGTGCAGCAGCTGGATGAGCAGGATCTCGGAGTTGACGTTGGTCTCGTTGCCGTCCGAGAAGCCGACGTTCTTCCAGGGCTTCGCCTTGCCGCCCAGCTTGGAGAGCGTGGAGAGGCTCGAGGCGGGCCAGCGTCCGAATTCCTGCTTGAACCGCCGGATCTTCATGTCGAGAACGACGTTGATGACTTCCTTCGTCCCTGTCACCTGGGCCTTTTCGTTGGCCTTGCCGATGATGACGCCGACGAGTCCGGCGAGCACCCCGATGATCGCGATGACCACCAGGACCTCGATCAGCGTAAAGCCGGTCTTCTTGCTGTGTACGCGGTGCATTGCTCTTTCCTCGTTTACCTCACGCTCTTCACGAGCCGGACAGAGTCGATCCGGACTTCCCGATACTCGGCGCCGTCGCGGCCTTCGACCCATATATAGACCTCAAATGCGCCTCCACTGCCACCCCGGGCCATCAGACGGGTGGTTTCGGCCGGCTCGCCAAAGCCCTCTTCGAAGGTGAAATCGGACTCCTTGGCGACCGCCCCGACCAGATTGATCGACGGCCCGTCGCCGACCTTGAGGTCCGCCGTCAGGGTGCCCTTCTCGCGATCCACGACGCGGATCGTCAGGCTGAACTTGCCGCCCGGCCAGTCCACGCCGTTGAGAATCGTGATCGTGCCGCTGCGGGAGTCGTTCTTCAGCCGGGGCACGGTGCGCGCCCCGTCGATCAGGATCTCCGGCCGCTTGGAGTCGTTCGCGCGCCAGATCTGAATCCCGCTCACGTTCCGCTTGCCGCGGGCGCGGCGCTTGCGCACGATGCCGACGCCCAGTCGCGCGTTGGTGACCTCGGGCATCGTCCCCGTGACCTCCATGCGGTGGTAGGTGTCGGAACGGACGTTGTTGTCCTTGAAGCTGATCGAGTTCTTCTCGAGCGCGTCGCCGTCGCCGATCGTGCCGCGGAACTCGAGCGCCCCGCCGCGGACGCCGATCGAAACGCCCTCCGACTTGTTGACCTTCCAGCGCTTCGGGATGGTCGAGCGGAAGTTGAACGTGATCACGCGCTTCTTCGCGTTCTCGTTGATGCGGCGCAGTGCCTCGACGCAGTACCGGTAGACCGGGTTCGCCTCGACCGCCTTCTGCAGGTCGTCGGGGTTGGTCTGGCTCACGCGCCGGCGCACGTCGCGCTCGACGTTGTTGAACATCGACTTCACCTTGGAGACCTCGATGTCGTCGTTGCGATAGGCGAGCGCGCCCATGCCGGCGGCCGCCCACTGCGGCAGGTCCGGGTCACCGGTCGGTGCCGCGAGACCGGCGGCGATCCCGAGCATGCGATTCGCCTTGCTGCGCTGCGTGTCGCGCAGCATGTGGAAGCGACCGAGGATGTAGGCCGGAATCGGATCCTGCGGATTCAGCGCCTGCGCCTTGGTCAGGTGCGCGTCGCTCGCCTTGGCGAACTCCGCGGCGCGCGCATCATCGGGATTGGCCTCGACGAAGCGCGCGAGCACGACGCCGAGCCGCGCGATCGCGATGCGCATGCGGTGGTCGTTGTCGATCACCGAGCGGTACTTCTCGAACGCGGCGCGCTGGTCGCCCTGGCGCTCGAGCGCGTAGCCGACGAAGTAGCGCACCATCAGATCGAGCGGGTTGTTCTCCTCGAGGCCGTCCTCGGCGGTCAACATGGCCAGCGCGGCCGTGATCTCCTCCGCGGACTTCTTCTCCGCCTCCTCGGCCTGCGCCAGCAGTTCCGCGCGGTTCTTGCGCGCTTCCGCCGCGCGGCGCTTCGCGGCCGCGTCCGCCTTGTGGGCGTCGGCCGCGGCGAACTTGAGGAAGACGCGGCCGATGCCGGGCGTGACCGTGTTCTCGAAGTCGAGCCCCTCGGCGCGCTCGAAGCAGGCGAGCGCGTCGGCCACCTTGCCTTGCACCGCCAGCGCGAGCCCAAGGTCGCTGTAGGCGTAGCTGTCGGTCGAGTCGCGCTCGATCGCGGCGAGGAAGTACTCCTCCGCCTTGGCCGCATCGCCCTGGGCGTACGCGACGCCGCCGAGGATCTTGTTCGCCTCACCGCCGTTCTCGCCCACGGTGTAGGCGGACGCCTTGGTGACGGCGGTCTGGAAGTCGCCGAGCGCGAGCGCCACGCGCGCCGCGAGCAGGTTGACGCGGGCGCCGGCGCCGGCGCGTCCCTGGTCGAGCAGCGCACGCGCTTCGTCGAAACGATCGAGGGCGATGAGCACCTCGATGCGCCGGATCTGCGCGGATGCGAGTTGCGGCGCGCGGGCGAACCAGCGCTCCGCCTGGTCGAGCAGGCCGAAGTTGCGGCTGGCGAGCAGCGAGCCCACCTTCTCGATGACGCGTGCGTCGCTCGGCCACTTGTCGAGATGGGTGAAGGCGAGTTCCAGCATGCGCTCGTACTGGAAGAGCAGCTGGGCAACCTCGAGCTGCGGCATGAGCAGTTTGGTCGCCTCGTTCTGCGTCGTGGGCGGCACGTTCTCACGCGCGGTCTCGAGAATCGCGGAGGCCCAACCGATGCGCGGGTCGAGGCTGCTGGCGACGCGACCGCGCTCCATCAGCTGCTCCGCCGCACTGATGCGGTCTCCGACCGTGCGGGTGCGTTGGCGCTTGTAGGTGCGGAATCCTTCCCACCAGGCGCGATCCTCGCCGGTCACGGCCATGCGGATGTTGTTCGCCTCGTCGGGGAACTTGAGCGTTACGCGCCCGCCCGCCTTGAGCTCGAGCTCGAGGGATGCGATCACCTCGGCGGCGCCGAGCTGGTCCGCCTCCGCGCGGATGAGCAGGGCGAGGAACGAGTTGTCGTCGATCTTGCCGGGCATCGGCAGGTCACCCGGATCGGAGACCCAGGTGCCGCTCTTGAGGCGGATGCGACGCACGCGGCCGGACTGCTGTCCCCCGCCGAGGCCGGTCCAGCTGTCCTCGCGCTTCACGAGCTGCTTGGCATCGTCCTCAACGCCCGCCGCCTCGTCCGTATCGATCGGAGGCAACGTGATCGTCGCCTCGCCCTCGACCGGCGCCACGGTGTTGCGCCGCAGGCGGCCGAACAGCGCGCGTCGCACGTTCACGCTGGTCGGCGGCCAGATGTTCTGCATGTCGCGCGCCACGATCGTGTCGAGCTGCGGGCGCGGATGTTCGGTCTCGTTGGAGACCTGCGTGAAGGCACCGTAGGGCTCCGGCAGGCTCATGAGCGTGCGCGTCTGATCGATGGCGCGCACCGCGAGCACGTCCTGCTTGAGGCTCGGCGCGGTCGCCTTCGTCTCGAACTTCACGTCCTCGCGAAGCACGAAGTACCAGAGCGCGACGAGCGCGACGACCACCACGAAGAGAATGCGTTCCCGGTTCACTGCTGTTCCTCCTCGGTGACGGTGAAGTCCACGCTCGGGTCCACGGCGATCGCCAGGAGCTCGAGCTCCAGGTCGATCATGTCGCGAGGCCGACGCTCCGCCTTGAGCCCGCGGATCGCGACCCGCGGGGACTCCGACTCGAGCCGGTTGAACAGCTCGACGATGGCCGCTTCGCCCCCTCGCACGCGAATGCGCACCTTGTACTCCCGCAGGTACTGCGGGTTGGCACCGGGAATCGGACTCGCGGTCGTCTGGTCCGAGTCGATGCGGACCTCCTCGATCGCGGCCACGCGCACCTGGCGTTTCCTGCCGGACGCCGTCGTCATCTCCATCCCGAGCGCGTCGGTGACCACGCGGGTCACCAGCTCGAGCTGCAGCAGGTACTTGGTCAGGTCGCCCGCCTCGATCGAGACGAGGTTGGCGAAGCCCATGCCGTCCTCGGGCACGGCGACGTTGCGCTCGGCCGCCTCATCGAGAATCTCGTCGCGCATGAGCAGTCGCAGGGCGCCGAAGGCGCCGTTGATGTTGATCGCCATGGCGTTCTGCACGCGCTCGGCGCGCACCTCCGCGGAGTCGCCGTCGAGTTCGCGTACGCGGATGATGCGCTCGAAGATGCGGCGCAGCAGCTCGCGCTGCAGCTTGCGCTCGTCTCCGGCGTCGAAGCCGATCTCGTTCGCGATCAGCGAGACGTTGGACTGGAGGTCCTCGGCCGCGTTGCGCAGCTCGCTGACCGTGCCGCGCGGCGCCACCTTCTCGCGCTTGATCTGCGAGACGGCCCTCTTGTTCGCGACGCGCGAGGTCTGCAGGTCGTCGCCGTGCACGATCCCGCGCGCGATCAGGGCGACGACGAACACCCCGAGCCCGGCCAGGACGCGGAGGATGAAGTCCTTGTGTTGTGCCCAGAAGTCCACGATCAGCTCTCCTGCTCCTCGGCCTTCGTCTTCGGCTCGAGGGTAAACGTCATCTTGAAGCGGACGCCGCGCAGCGATTCGGGCGCGAACTTCACGCCGAAGCCGTCGATCTCCAGTTCGGCGCAGGCCGCCTGGAGCGCGCTCTGATAGATCTGCACGGCGTTGCCCAGGGAGCCCTCAATGAGCTCGCGCTGCACCACCGCGACCACCTCGACGGTCGGGTAGACGAGCTGACTCGAGATCACCCGGCGGTTCTTCAGGTCGTCGTCGATGCCGCGGCGCCCCTGGACCAGCTCGCCGTCCATGGTGAGGTTGGCCTTGTCGGTCTTCAGCTCGACCGAATCGAGGAACATGCCCTCGGGCTCGTTCTTGCCGAGCACTTCGAGGACGCGGCGCATGAGCAGACCCGGCAGGCGGCGCGCACGCAGCGCGACCTCCTTGTGGCGCCGATCGTTCTCCTCGACGATCGCCTTTTTCTGTTTCGTGATCGCCTGCTGGACGCGCGACAACTGCACCTCGAGTTCGTCGTTGGCGTCCTGGACGGCGGCGGTCTTGGCCGAGACGTCCTGGAAGAGCAGCACGATCCAGACCAGCATCACCGCGGCCGCGGCGAGCGACCAGACGGTGCGCTGCGCGAAAGTGCGCTTCTTCTTCTCCTTCTCGGTGAGCACCTCGAGCTTGAGCGCGTGCGGCGTGAGCAGCGTCTCGGCAAGGCCCACGGCGATGGCGAAGTCCATCGGCTTCTCGCCGAGTTCCTCCTCGTCGCCCGCGTCGAGCTGGCTCAGATCGATCTCGTCGGAGATCGGATCGAACAGCTCCACCGGCACGCTCATATTCGCCTCGAAGTAGTCCCGCAGACCCTTCATCCGCGAGCCGCCGCCGGTCAGCAGCAGCCGGTCCACGTTGAGGTCGGAGATGCGCGTCTGCGCGCGGCTGATCATGACCGTGGACTGGATCATCGAGACGAGCTGGCCCGCGGGCGCCTGCATCGCGTTCGCGATCTTCTCGGCGGTCGAGTCGGGGTAGCGCGCCTGCGCGCGCGGCGTCAGGTCGCCCTTCGTGACCTTGTTCTTCTCCGACTTCGGCTCGCGCAGGCCGAACGTGCTCATGATCGACTCGGTGAACATCTGTCCACCGCCGGCCATGTTGCGCGCGAAGATGAGCTCGCCGTCGCGCTGGATCGCCATGTCGATGTTGTCGCGGCCGAGATTGACCAGGTAGGTCGTCTCGCCGTCGTTCATCGAGCCGTGCGCGAGGAACGCGTTGAACAGCGCCACCGAGTTGGGGCAGCCGCCGTCCACCTTGATGCCCGAGTTGCGCGCCGCCGAGACGCGCGGCTTGAGCCACGTGTCGCGGGTCAGCGCGACGAGCACGGTGTCCTCGTCGGTCTCGACCGGCAGGTCGATGCGCCGGTAGTCCGCCGCGACCTCACCGCCGCTCTGGCCGCTCACCTCGTTGATCTCGAACTGCATGAGCAGCTTGAGGCGCCAGTCGGGGACCGGCGGCACGTGCGTGTAGCGGATGATCAGGTCGCGGCCGGTGATGCCCAGCAGGCCCGGACCGCCCTTGATGCCGGCGCGCGCCAGCGCGCCCTGGATACGCACGATGTCGTCGTCGCCCGCCAGCGGCGCGCGGAAGAGCCGCAGCGCGCGCGTGGTCGCGCCCTTGCGCTGCAGCACGGCGACCTTGACGGCGTGCGTACCGATATCGATTCCGATTGCCTGGCTCGCCATGGCCTACTTCCCTTCCGAGTCCGCGTCCGGACCGTCCTCGATGACCCTCTTGATCTTGGGGTTGGCTTCAAAGATCGCCTGCAGCTGGGTGCGCGCCTCGTCGGCCTGCTCGGAAGCCGGCAGGCTCTTCACGATGTAGACGAGCAGCGCCGCCGCGGAATAGAACTCCTCGTCGTCGACGTGCACGCTCGCCAGCGCGAAGAAGGGCTCGGCCTGCTTCGTCTCCTGCACGCGGCGCGCGGTCGTGCGTCGCTCCGCCTCGGCGGTGTTGAGCTCCGCGAACGCCTGGCCGAGCGGGCCCTCGCCCGAAGTGACCTGATGACGGTCGACCAGCTCGTCGAGAACACTGCGCACGCGGTCGAGACTGGCCATGTCCTTGAACTCGTCGAAGTCTTCGAGCGCGCGACGCGCGTCGCGCGTCAAGCGCGCCCGGGCCGCCGTGACTTCGCCCATCTTCTCGGCGAGCCGGCGCTTGCCGGAGTCGCTCATGAACGGGAACTCGGCCAGCGCCG
>JBCDBY010000151.1:0-10626 GCA_039182715.1 Planctomycetota bacterium
AGTCCTGATACCCTCCCGTCGAGGAGGAACGCCGCTTGATCCGCGCCATTCGCACGCAGGTCTTCTGGTTCGTCGTCGCGCTCTGCATCCTGTTCGCCGTGTTGCGCGGTCCGTGGCTCTGGGGGCTGGCCGTCACCGTCCCGCTGCTCGCACTCGGGATCTGGGACCTGTTCCAGACGCGCCACAATCTGTTGCGCAACTATCCGCTGGTCGGGCACCTGCGCTACCTCATCGAGGGCACCGGCGCGGAGATGCGTCAGTACGTCGTCGAATCCAACACGGAGGGCATGCCGTTCAACCGGGACCAGCGCTCGCTCATCTACCAGCGCGCCAAGAACGTCACGGACAAGAAGCCGTTCGGCACCGAGTGCGATGTCTACGACGAGGGCTACGGCCTCCTGGCCCACACCATGGCGCCCAAGCCGCTGGACCCCGATCCGGTCGCGAACTTCCGCGTGGACGTCGGCGCCCCCGGCACGCCCCATCCCTACTCCTGCTCCGTCTACAACATCTCCGCGATGAGCTTCGGCTCGCTCTCCGGCCCCGCCATCGAGGCGCTCAACCGGGGCGCACGGGCCGGACGATTCGCACACATCACCGGCGAGGGATCGATCTCCCGCTACCACCGCGAGGGCGACGGCGACCTCATCTGGCAGATCGGCACCGGCTACTTCGGCTGCCGTGCCGACGACGGCACCTTCGACCCCGAGCAGTTCCGGCAACGGGCCGAGCGCGAGCAGGTGAAGATGATCGAGCTGAAGATCTCGCAGGGCGCCAAGCCGGGCCATGGCGGCATCCTGCCGGGCTCGAAGGTGACGGAGGAGATTGCCGATGCGCGCGGAATTCCGGTCGGCAAGACCTGCGTCTCGCCCGCCTATCACACGGCGTTCGACACGCCCACCGGACTGCTCCAGTTCATTGCCCGGCTCCGCGAGCTCTCCGGCGGCAAGCCGGTCGGCTTCAAGCTCTGCATCGGCCGCCCGCACGAGTTCTATGCCATCTGCAAGGCGATCCTGGAAACCGGCATCCTGCCCGACTTCATTACGGTGGACGGCGCCGAGGGCGGCACCGGCGCGGCGCCGATCGAGTTCTCCGACCATCTCGGTCTGCCGCTGCGCGAGGCACTCCTTTTCGTGCGAAACGCGCTCGTCGGTTTGGACATCGATAAGGAGGTGCGGATCGCGGCGGCCGGCAAGCGGGTTTCAGCCTTCGACATCGCCCAGGCGCTGGCGCTCGGCGCCGACTGGTGCAACACCGCCCGCGGCTTCATGATGGCGATCGGCTGCATCCAGGCGCAGGCGTGCCACACCAACGAGTGCCCGGTCGGCGTCGCCACGCAGAACCCGCGCATGGCCCGCGCGATCCACGTGCCGTCGAAGGCGGAGCGCGTGCATCACTTTCACCGCAACACGCTGGAAGCGCTTGCGGAGGTCACCGCCGCCGCGGGGCTTTCGCATCCGCGCGAGTTCCATCCGCGATTGATCTACGAGCGCACCAGCCCGACCGAAGTCCGCAGCCTCGCCTCCATCTTCGATTTCTACGCGCCCGGCCAGCTTCGCGACGGGCGCGCCTGTACGCGCATGCAGCCCTACTGGGATGCGGCGCGCCCCGACACTTTTGCATCCTCCCAGGAGTGGATATGAACGCTTCCGAACTGCTGGTTCGTTGTCTCGAGAACGAGGGCATCGACACGATCTTCGGCATTCCCGGCGAAGAGAACATCGATCTCATGGACGCGCTGCTCTACTCGAAGATCGAGTTCGTGCTGACGCGCCACGAGCAGGCCGCCGCCTTCATGGCGGACGTGCATGGCCGCCTGACCGGTGAGGCGGGCGTCTGCCTCGCGACGCTCGGCCCCGGCGCCTGCAATCTGATCACCGGCGTGGCCGACGCCAACATGGACCGCGCGCCGGTCATCGCGATCGCCGGCCAGGCGGACACCGGTCGCATGCACAAGGAGAGCCATCAGCATCTCGACCTGGTCGCGCTCTTCGACCCGGTCTCCAAGTACGCCGTGCAGGTGCGCACCCCGGAGATCGTGCCGGAGGTGATCCGCAAGGCGTTCAAGATGGCGCAGATGGAGAAGCCGGGCGTCTCCTTCATCGAGCTGCCGGAGAACGTCGCCGAGATGGTCGTCGAGGGCCTCGAGCCGCTGACGGTGCAGGCGCCGATGGAGCCCGACCCCGCCCCCGAGAAGGTGCGCCGTGCCGCCGAGATCATCTCCGCGGCGAAGTCACCGATCGTGCTCGCGGGCAACGGCGTGCTGCGCGGTCATGCGTCGAAGGAGCTCGTCGCGTTCGCCGAAAAGCTCAACATCCCGATTGCGACGACGTTCATGGCGAAGGGTGCGATCCCCGCCTCGCATCCGCTCAGCCTCGGCACGATCGGACTGCAGGCGAAGGACTACGTGAGCTCCGGTTTCGACGCCGCCGACGTGATCATCTGCGTCGGCTACGACATGGTCGAATACTCGCCGGAACGCTGGCACCCCACCAAGGACCGCAAGATCCTCCACATCGACGTGAGCCCGGCGGAGGTGGACGAGCACTACATCGTCGCCGCCGGCGTGCTCGGCGGGATCGCGCGCTCGCTGCCGGCGATCGCCGAACTCGTCCCCGCGCAGAGCAGCGTGAACATCGCGGAGCTCAAGAGCGTGATCCAGGAGGAGCTGGAGTCGCACGCCGAGGACGAAGCGTTCCCGGTCAAGCCGCAGAAGATCATCTGGGATCTCCGCCAGGTGCTCGACGACAAGGACATCGTGATCAGCGACGTCGGCGCGCACAAGATGTGGATGGCGCGTCTCTATCCCGCCGAGGCGCCCAATACCTGCATCATCTCGAACGGGTTCGCCTCGATGGGTATCGGCGTCCCGGGCGCGATCGCCGCCAAGCGCGCGTTCCCCGACCGCGTGGCGCTGACCGTCACCGGCGATGCCGGCTTCCTCATGAACGGACAGGAGCTCGAGACCGCGAAACGCATCGGCACGCCGATCATCGTGATGATCTGGCGCGACGACAAGTACGGGCTGATCGAGTGGCACCAGCTGCGCAAGTTCGGGCGGCCGGCGCACATCGAGTTCTCCAACCCCGACTTCGTCGCGCTCGCGGAGAGTTTCGGCTGCAAGGGCTACCGGGTCGAGTCGGCGGGCGAGCTGCAGGACGTCCTGCGCCAGGCGATCGCCGACGACACGGTGGTCGTCATCGACTGCCCGGTCGACTACTCCGAGAACATGAAGCTCACGCACAAGCTGGGACAACTGCAGTGCCGAAACTAGAGATGCTGGTCCCGGGCGCGAGCCCGAACGGAACCCGCGAAGTCGTCGCGCCGTGGGACGGCACGGTCATCGCGGAGATCGAAACCGGGGGCGCGGAAGCGGTCGAGCGGGCGCTCGTCACCGCGACGTCGCTCGGCGACCCGCTGCCGATCCACGAACGCGTCGCCATCCTGGAGCGCGCCGGCGCCCTCATGCGCGAGCGACGCGAGTCGTTGGCCGTCGAGGCGGCGCGCGAGGGCGGCAAGCCGCTGGTCGACTCGCTGGTCGAGGTCGATCGTGCGATCGACGGCGTCCGCCTCTGCGCCGAGGCGATCCGCACGCAGGCGGGCGGCGGCATCCCGATGGGCATCAACCCCGCGTCGAGCCACCGCATGGCGTATACGCGCTGGGAGCCGATTGGACCGGTCGTCGCCTACAGCGCCTTCAACCATCCGCTCAATCTCATCGTCCACCAGGTCGGTCCGGCCGTGGCCGCCGGGTGTCCCACCATCGTCAAGCCGGCCGAGGCGACACCGATGAGCTGCTGGTCGTTCGTGCGCATCCTGCGCGAGGCGGGCCTGCCGCCGGAGTGGTGCCAGGCGATCCTGACTTCCGATCACGGCGTCGCGGGCCAGCTGTCCAGCGATCCCCGCGTGGCGTTCTTCACGTTCATCGGCAGCGGTCGGGTCGGCTGGATGCTCCGTTCGCAGCTCGCGCCCGGCACCCGCTGCGCGCTGGAGCACGGGGGCGCCGCCCCGGTCGTCGTGCTCGACGACGCCGATCTCGACGACATGATCCCGCTGCTCGCGAAGGGCGGCTTCTATCACGCCGGCCAGGTCTGCGTCTCGGTGCAGCGCATCTTCGCCGCCCGCGGCATCGCGCCGACGGTCGCGGCGCGTCTCGCGGAGGCGGCCGAGGCGCTACAGGTCGGCGATCCGACGCTCCCGGACACGGACGTCGGACCGCTCATTCGTGAAGCGGAAGTCACGCGGGTGTCGGAGTGGGTATCCGCGTCCGGCGGCGCGGTCCGCGCGGGAGGCGCGCCAGTGACGACGCGCGCGTATGCGCCGACCGTGCTCTACGACCCTTCGCCCGACGCCAAGGTGAGCCACGAGGAGATCTTCGGGCCGGTCGTCTGCGTCTACCCCGTCGACGGACTCGACGAGGCCATCCGGCGATCCAACGACGTGCCGTACTCGTTCCAGGCGTCCGTGTTCGGCAAGGATCTCGACGCGATCCTGCGTGCGACGCGGCGACTGCATGCGGCGGCCGTGATGGTCAACGACCACACGGCGTTCCGGGTCGACTGGATGCCGTTCGCCGGCCACCGGGAGTCCGGACTCGGCATCGGCGGCATCGGCTACACGATGCGCGACATGCAGCAGGAGAAGATGGTGGTCATCCGCTCGGGAGAGCTTTGATCTCGGTGCCGTCGAGGTGACGCAGGCCCCACTGCGTGACCGCCTCGAGCAACGGGAGCATGGTCTCGCCGCGCTCCGTCAGTCGATAGCCGAAGCGGCCGGCATGGACCTTGGAGGGAACTTGCTTGATCAACCGGTGGTTGAGTAGCCGTTCCAGTCGCGAGGTCAGGATGTTGGTCGCGATCCGTTCTTCGGAGGCCGCGAATTCCTTGAAGTGCATCTTGCCCGAGAAGAGGTCGCGCAGGACGAGCAGCGTCCACTTGTCTCCGACCACGTCGAGCGTGCAGGCGATGGGACAGACCGAGCGGCGATTGGGCAACGGAGCGGTTTCCACACCCCGACGATAATGAGAACGGTTCTCAATTCAAGCGGATTCGCTCCCGACAGGCGGATTTTGCAACCCCGGGAGGGCACGAAAAAAGGGCCCGCGCCGCGCGCGGACCCTCATTCGGTTGGCTCCCCGAGTAGGACTCGAACCTACAACCTGCCGGTTAACAGCCGGACGCTCTACCAATTGAGCTATCGGGGAATCGGGAAGAGCCGGTTATAGGAACTTCCATCGGCCGATCAAGGTTCAGTGTTGACCGCTTCTTGCTCGGCCGCGGCCGGCGCGGGCGCGGGCGTCATGTAGCGGAGAATCGAAGCGAGCTCCTGCTTCATGGTCGTCCGGGAGATGATCCGGTCGATGAAGCCGTGCTCCAGCAGGAACTCGGCGCGCTGGAAGCCTTCCGGAAGCTGCGTGCCGATGGTGGTCTGGATGACCCGCGGGCCGGCGAAGCCGATGAGCGCGTTGGGCTCGCCGACAATGACGTCGCCCAGCGCCGCATAGGAGGCGATCACACCGCCCGTGCAGGGGTCGGCCAGCACGGAGACGTAGGGCAGCCCCTCCTCCCCCATGCGGGCGATCGCGGCGCTCGTCTTGGCCATCTGCATCAGCGAAAGCGCGCCTTCGTGCATGCGCGCGCCGCCGCTCGTCGAGACGACGATGAGCGGCTTCTTCGCCTCGTACGCATGCTCGGCGGCGACGGTCACGCGGGTGCCGACGACGACGCCCATGGAGCCGCCCACAAAGTGGAAGTCGAGCGCGCAGAAGGCGACCGGAATGCCGTCGAGGCTGCCGTACCCGGCGAGCGCAGCCTCGTCCATCCCGGACTTCTTCTGCGACCGTTCGATCGTGCCCTCGTAGCCCTGGAAGTCGAGCGCGTTCTGCGTCTTGAGATCCTGGCCCAGGACCTCGAAACTGCCCTCGTCGAGCAGCTGGTCGACGCGCTGCCGTGCGCTCACCTTGAAGTGGTGGCCGCACTCGGTGCAGACGTTGAAGTGCTCCTCGAGCACGCGCTTTTGCAGCATCGCCCCGCAGCTGGGGCACTTGAGCCAGAGCCCGCCGGGGATGTTCTTCTTCTTGCGGAAATTCCAGGCCATGACGCTAAGCCTCCCGGATCGCCCGGATCGCCGCCGCGCGGTCTTCCTGGTTGAAGACGGCGCTGCCGGCGACAAGCACGTTGGCGCCCGCCTCCTTGCAGGCCGCCGCCGTCGCGGGCGACACCCCGCCGTCCATCTCGATGTCGCGCTCGAACCCGTACGTCCCGCGCAGCGCCCGCACCTTGTCGAGCACCTCGGGGATGAAGGACTGCCCCGCGAACCCCGGAAAGACCGACATGACGAGCACCATGTGACAGCGCTCCAGCCAGGGCTCCAATCGAGCCACGTCGGTGTCCGGGTTGATCACCAGGCCCGCCTTCGCGCCCTCCGCCTCGATCGCGTCGAAGGTGGCGCCGGGATCGACGGGCGCCTCGATGTGGAAGGTGACGATGTCGGAGCCCGCGGCCGCGAACTGCGGGCCGTAGGTGAGCGGATCCTCGATCATCAGGTGCGTATCGAGGGTGCGGTCGGTCAGCCGGCGAATCGCCTCCACGATGAACGGTCCGAACGTGAGATTGGGGACGAAATGCCCATCCATCACGTCGAGGTGAAGCCAGTCGGCTCCGCCCTCGACTACGCTGGCGATCTCGCTCTCGAGGTGGCCGAAGTCGGCGCTGAGCAGGGACGGCGCGATCTTGATCAAGGGCGGAATTGTATAGGATCGGCTCCGCGCGTCGTGAAACGGCTCCTTCTGGTCTTCACCCTCCTTGCCGGCTTCGCGCTGCTGCTCTACGGGCTGGGCCGACCGCCGTCGAGCTACGTGCTGGAGACCGTCGCACGCGAGCGGCAGCAACGGCGACGCGAGGACTTCATCCATTTCTCGCAGGAACTGGCGAAGGTCCTCGACAACGAGGCGGAGTCGCGGCGGCTGCGTGCCCTGCTCGACGCCCGGATGCTCGCGTCGATGGAGACGCAGCTCGGCGGCTGGCAGGTCGTTTTTCTCCCCCGCGGCGCGCGCGTGCCGAAGGAGCGCGACTCCTGGCTCGCCTGGGGCGAACTCGAGCCCGCCCTCCGCACCGACCCCGGCGACCTGCTGGGCAAGTGGCGGGTCTGGATGCGGCCCGTCACGCTCCCGGCGAAAGTCGTCGCGGGACTCGGCGGGGCGCCGCCTTCGGCACGTTGAACGTTAGACGTGTGACGTTCGACGTAGCCTTCCCAAGGCATCAAACCCGCAGACGAACCGGCCCACGACGCCCGGGGCCTTCCCATCGCAAAACGTCGAACGTCAAACGTCGAACGTCAAACGTTGGAGGCGCCGCCTTCGCCCATCACGTAGATGGCGAAGATCGCGCCGACCACGAGCAGCGCGGCGATGCCGTGCAACGCGGCGAAGAACGCCTTCTTCGGCTGCGGTCCATCGGGCCGCATCTGGAAGAAGAGCTTACGCGTGAAGAGGATGTCGCAGACCAGCAGCAGGATCACGAAGGTCAGCTTCATGTGGAAGTAACCCTGCTTGAGGTAGTCCTTGTCCCACGGATCGCTGATGAACAGGATGAGACCCGTCACCAGCATGATCGCCAGCCCACCCCAGTCCGCGAACATGTGCATCCGCCGGAAGGTCCGGTAGGAGTCCGCGCGCGACGCTTCCGTCTCAAACAGCACCGCCTTCCCGACGAGACGCGTGAGCGCGAGGAAGCCGCCGACGTAGACGACCATGCCGAGGACGTGAAGGAACTTGACGACGAACATGACGCCCTTATCGCAGGGCGGCCAGACCGGGCAAAGTTTTGCCTTCGAGCAGCTCGAGGGAAGCGCCCCCGCCGGTGCTGACGTGGGTCATCTCACCCTTCAGGCCGAACTGGGCGATGGCCGCGGCCGAATCGCCGCCGCCCACCACCGTCACGCCCTCGCAGCGCGCCATGGCGTCCGCGACCGCGCGCGTGCCCGCCTCGAAGGCGGGCCACTCGAAGACGCCCATGGGGCCGTTCCAGACGACCGTGCCGGCGGTTTCGACGCGCCCAGCGTAGCGGCGCTGCGTGGACGGACCGATATCGAGCGCCATGAGGCCCTCGGGGATCGCGGGCTCGTCGATCTCGACCGGCGTCGCGTTCCGGTCGAAGTCCGCCGCCGCGACGTGGTCGTTCGGCAGCAGCACCTCGACGCCGTTCTCCTTCGCCTTCGCGAGGATCTCCTTCGCCGTCTCGAGCCGCTCCTCCTCGACGCGCGAGGCGCCGATGGCGATGCCCTGCGCGGCGAGGAAGGTGTAGGCCATGCCGCCGCCGATGATCACCGCATTGACCTTCTCGATCAGATTGGTCAGCACGGGGATCTTGTCCGCGACCTTGGCGCCGCCCAGCACCGCGACGAACGGCCGCCGGGGGTCGTGCAGCACCTGCTGGAACGCCTCGATCTCCTTCTCGACGAGGAAGCCGGCGGTCCCCTGGCCGAGCTTCTCCGGCAGACCGACCGTCGATGCGTGCGCGCGATGGCAGGTACCGAAGGCGTCGTTGACGTAGCGGTCGCAGAGTCGCGCGAGCCGGTCGACGAATCCCGGGTCGTTTCTGGTCTCGCCGGCGTGGAACCGCAGGTTCTCCAGAAGACAGACCCCGCCCGGCTGCAGCTGCGCAATCGCGCCTTCCGCCTCGGGCCCGACGCAGTCGGGCGGCGTGGCGACCGTCACGCCGAGCAGCTCGGAGAGTCGCGACGCCACGGGCGTCAGGCGGAACTCCTCCTTCACCTCGCCCTTGGGCCGGCCCAGGTGCGTGCCGAGGACGACGCGCGCGCCCCGTTCGCGCAGGTGGTTGATGGTCGGCAGCGCCGCGCGGATGCGCGCGTCGTCGGTCACGCGCGTGCCGTCGAGCGGGACGTTGAAGTCCACCCGCACGAATACGCGCTGGTCGGCGACGTCGAGCTCCGAGAGCTTCATCCGGCGAGCCGGCCGATCAGGTCGACGACACGGTTGGAGTAGCCCCACTCGTTGTCGTACCAGCTGACCGCCTTCACCAGGTTGCCGCCCTGCACCATGGTGAGGCCCGCATCGACGATCGAAGAGGCGCTGGCGTGCACGATGTCGGAGGAGACGATCGGGTCCTCGGTGTAGGCCAGGATGCCCTTCATGGCGCCTTCGGAGGCCGCCTTGAACGCGGCGTTGACCTCCTCGACCGTCACCGCCTTCGCGAGCGTGACCGTGAGGTCGACGATCGAGCCGGTCGGAACCGGCACGCGCATGGCGAATCCGTCGAGCTTGCCGGCGAGCGAGGGGATGACCTTGCCGACCGCACGCGCGGCCCCGGTCGTCGTCGGCACGATGTTGACCGCCGCCGCGCGGGCACGCCGCAGGTCCTTGTGCGGGCCGTCCACGATGTTCTGGTCCGCCGTGTAGGCGTGAATCGTGTTCATCGTGCCCTTCTCGATGCCAAAGCTGTCGTGCAGCACCTTGGCGATCGGTGCGAGGCAGTTGGTGGTGCAGGAGGCGTTCGAGACGATCTGATGCTCGGGCTTGAGGTCCTCGTCGTTGACGCCGAGGACGACGATCGAGTCGAGCTCGTCCTTCGGGGGCACCGTCAGGATGACCTTCTTCGCGCCCGCGTTGATGTGCATCATGCACTGCTCCCGCGCGCGGAAGACGCCGGTCGACTCGATCACGATGTCCGCGCCGAGGTCGCCCCACGGCAGTTCGGCGGGGTCGCGCATCGACATCGACGGGATCTTCTGGCCGTCGACGATGATCGCGCCGTCCGCGGTCTCCACGGTCCCGTTGTAGCCACCCTGCACCGAGTCGTAGCGAAGAAGGTGCGCCAACGTCTTGTCGTCGGTGAGGTCGTTGATGCCGACGATCTCGATGTCGCCGCGCTCCCGGGCGATGCGAAACACCGCGCGCCCGATCCGTCCGAAACCGTTGATACCAATGCGAACCATGGCTCGTGCCTCCTCGTTCTGGCTGCGCGGCATCGTACGCGCTGGCCCTTAAACTGTCGCCTTTCCCCGAATGGTGCGTTCGTGAAGGAACCGTGGCTTCTCGCCTTCTCCGGGGGTCCCGACTCGACGGGGCTCGCGGCACTTCTGCGGCACCGTTCGATCGTGCTTGGCTACGTCGACCACCGCATGCGCGGCGCCGCGGCGATCCGCCGCGAACGGGCGGACGTGCGGCGCATCGCCACCGCACTGCAGCTACCGTTGCTGCGCGGTCGTGCCCCGGACGGCATCGCGGGCGAGACGGACGCGCGCGCGGCGCGCTATGCGGTGCTCGAAGCGATGGTGCGCAAGCATGGACTGCGGGGCATCCTGCTGGCCCACACCGCCGACGATCGCGCCGAAACCGTGCTGCTGCAGCTCGAGCGCGGATGCGGCCTGCGCGGTCTCGCCGCGTTGCGCCGCCGGACACGCGTGCACGACATCGCACGCGTCCGACCCGCCCTCGCCGTCCGACGCGCCACGCTGCACGAGGCGGCGGCTCCGTTCGCGCCCGGCCGCGACCTCTCGAACCGCGCCACGACCGCGGCGCGCCGCCGGCGGCGCCCACACCACCTGCCGACGCGCGGCCGCGGGGTGAACGAGCAGCTGCCCCGGGTGGCGCGCGCCGCCGGTCAC
>JBCDBY010000152.1:0-10617 GCA_039182715.1 Planctomycetota bacterium
CCGATGAAGAGTCTATCCGGAACCACGTTCGACGTCGGACGTTCGACGTTGAACGTCGACAGCCCACGGGTCAGTCCTCCGACCCGGCACCCTCCAGCGCCCGCAGGCGCACGTCGAGGGCGTGAATCGCGCGCGCCGACGGAGAACCGGTGCCCGCTCGTCGACGAGAGTCAAACGTCGAACGGACCCGTCTGCTGCCGGCGCAGTTCCGGATCCGAAAGTCGGAGGTACATCGGGCGCAGCGTGTCCGCGCTCTGTCCCTCGCCGCGCGCGAAGGCGTCGCGGGCGAGGCGCGCGATGACGTCCGGTCGCACCGGCACGTCGGCCGTGCCGGGAAAGCGCGCGAACAGCTCCTCGTACGCCTCGCGCGCGTCGCCGAGCACGCAGGTGTCGGCGGGCAGCGAAGCGGCGAAGTCCGCCGCCGGAACGTGTTCGTAGTCGCCCTGCGCCTCGAGCGCGCCGTCGCGGCGCGTGAAGCGGGCGGCGAAGACGTGCTCGCGGCGCGCGTTGAGCGCGACGGCGACGTGGGTGGCCTCGGCGGGCGCGGCGGCGGCGATGCCGTGCAGCGAGCCGAGCGGCAGCACCGGCAGTCCTTCGGCGTAGGCGAGCGTGGCGGCCGTTGCGATGCCGATCCGGATTCCGGTGAACGATCCGGGGCCGATGGCGCAGGCGATGCCGCCGAGGTCGGTCAGGGCGAGGCCGGCGTCGTCGAGCAGGCGCTTGACCTGGGGGATCAGGTCGCGGCCGCGCGCGCTGTCCGGCGGAATCAGGCCGGTGGCGATGTCGCGATCGCCGGCGAGTGCGGCGCCGCCGCCCGGGCCGGTCACGTCGATGGCGAGAATGGGGGCGGTCATTCGGGTTTCTTGTCGAAGCGCAGGCCGAGCGTGGTGCCGGGATCGTCGTCGGTGGCGATGCGCACGCCTTCCGGCAGCGTCGGGTCGACGGTGAGGGAGAGTCGCACGAGCAGCGTGTTGTCGCGCACCTCCGCGTTGGCGAAGTCGAGGACGAGCTGCACCTTGGACTCGATCTCCTCCTCACGGCCCTCCAGGCTGCGCGGCACTTCGAGGGGGAAGTGCTTCACCTGCGACCAGTCTTCGTCGTGGTTGAGCACGGTGCTCTTGGCTCCGATGAGGCCGCGCAGGACGTACTCCTCGAGAGGGGCGGGCCCCGCATCCGGATTGAAGAAGCGCAGCTGCAGCGAGACCTCCACCGTGGAACGACGCGGCTCCAGATTGCAGCGGAACGTCAGCACTTCCTGCAGCGTGTCGACCTTCATCGCCGGCTGCTCGATGCGCACGCCGCGACGGATGTTGATGCCGGCGCCATCCCAGTCGATGCTCTTGATCGGGAAGCTGCCGTTCGCCTCCTCCAGCGTCGTGGCGTCGCGCAGCAGCAGCGCCAGCGGCTCGATCTCGACGTAGATCTCCAGCTTGTCGGGCAGGTTCTCCGGAAGCGAGCTCTTTGGGCCCGAGATGGAGATGGAGGCAAGTTCGTCCGGCCAGACCAGCTCGCCGGGCTCGTTGTTCGGCCACTGGAAGTCGGAGTCGGCCGGCAGGATCAGCTTCTCCCTCTGATCCGCGCGCAGGCGGGGCGTGAGCGTCAGGTTGAGCCGTCGTTCGAGCGGCAGCTTGACGATCTGGTCGGCCATCTTCAGCTCGAAGTCGCGCGCCAACTCCCAGGGAATGTCCTCGGCGCGGCAAAACGCGGCATCGAGCACGACGCCCTGCTCCGGATCATGGCGCACGAGAAATGCGTCGTCGATGAGGAGCTTCTTGCGGAAGCCGGCGGCGCGCAGTCCGGCGATCTCGCGCGTGAGAATCTCGCGCAGGCCCGTCACGCGGATATCCCTGAGCTCGACGCTCTCCCGGGTGAGGACCCAGTTCCGGTCCACCTCGCGGCTCAGCTCGAACTCGATGGTGAGCTTCTCGATGATCTGCGTCTCGGAGATGCTCTGCTGCGTGAAGACGAAGAGCACGATCGCGAGCAGCAGCGAAACGAGCTTGGTGACGATGTTGTCGGTGAAGATGCCGAGCAGGAAGTCCTTCATGCCGTCGGGATCTCCTCACCGGAGAGCAGCAACTTGAGGGTCTCCTCCATCTTCACCGTGTCCTCCTGCGGGAAGAGCTGACCGCCGTAGACCAGGCTGATGGCGCCGGTCTCTTCCGAGGTCACGATGACGACCGCGTCGGACTCCTCGGTGATCCCCATCGCCGCGCGATGGCGCGTGCCGTAGCGCTTGGGCAGCGAGGGGTTCTGGGTCAGCGGCAACACCGCGCCCGCCGCCTCGATGCGGTCGCCGCGAATGATCACGGCGCCGTCGTGCAGCAGGGTGGGGGTGGTGAAGATCGTGTCGAGCAGCTCGGCGCGCACGGCGGCGTCGATGCGCACCGAGCGGTCGATGTAGGGCTGCAGGGTGATCTCGCGCTCGACCACGACCATGGAACCCACGTGGTTCTTGCCGAAGCGGCGCGCGGCGCGGCAGATCTCGTCCTCGGCCGAGGGGCCGGCGTCGCCCGCCTCGATGCCCATGCGTCGCAGGAAGCGCGAGAACTGCGTGCGATTCAACCGGCTGATGCCGTGGCGGAACTCGGGCTGGAAGATGATCACCACGCTGATGAAGGTGAACACGATGAAGTAGGTGAAGATCTGGCTCAGCGCCGCCATGCCGAGCAGGTCGAACATCTTCACCGCGAACAGGATCCCGAGGATGGCGAAGAAGCCGATCGAACGCAGGAAGCTGCCGGCGATCGTGGTTTCCAGGTAGCGCAGCGTCCAGTACACCAGGAACCAGAGCACGCCGATCTGGGCGAGGTTGACGCCGGTGAAATACAGCCGCAGATCCTGAACGTTCACAACTCCTTACTTTATCGGCAGTTCGGAACGTTGCTCGTTACCACGAAGCGGCAATTCGTACGGCGTCGAAGGCGGGCGCCACATCGTGCACCCGGACGACCGCCGAGCCGGCCGCGGCGACCCGCGTGACCGCGGCCGTCGTGGCGTCGCCGCGCGCCTCGACGGGGCGCCCGGTCAGGGCCTCGAGAAAGCGCTTGCGCGAGACGCCGAGCAGCAGTGGATAGCCGTGCGCGGCGAGGCGAGGGAGTGCGGCGAGCAGGGCGGTGTTGTGCTCCAGCGTCTTCCCGAAGCCGATGCCGGGATCGAGCAGGATGCGGTCGCGGGCGACCCCGGCCTGCTCGGCGGCGGCGGCGCGGGCCAGCAGATAGCCCTCCACCTCGGCGACCACGTCGTCGTAATGGGGCGCAGCCTGCATGGTCCCGGGCTCGCCCTGCATGTGCATCAGGCAGATCCCGGCCCCGCGCTCGGCGACCAGCGGGAGCATGGCGGGGTCGGCCGCGCCCGAGACGTCGTTGACCAGCTCCACCCCGAGGTCGAGCGCCCGGGCGGCGGTGGCCGCGTGGCGGGTGTCGATGCTGACCGGGGAGCCGCGCAGCGCCGTCAGAACCGGCTCGACCCGGGCCCACTCGTCCGCCGGCGTCACCGGCGCCGCTCCCGGCCGGGTCGACTCGCCGCCGACGTCGAGAATCGCCGCGCCGTCGGCCAGCATCCGTCGCCCCGATGCGGCCGCGGCCTCGGCATCGAAGTGCACGCCCCCGTCCGAGAACGAGTCGGGCGTCACGTTGAGGATGCCCATGACGAGGGCGTGAGGGCGGGCGGCGAGCGCTTCGAAGAACGTCACGTGCGATGGATCAGCCGGATGGACCACTCCAACGGCTTGAGCAGATAGTAGGTCAGCCGGGCTGCTCGACGCGAGCGGATGCGGCGGGCGATGGGCGGGCCGACGCGGTCGTAGACCACGCGCAGCGCGCGGTGCACGCGGGGCGCGTAGCGGGCGAGCTGGTACTCGGCAGCCTTGCAGAGGACCAGCTGTCGGGTCGACGGGGCGCCTCGGGCGGCGGCCGTCACGATGAAGCAGGGCGGGGGCGGGGCGTCGGGTGGGAGCGATCGATAGAGCTCCTCGGCGCGCCGCAGGGCGTGGGTCCACGCGAGCGCGTACCCGGCGAACCATGGCAGAATGGTCCAGACCGCGGGCCGCCCGGGCCCGAGACGTTTCCAGGCGAAGGCGTAGGCGAGGAGCGCGTAGGCGGGCGCGGCCGGAAGCATCGACAGCGCGACCACCACGGTGACGGGGTACGCGGCGAACGCCACCAGTCCCAATAGTACGGCCAGCGCGACGCCGGTCCTTGGGCGAACCGGCCCCTCGCGCGGGTCGACGATGATCTCCCCGACAATCAGGACCACGATGGGCACGAGGCCCATGACCATGAACGCCGTGCGTGGGAAGAGCCAGACCTGGATCGCAATGAACGTGAACGAGACGAGCATGCCGGCCGCCAGCGCCGGCTTGGTCCAGCGACCGCGCTTCGCGCGAGCCGGCGCGAACAGCGTCGTGAGGAGCGCGCACGCGGCGCCCCCGACGAGCACGCCGAATCCCGTGGCCGGGACGCGATGGAAGAGGAGCGTGAGGATGCCGTCGGGCCGTCCCGATTGCCACGTGGGGCCCCAGTACGATCCGATTTGGGTGAGGAAGCACAGTGCCGGAAGCACCACGCCCGCGAACACCGCATAGATCTGCAGCCGCTGCTCGCGCGACCGCTGCGTCTGCTCGTGCGCCAGAGCCTCGACATCCACGCCCATCGCCTCAGCCTAGGCCCTCGTCACGAAAAAAGGGCTCGCGCGAGCGAGCCCCTTCTGTGCTTCCATGCTTCTGGGCTTCTGTGGTCAGCCCATCACGCAAACCCGGGCTTCGGATCGCGATCCAGACCCGGCAGCGCGTCCGGCTTCGACTTCTCGTCCGCTGTCGGCGCCGCGGCCGGGGGAGCGGGCGGGGGCGGCTTCTGCGACGCGCGGTACTTCTCCACGTCGCCGCCCGCCAGCACGATGTCGACTTCCTCCGCCGTGAGCGTCTCGTACTTCACGAGCGCGTCCGCGATCTTTTCCAGCTTGTCGCGGTTCTCGTGCAGGATCTTCTCCGCCTTGCGGTAGCTGTCGCGACTGATCTTCTCGATCGCGTCGTCGATGCGCTGGATGGTCTGCGCGCTGTGCGCCTGGTGGCGCGTCACCTCGCGGCCGAGGAAGACGGTGTCCTCGTTCTCGCCGAAGGCGAGCGGGCCGAGTTCGCTCATGCCGTATTCGGTCACCATCGCTCGCGCGAGCTCGGTCGCGCGCTTGATGTCGTTCGACGCGCCGCTCGACAGGTCGCCGGTCTTCATCTGCTCGGCGATGCGGCCGGCGTAGAGCATGACGATCTGATCGAGCATCCACTGGCGACCGTAGGTGTAGCGGTCGCGCTCGGGCAGCTGCATGGTCGAACCGAGCGACTGGCCGCGCGGGATGATCGTGACCTTGTGCAGGTTCTCCGCATTCGGCAGCAGGATCATCGTGAGCGCGTGGCCCGCCTCGTGCCAGGCGGTCGCCGCCTTCTCCTCCTCGTTCATCACGGCGGAGCGGGAGCGGCGGCTGCGGCCCCAGCGCACCTTGTCGCGCGCTTCGTCGAGGTCGCCCTGGGTGATCCACTCGCGGTTCGCCATCGCGGCGCCGATCGCCGCCTCGTTGATGACCGCCTCGAGCTCGGCGCCCGAGAAACCGGGCGTGCCGCGCGCGATGACGGAGAGGTCCACGACGGGCGCCAGCTTCACCTTGCGCGCGTGCACCCGCAGGATCGCCTCGCGGCCCTGGATGTCGGGCAGGTCGATGGTGACCGAGCGGTCAAAGCGGCCCGGGCGCAGCAGCGCCGGGTCGAGCACGTCGGGGCGGTTGGTCGCCGCGACGACGATGATGCCCTTGTCGGTCTCGAAGCCGTCCATTTCGACGAGGATCTGGTTGAGCGTCTGCTCGCGCTCGTCGTGTCCGCCGCCGAGGCCGCTGCCGCGACGGCGACCGACGGCGTCGATCTCGTCGAGGAAGATCAGGCAGGGCGACTTCTCCTTCGCCTGGGTGAAGAGGTCGCGCACGCGGCTCGCGCCGACGCCGACGAACATCTCCACGAAGTCCGAGCCGCTGATCGCGAAGAACGGCACGCCGGCTTCGCCGGAGACCGCCTTGGCGAGCAGCGTCTTGCCGCAGCCCGGAGGGCCGTACAGCATCACGCCGCGCGGGATGCGACCGCCGAGACGCTGGAACTTCTGCGGGCTGCGCAGGAACTCCACGATCTCGCGCAGCTCCTCCTTCGCCTCTTCCACGCCCGCGACGTCGGCGAACGTGACGTTGGCCATCTCGGGCGTGTACATCTTCGCGCGGCTGCGACCGAACGAGAGCACGCCGCCGGCGCCGCCCGCCTGCCGCATGGGGCGGAAGATGAAGAACCAGAAGAAGAGGCCGATCAGCAGCCAGGGCGCGATCGTGAACAGGAAAGTGGGCAGCAGGTGCGTCGACGGACGCATCTTGGCGGCGTCCGGCGTCGGGACGAACGTCTCCAGCTCGCGCTGCACTTCCGGCTTGTCGATCATGCCGCGCATGACCGCCTCGACGCGGTACTTCTGGCGGGTCTTGATCGCCTTCAGGGTCGCGGCGTCGAGCTTCTCCTCTTCGGTCAGCGCAATGACGCGATCGGCGTTGAGTTCGCCGCGGATCTCCACCTGGTCCTGCGCGTAGAGCAGCTCGACGCCCTTGAGCGCGCCCTCGTTTCCGAGCTCGCGGAACTGGGCGTAGGTCAGCTGCGCGGTCTTGTCGCCGTCGGCGTCGACGTTCATCAGCACGATGACCATCAGGCCGACCAGCAGGAAGATCAGCGGCAGGTTGCGGGAGCGGTTGAACTTCTTCGGGTCGCGCGGCTGTCCGCCGTCGGGCCCGGGGTTCGAACCGGGGTTGGGGGTTCGGTCACTCATTCGTTGCGATTCAGTTCCGGCGCTTCGAGCCAGTAGACGATCTGCTCGGCGATCTCTCGCAGAGCCTCTTCGGCCGCCTGGTCCTCGTTCATGAAGCGACCGGCGCGGTCGGATACGGTTTGGGACTAACGTAAGGTGTTGGTTCCTTTTTTTCTATGGGTCGCGCGGAACCGGAGCTCGACCTACCAATCGACGATAAACGACGATTCTCGCACGGAATCGTCGATGTCCCCGCTCAAAACGCGCTCCGAGGCGCGGGTGATGGTGCCGGTCACGAGCCATTCCGCCTTGTCTTTGGATTCGGGCGATTGCGGGCTCCGGATGCGGATTTCATCCGCCACCAGCACGCTCAGGCGGTTCTCCAGGTTGCGCCGGAAGGTGTCGTTGTCGAACGGCAGCACGGCGATCTTCGGCAGCTGCTGGGTGGCGGCCAGCGGCTTCTGCCCGTGGTCGGGCCGCGTCGAGTAGCCGCACGAGGCGCCGCCGGCGGCGAGACAGGTGGCGAGCAGCAGGCCCCGGATGGTCATGAGGCTGGATCCGCCGGCGGGTTCTCCGGCGCTCCCGGCCGCTCGACCACGCCGCGGTCGACGAGGATCTTCGCGCGGCGCGCCGCATCCTTGGCGGCCTTGCTGTCCGGGTAGGTGGTCAGCAGGAAGTTGTAGTAGAAAAGCGCCGCGCCCGGATTCCGGGTGCGCTCGTAGAAACGGCCGATGCGGTACTGCTTGCGACCCAGCCGCTCCATGATCTTGACCTGGTACTCGCCGGCCGACTGGATCTTCTCCTCCAGCTCGACCTCCATGCCGTCGGCGCGCACCGCGTTCACGAAGTCGCGAAAGCTGCGCCGCGCGTCGAGCAGCAGCCGCTCGTCGTAGTCGGGCCCCTGGTTCATCTCGAACAGCGTGCGCGCGTACTGAAAGCGGGCGCGCAGCACGTGGCTGCTGCGCGGGTACTCCTGCAGCAGCTTCTGGAACGCGGTCGCCGCCTTCTGCCACGACCGGTCCTTCACGAAGTAGTCGCCGATATCCATCAGCGCGTCGTCCGCCAGCGAGTGGTTGCGGAAGGTGATCTGCATGTGCCCGAGCACGCGCGCGCCGACCAGCGGATCGGGCTTGAAGAAGAGCACGCCGCGCAGCGTCTTGTCGAAGTAGGCGTTGCCGAGCTTGTACTCGCCTTCGGCGGCGGCGACCGCGTAGCGGCTGTTGGGATAGCGGGTCGCGAAGTCCTGGTACGCCTTGAACGACGCGCCGCCGTAGCGCTCGAGCCGCTTCGACTCCGCCAGCAGGAAGCTCGCCTCCTCGTCCTCCAGGGACTCCGGGTGGCGCTGCTTGATGGCGATGAAGACCTCGCCGGCGCGCTTGTACTTGCCCTCTTCGAGCGCGTCCTTGCCGCGTTCGATGAGCCGGTCGGGCGGCTCGTTCGGCACGGGCGAGACGCACGCCGTCAGGGCGATGAGCCAAATCGGCAGGAAAAGCGCCAGGTTTCGGGCCCGGGAGGTCATGCGACGGATGGATTGCAACAAGCGAGCCAATGCTAACTCGGCGCCGGGACCGCCACCAGCGCCGCCCGGAAGCGGCGTTCGAGCACGAACTCCAGCCAATCGAGCACGAACCGGCGAAGGGCGCTCCAGTCGGCCGCCTGCCGTTCCAGCCGGAGGGCGTCGTGGGCATGGCGGTCCCGCACCTCGCAGTAGAGGTCGAGCGCCTCCCAGGGCACGCTGCGGACCCCCGGCTCGCCGCGGCCCTCCTCGGGGTGGAGCAGGCCGCCGCGCCCGGGATGGACGAGGGCGGGTCCGTTCCGCTCGATGGCGCGGCCCGAGATCACGCAGCCCTCGAGTTCGGGCGCGTGGCCGGAGAGCTCCAGGGCGCGGACGAGGAAGAACGGGGCGACGGCCCGCGCCCGTGGGGCGGGCGCGCGATCGAGCACCTTGAGCGTGAAGACGGTGAGCCGGAACAGCTCGGGGTGCGGCTCCTCTTCGCGCATCAGATCGCCGGCGACCTCAAGCACCAGCGACGCGTCGATGTAGCGCGCCGGGTCGCGGCGCAGCTGCGGGAACGCCTCGCGTACCTTGGCGGAGTCGAGCGCGTAGAGCCCCTCGCGGCCGCGGCGGCGCACCCGCACGTGGTAGAGCCAGCCGCGATCGACGGGACCCTGGAAGCCGTTGGAGAGGCGCTTGGCGCCCTTGGCGACCGCCCCGACGCGACCCAGGTCCGACGTGAGCAGGTGCACGACCGCCGAGGTCTCCGCGAAGTCGGAAATGCGGAGGAAGAGGGCGTCGGTGTGGGTCGCGCGACCGCGGCGCATGAGGAAAGGCTACAGGCTGCGAGCTACGAGCTACGAGCCGGCCGGCCGCGGACGAAAGGCACGCGCCCGGCTCGCAGCTCGTAGCGCGGAGCCCTACCCCGCCTCCCGGCTCACCGTCACCTTCACCCGGTGGATGCGCCGTTCGTCGCTGTCCAGCACGGTGAACCGGATGCCCTCGGCGTCCCAGTGCTCGCCGGGGCTGGGCACGCGGCCGAGCTGCGTGAAGAGCAGGCCGCCGACCGTTTCGTACTCCTCGCTCTCGGGGAGGTCGATATCGAGCGCGTCGTTGAGGTCGTCGATGTGCGTGCGCCCCTCGACAGTCGCCGCGTTCTCGCTGAGGCGCGTCACCTCGTCGGGGGCGGCGTTCTCGTGCTCGTCGGCGATTTCGCCCACGATCTCCTCGAGGATGTCCTCGATCGTGACGAGGCCCGCGGTGCCGCCGTACTCGTCGAGCACGATGGCGAGGTGCATCTGCCGCGCGCGCATCTCCTGCAGCAGCTCGCGCACGTTTTTGGTCTGCGGCACGAACAGCGGCGTCCGCAACAGGCCGCCGATGGGCGGCGTCGTGTCGTGGCCCAGGTAGGGGAGCAGATCCTTCATGTAGAGCACGCCAGCGATGTCGTCGGGCGTCTCGCGGTAGACGGGCAGGCGCGACAGGCCACGTTCGCGCGCCTTGCCGACCGCCTCCTCGACGGTCGACGCGACCGCGAGGCAGACCATCTCGGTCCGCGGCGTCATGATGTGGTCGGCATCGATGTCGCGCAGGTCGATGACGCCCTCGATCATGCGCTTCTCGGTGTCCTCGAGCGTGCCCTCGCGCGCGCCTTCGTCGACCGCCGACAGGATCTCGTCCTCGATCTCCTCGCGCGGGTCGTCCTCCTGCGGCGACGCGCGGAACAGGCTCGCGGTGATGCCGTGGAGCACGCGCGCGACGACCGTGAGCGGCGTGATCACGCGCGCGTAGCCGATGAGCATGCGGAGCAGCAGCGCGTCGCCGAAGCGACGGCCGAGCACGTACGGCGCCGCGACGTTCAGGACCAGGAACGCGGTGCCGAGCCCGAGCGCGACGAGCAGCAGCGTCGTGTTCCCGTTGGTGTCGCTGTAGACGACGCCCGCGACGAGGATCGCCACGCCGACGAGCTGGGTGACCCCGCGGCCGACCTTCGACGCGAAGAAGATGTCGTCCTCCTGCTCGAGGACGGCCGCCAGCGCGGTCTCGTTTCCGCGCGTACGCGCCTGTGCCATGAGGCGGACGCGGGAATAGTGCTGCAGCGCGTTCTCGAACAGTGCGAAGAAGAACGCGGCGACAAGGAGGGCGGCGGCGATGCCGAATAGTGCTGGTGGCGCCAACGCCGTGAGCAGCGTGGCGACCAGAATCGGCCCACTCGTGGTGACGGTCATCGTGGTAGGCAAGCAACCCATGGATACCCCGAGGTGGGGACGTTGGCAAGCGGGACCGGCCCGGATGGCTCAC
>JBCDBY010000153.1:0-10574 GCA_039182715.1 Planctomycetota bacterium
CAAGGGCATGACTGAGAATGGCTTCCCTGCGAACAGACGACATAAACCTCGTTGCCTTCTCCGCTCAGATGCCCTTGACGGGGATCCGATTCTATGGAATGATTCAAACGATTGAATGCCTATTTTCATCGTCCTCTCACCTTCTGCAAGGCCTCAGCTGCTGCGGCGCCTACAGAGTCCGGATCGCGACTAGCGTGATGTCGTCCTGCCGCGGGATGTCGCCGCGGAAGCGCTCGACGGCGGCGTGGATAGTCTCGACGAGCGCGTCGGCCGGATCGTCCTTGTGCATGCGAATGAGGTTGCGCACGCGCTCCTTGCCGAACTCCTCCTTGGCGGCGTTGCGCGCTTCCCAGATCCCGTCGCTCCCGAGGACCAGCACGTCGCCCTTCGCCAGGTCGTCGCGCGTGCCTGCGGTGTACTCCCACTCCGGGATCACGCCGATGGGCACGTTCTTGAGCGCCCACTCCTCGATCTCCCCGGTTTCGGCGCGGTAGTGGAACGCGGCGTCGTGTCCGGCGGTAACCCAGTCGACGCGACGCTGCTGCGGATCGAACACGTAGACCGCCAGCGTCATGAACTGGTCCTCGCCGAGGTCCGGCGTCAGGCGCAGGTTGACCTCCTGGAAGAGGCGGCCCAGCTCCGGCATCGGCTGCGCGCGGCTGCGCAGGTGGGCGCGCGCCGTCGCCATGAGCATGGCGGCCGCGATGCCGTGACCGCTCACGTCGCCGAGCGCCACCGCGAGGCGCGCGTCGCCCCACGGGCGCAGATCGAGATAGTCGAAGAAGTCGCCGCCGATCTGGTCGTAGGGTGCGGCGTGGCCGGCAACCTCCAGGCCCGGGAAGGCGGGCGCCTCGGTGGGCAGCAGCGAACGCTGCACCTGGCCGGCGATTTCGAGGCTCTGCTTGAGGTGCACGCTCTCCTCGAGCTGGGGCACCATGCGATCAAACACGCCGGCGAGTCGGCCGAGCTCGTCGTCGGTATCGATGGCGACGCGCGCGCCGAGATCGCCCGCCGCGATGCGCTCGGCGGCCGCGGTGAGCGCGCGGACGGGGCGCAGGATCGAGCGGGACTGCAGGTAGGCGAGCAGGCCGGCGAAGAGCAGGACCAGACCGATGGTGAGGATCTGCTGGGTCGCGACGAGCGCGAACGGCTCCTCGAACTCCTGTTTCGGAAGCACCGCCAGGATCGTCCAGCCCTCGACCTCCTCCACGGGATGCACCGCGCCGAACAGGTCGGTGTCGTCGAATCGTGCGCGGACGAACTGACGGTCGGCGCCGTGGAGCGACAGCGCCTTGATCGGCACGACGCGGACGTCGCGCCGCCAGCGCCGCTGCGCATCCGCCCGCTCCTCGGCCGTCAGGTCGCGTCCGGTCGTGAACTCCATCCCGCGGTCGGGATGCGCGATGACGACGAACCGGCTGCCGAGTCGCTCGTCCAGCATGACGTAGCCCAGCCGCCCGACGCGGGTCTCGATCACGGTGCTGCGGATGCGTTCGTGATCCAGCTTGAGCAGCACGACGCCCACGATCGACTCGTCGGGGCGTCGCAGCGGGCGGGCCAGCAGGACGCCGGGACGGTCCTCGATGCGCAGCCCGGACACGAACGTCCGGCCTTCGAGCGCGGCACGGAACCAGTCCGCGTCGGCGTAGGAACGGTCGGCGGGGCGGTCGTCCGGCGCGGCCACGACCGCGCGCCCCGTCCGGTCGGTAACGATCACGCGCACGATGTCGGAGTCGCTGTCGAGGTAGCGGTCCACCTCCGCCTGCGCTGCCGCGCGATCGCCGCCTTCGGCCGCCGCGATCAGCTCCTCGCTGCGCGCGAGAATCTGCAGGTCGACGCGCGCCTTGCGCATGAGTTGGTCGAGCAGGCGGCTTGTCTTGCGGGCGATCGTCTCGAGCGTGCGATCGGAAAGATCGGCGAAGGCGCTCTGCCCGCGCGAGAGCCCGAACGCGCTCACGGTGAGCACCGCCGCGACCGTCAGCAACGTCATCGCGCCGGTGATGCGTCGCGCGATCGGCCAGTCGCTCGGGTCCCACTTCATGCGTCGGTGACCTTGATGACGATGCCGGTGACGTCGTCCTTGAACGGCACGCCGTCGCGGAAGCGGGTGAGCGCGTCCTGCATCTTCACCGTGATGCCCCGCGCATCGAGTTCGTGGTGTTGCTGCAGCACCGACACGACGCGCGCCCGGCCAAACTCCTCGCCGGCCGCGTTCTGCGCCTCCCAGATGCCGTCGGTGCCGAGCAGGATCACGTCGCCCACCTCGACCCGGACCGGATCGGCGGGCTCGAAGTTCGCGTTGGGCATCACACCGAGCGGGATGTTCTCGGTGCGCCGTTCGGAGACCGCGCCGTCGCTCGCCTGGTAGTGGAACGGCGGCTGATGACCGGCGTTGATCCAGCACACTTCGCGTTTCGCCGGGTCGTAGACCAGCAGCAGCAGCGACATGAACTGGCCGTTTCGGACGTCCTCCGCGAGCAGGTTGTTGAGCACGGAGAAGAGCGGGCCGAGTTCGCCGAGCGGGCGCGCGCAGGCACGCAGGTTGGCGCGTGCGGTCGCCATCAGCAGGGCGGCGGCGACGCCGTGGCCGACAACGTCGCCGATCGCGATGGCGAGGCGATCGTCGCCGGCGCGGCGGAGGTCGAAGAAGTCGAAGTAGTCGCCTCCGGTCTCGTCCGCCGGCACGCTGCCGCCGACGATGTCGAGGCCGGGGAACGCGGGCGAAGAACTCGGGAGCAGGTTCTGCTGCACCTCGTGCGCGAGCGCGAGCGCGTTGCGCATGTCCAGCCCTTGGCGCAGTTCGGGAATCATGCGATTGAAGACCGCCGCCAGACGCCCCAGCTCGTCCGTGCCGTGGATCGGGACGCGCGCGTCGAGGTCGCCGCCGGCCAGGCGCTCGGCGGTGCCCGAGAGCTCGCGCACCGGCTCGAGGATCGAGCGCGAGTGGCTCACCACGAAGAGCAGGGCGAAGAGCGTGACGAAGGCGACCGTGGAGAGCTGCTGTGCCATCAGGCCCTTGAGCGGCTCCTCCAGGGATGTTTCGGTCTGCCAGACCATGAGTCGCCACGGCACCTGCTCCAGGCGCGCGCTTCCCGCGACGTAGCGCTCGCCGTCGACCTTGGCGGTCCACGTGCCGCCGCCGGTCTGATGCGGCAGCTCGTCGGCCGCCGCGACCGGCGCGAGCGGAATCGTCTCCCGGCCCCAACGGCGCAGGGGATCGATGCGCGCGATCGCCTCCTCGGGAAGCGGGCGAATGGAGTGGTAGAGCAGGTGCTCCAGCGGCGACGCGATGATCACCATGTTGTCGTCGATGAGCATGCCGCCACCCTGCTCGTCGATTTCCAGCGTCTGCACGATGCGCCGCACGGCGCGGGCGTCGAGTTTGACGAAGATGACACCCTCGACCGTTCCGTCGTCCCCGGTGACGGGGCCGGAAAGGTAGATCCCTGCCTCGCCGGTGTTCTTGCCGACGAGGATCGACGAATTGAAACGGTGACCGTTGCGGGCTGCCTTCCAGTAGTGGCGGAACGCGACGTTCTTGTTCAACGACTCGTCGCGCGACGCGACCAGGATGTTGCCCTCCAGGTCGGTGATGTAGAGCCCGAGCAGAACCGGATCGGTCTGCGCGTTGAGGCGCGCGTCGCGCATCAGGCCGGCCTGCAGACTGGAGTCTCCGCGAAGCATGCTGAGGATGCGTTCGTTGCGCTGCATCGATGCGACCGTGTGGCCGTAGTCCTCGAGCATCTGGTCGATGCGGTCGCCCGTCGCCTCCGCGATGAGGTTGAGCTGCTTGAGCGCATTCTCCTCGAGCGCGTGCCAGGCTCGACCCGAACTGATCATCACGACGATGACGAGCGGCACGATCGCCGCGATGAGCAGGCCACCGGTGATGCGCCAGGCGATCGGCCAGTGTCGCGGCAGGATGCGCATGGGCGGCGAGTTTATCCGAACCGACCGTCGCACCGGCCGTTTCCAAGCGTGCCGACACCTGTCCGCAAGGAGAACGCCATGCGTTTCTGGACGGACCACCGAATCGATGAAGACAACTTTCAGGATGCCGTACAAGGCCTCGTGCGCAACGCGCCCTGGTGGGGCATCTCCGCGCTGCTGCACGTGCTGCTTCTGCTCGTGCTCTCGCTCTTCGTGACGAGCGAGGTCGCGGAGGAGAAGGGGCCGATCTTGCAGGCGATTCATCCCGAGCCGCCGCCGGACAAGATCGACGATACGGAGGATGTCAAACCCGAGAAGCTCGATGTCGAGGACGTGCAGCAGCCGGATTTCAACGACGCGGACCTGAGCGCCGACACCGATGAACTGACCGACTCGCCGGAAGGCGAGGTCGGGGACTTCAGTGGCCCTCTCGAAGGCCCCGCCTTCAATCCGTCGATCGGACTGACCGGCGGATCCATGGGCGGGCGCGGGCCCGGCGGCGGTGGCACCGGTCGCGGCTGCGGAACCCGGAAGAAGGACCCCTTCTACAAGGAGGTGGACCTCGGGCTGCGCTGGCTCGCCGAACACCAGGACAAGGACGGCAAGTGGGACTGCGACGACTTCGCCAAGCACGATCCCGCCGACGACCGCTGCGACGGGCCGGGCCAACCGCTCTACGACGTCGGCGTCTCCAGCCTCGCGCTGCTCGCCTTCCTCGGCGCCGGTCATACCGATCGCGGCGGCCCCAAGGCGCGCTATGCGAAGAACGTTCGCACCGGTCTGCGCTACTTGATGCGCGTGCAGGACGACGAGGGCTGCTTCGGCGCCCGCAGCTCCAAGCACTTCATGTACAACCACGCGATCGCCACCCTCGCGATGTGCGAGGCGTACTGGATGACGCGCAACGCCCGCTACAAGCGGCCCGCGCAGAAGGCGCTCGACTTCATCGCCCGCGCGCGCAACCCCTACGGCGCCTGGCGCTACGAGCCCCGCGGCGGCGAGAACGATCTTTCCGTCACCGGATGGATGGTGATGGCGCTCAAGTCGGGCAAGTACGCCGGCCTGGTGATCGACCCCGATGCCTTCGAGGGCGCGCGCCGGTTCGTCGACAAGATGACCGATCCGGAGTTCGGCAACGCCGGCTACGACTCGCAGGGTGGCGAGGCGGCGCGTCCCGAGGGGCTGCAGGACCGCTTCCCCGCGGACAAGACCGCCTCCATGACCTCCGTGGCCGTGCTCACGCGCATCTTCCTGGGTGAGGATCCGTCGAAGTCGGCGATCATCCGCAAGGGCGTGGACATCTGCCTCGAGCGGCTGCCGCAGTGGCGCGACGACGGCTCGATCGACATGTACTACTGGTACTACGGCACGCTCGCGATCTTCCAGGTCGGCGGTCGCGCATGGCGCGAGTGGAACAAGGCGATGATTCCCGCCATCGTGAAGCAGCAGCATGCCGAGGGCAGCGGTTCGAGAACCGGGTCGTGGGATCCGGTGGGGCCGTGGGGCGCCGACGGTGGCCGCGTCTACTCGACCGCGTTGATGGTGATGTGCCTGGAGGTGTTCTACCGATACGACCGCGTGTTCGGTCTTTCGCGATAAACAAGGTCGCTCGTACGGCTCGGACCGCCCGCTCCGCGTAAACGAAACCGGAACGACTTACAAAGTCAGGAACCAGGTGTTACGGCAGGAACGTGCGCGCGACTCGCAGTGTGAAAATTGGATGCGGAGCGGGCGGGTCCGCTTGATGCGCGGTGGAACGGTGATATCGTTCCGCCGCGCATGAGCCCGTTCATCTCCGTTCAACCCAGCTCCATCCACGGCCGCGGCCTGTTCGCCGCGCGCAACATCCCCGCCGGCACGCATCTCGGCCAGTACGAGGGACCGCAGGTGCTCGCCGAGGAAGAGGAGTCGCTCGACATGACGTACGTGCTTTGGGTGTGGGACGACGAGGACAACGTGTTCGGCATCGACGGCCGCAACGAGTTGCGCTACGTCAATCATTCCGGAAGGCCGAACGTCGAGTTCGTGGGCGCCGACCTCTACACCCTGCGCGACATCTCGCTCGGCGAAGAGCTGACGCACCACTACGGCGAAGACTGGCCCGAAGAGGGCTAGCAGCCAGCAGCCGGCAGCCTTCCGGTTGCCCCTCCCCCTCGATTCCCGCGATGCGTGGCGTCCAGAACGCCGCGATCCGCAGCCAGTCAACGGCGGTCCGACGGCCCTCCGCGATCTCAGCGGTTCCTCAGCGCCTCAGCGCGAAATCCGAGGTGGCCGGAGTCTCAAGACCTCGGGCCCAGTTCGTCTACCGCCCCCCAACGCGCACCCGACCCGCCACCCCATGTGGAAAAGTGCGGAACCATTTCCGCAGCTGGCGCGCATACCTCCTGTCGACGCCCGGACTTATGCGCGCCAAACCATGCACCTCTTCCATCAAACGCCCGCGATGCGTGGCGTCCTGAGAGCCGCTCTCCGCAGGCAGTCCATGGTGGGCCAACAGCCCTCCGCGACCTCAGCGGATCCTCAGCGCCTCAGCGCGAAACCGAACTGGCCGGAGTCTCAGGACCCCCGGCCCAGCCCGACTACCGCTCTACTGCGGATCCACGAAGTCGACGTTTACCGGCGTCGTGAAATCCCGCACGAACGGCGCCGCGTTCCCGCCGGGGAAGCGGTCGATCTCCGCGAAGACGCTGAACACGCTCCGGCCGTCATCGTTCTCCGTCGCGAACTGGAAGAGGTCGAGCGGGATCTTGAGATAGAAGAACCCATCCATCGGATCGTCCAGCTGCTGCGTCACCTCGATGGCGGACTCGATGGCCTGCTGGACGCCCTGCGTCGTGTTGCGCCGGATCAGCGCCTGCCCGGTGGTGTCGAGCGAGGGATCGCCGAGGTTGCGCAGGATGATCGTCGTGTTCGGCACACCGCGCCAGGTGACCGACTGGATCCAGACGCTGTAGACGTCGTTGTCCCAGCAGAAGCCCAACTCGTCCTTGATGCGGAAGACCAGCTCCGTGTCGGTCCGGTAGGCGCTGAACTCCTCGATGCGTCCGCAGATGGCGAACGGGCCGGCACCTTCGCCGGGGCCGGCGATCAGCGTCCCGTCGACGGTCGCGAAGGTGTCGATCTGCACCGTCGCCGAGAGCGTGTTGGTCTGAATGATGATCGGCGGCTCGATGTCGTCGCGGTCGCCGCCGCCGCACGCCGTCAGAGCAATCAGAAGGGCGCAGCTGAGGTGTTTGGCAAGGTGTCGCATGGCAAGCCCCTCAGGATAGCCGCTTCGGTCACGCTCTCGTCATTCACGACCGCTGTATTTGGTACATACAAGGCGTGGTGGACGGAGGTATGAAATGGCGCATGCACGGCTGCGATCGCTCGTAATTCTTTTGATCCTCGGGGCGTGCGGGGGCGGCGGCGCCTCCGAGCTGGAGCGCTACACGACCCGCGCGATCCAGAGTCCCAGTCCGGGCGAAGGGTTCGCGCAAGCGGTCTCGCTGGGGGGCGGCGTGGTGGCCGTGGCCAGTCCGCGCGACCTGCGCGGGACCGGGTCCGTCCACTTTTTCGATCAGGAGAGCGGCTTCCATCGGGCACGTCTCTCCAGCCCCTTGCCGCGCGCGTCCGGTCGCTTCGGCTGCGTGCTCGACGGCGACGCGACGCGCCGGCTGGTCGGCGCCGACGGGGAGCGTCGCGCCTATCTCTTCGATCGCGCCACGCGCGAGCGGCGTGCGACCTTCGAGAGCCTCGAAGCGGGCTTCGGCCGACTGGTCGCGCTCGACGGCGACCACGTCTGGGTCGCGAGCGATCGATCGGTGCAACGCTTCGACGCGACGGGTGGGGCGGCGACCTACCGCCTCGAGATCGCCGGCGCCACCGACCTCGCAGCGGACGACGGACGCGCCCTCGTCGGCCAGGCAAGCGCCGCACGGCTCGTCGATGGCGACGACGTCGTGGTCCTGCCGCGTCCCGCGCGCGTCGTTGCGCTGGAAGGCACGCGCGCTGCGACGGCGGGCGGCGGCTGCGTCTACGGCTTCGACGTGACGACCGGTGCGGAACGCTTCGAAGCGTGCGGCCCGGCGTCGTACGGTGTGCGCATCGCGTTCGCCGGTCCTCACCTGCTCGTCGCCTGGACCAACGAGCGCGGGCAGGGGCTCGTCGACATGCTCGGCTGGGACGGCGGCGCGCGCGAGAACACGCTGACGCCCGCCGCGTCGGCTTCGGCGCTGGCGGTCGACGGAGGCATCGCGCTCATCGGCGTTGCGCAGCGCTCGCTCGCGCAGACCGTGAACTGCACGACGGGCGAATTCCTGGTGCAGTACGCGAGCCCGAACGCGACCAAGGGCGGCCACTTCGGTCAGTCGGTCGGCCTCATCGGGCAGCTGCTGGCCATCGGTGCGCCCGGCGAAGGCAGCGGCGACGGCCGCGTGCACCTGCTCAACGAGGACGGGTCGCTCGCGCGCACGCTGCAGCCGCCGGCCGCCGGCGAGTTCGGCAACTTCGGACAGGTGCTGCTTCCGTTCGGCAGCCTGCTCGCCGTCAGCGCACCGCGCGCCGGTACCAACGCGGACGGCCGCGTCTACCTCATCGAGCCGTCCGACGGCACGATCGTGCGCACGTTGCAGAGCCCGCAGGCCTTCACGGACGGCGAGTTCGGCGCGGCTCTGAGCGGCGCAGGGGAGGTCACGCTGGTCATCGGTGCGCCCGGCGAGGGTGCCATCAGCTCGCCACCGGGCGTGGTTCACCTCTACAACTCTTCCGGCGACTCCTTCACGGCCCGCGTGCCGAACCCGGACGACCAGCTCAACGCGCGCTTCGGCCACGCGCTGGCCGGGCTGCCCAACGGCAACGTCCTCGTCGGCGCGCCGGGCGCGCAGGACGTGCAGGGCGCGCCGACCGGCAAGGCGTACCTGATCGACCCCTTCGCGACGGGCTTTCTCTCCGCGGAGTACGAGAGCCCCAATCCGGAGCCGGACGGACGCTTCGGCCACAGCGTCGCGGCGGACGGTCAGTACTTCTACATCGGCGCCCCGCGCGAGGACGTCAACCAGGACGTCGACGCCGGTCGCGTCTATCAGTTCCTGCGCGAAACCGACGAGCTCGAGAACACGATCCTCTCGCCCGACCAGGAGGCGGGCGGCTTCTTCGGCGAGTCCCTGTCGCGGTCGGGTTCGCGGCTCGCGGTGGGCGCGCCGGGGGAACCGGCCGACCCGGCATCCGGGCTCCTTCCGCCGCTGCCGCAGCAGCCGCCGGCCGAGGGGCTGGTGCACGTCTTCGATCTGGACACGCTCTTCCGCGACCAGCGCTACGAGAACCAGCAGCCCACGCCGGAGGCGGGGCGATTCGGCCAGTCGGTCTTCCTTCTTCCGGGCATGCTGCTGGTCGGGGCGCCGAGCGAAGGCGAAGAGGAGGGGCGCGCGTACAAGTTCGATCTGGCGCTGCGCCAGGCGCTGGAGAGCCCGAACGTGCAGGATCTCGGCACCTTCGGTTTCGCCTGCGCGAAGTACGACGACAACCGCCTGCTCTTCACGGCGCTTGCCGAGAACCAGGGAGCCGGTCGCGTCTATCTCTACAACGCCAATACCGGCATCTACGAGCTGACGATCGACAACCCGTCGCAGGGGCAGGGGTCGTTCGGGACGTCCGTGACCGCATGGAACGGCACCATCGCCGTCGGCGTGCCCGATGCGGACAACGGCGTGGGGCAGGTGCTGCTCTTCGATGCGCAGGGCAATCCGCTCACACCGATTTCGAACCCCGACCGCGCCGGCCAGCAGTTCGGTGAGTCGTTGGCGGTTGACGGCAACGGAAACCTCGTGGTCGGTGCGCCCGGCGACGTCGACTTCTCCGGCGCCGTGCACGTCTTCGATTCCGCGGGCGCGCTCGTGCGCACGATTCCCGCGGTGGCCAACATGGAGGCGGGCGAGTTCGGCACGAAGGTCTTCGCGATCGGCGACGCCATTGCGGTGCAGGCACCGTTGGAGGCGCAGTCCGCCGGCCGCGTGCACGTGTTCGGCAACGACGGCACGTTCCTCTACTCGCTCGACAATCCCGTGAGCAATACCGACTCGCTGTTCGGGCAGGCGGTGATCCTCTACAACGACCAGCTCTACGTCGGCGAACCCGGCAGCGAGCAGACCATCGGCAACGTGCACATCTTCGATCCGGAGGATGGCTCGTTCGACCGCACCATCGAGAGTCCGCTCGGATTCGCGACGGCGACCTTCGGCTTCTCCTTCGCGCAGGTCAACGACGCGCTGGCGGTGGGCTGCCCGTTCGCCGGCGGCGGCCGCGTGGCGATCATCGACGGCAGTGACGAGGTCCTCGATCTGCTCTTCACCGGCAACCCGAAGACGAACGGATCGTACGGCTGGTGTGTCGTCGAGCTGCAGGGGCGCGTGGTCGCCACCGCGCCGTTCGAGGATGTCAACCCGACGACCGCGGGCCGCGCGTACATCACCGCGACGAGTGCGCAGGGCGGCGGACAGCAGCCGCCGCCGGACGACGAGGGCGTCTTCGAGAGCCCGACGCCGACCGAGAGCGGTGGTTTCGGGCAGACGGTCACCTTCTCCGCGACGAACGCGGTGATCGGAGCGCCGAACGAGGGCAACGACGCGGGCGTCGTCCACGTCCTCTCGAGCGCGACGGGTGCGCTG
>JBCDBY010000154.1:0-10455 GCA_039182715.1 Planctomycetota bacterium
CGCTCGTGATCGATGCGCCGGTCGTGCTCGAGTTGCAGCCGGAGGCACCGCGCACGCTGGAGGTGCTCGATCGCGAGACCGGCGAGCCGGTCGCCGGCGCCTGGGTGGGTTGGCGCGACCAGGATCGGAGGCCCGCGCCGGACTCGTTCCGCACCAACGAACGCGGCGAGGTCACGCTGCACGGCCTCGCGCCTTCGACCGTCGCATCCGTCATCGTGGCGGCGCCGTCCTACGTGGAGCGCGTCGCGGCGGCGTCGGCGGGCCAGGTCCTGCTCGCGCCGGCGCGGCGTACCGTGCGCTGGCCGCTGCAGGGTGCACCGCCTCCGAACGGCACCCCGGTCCGCGTGACGCGACCGTTCTCCGAGCGCGTCGTCGCGGAGGGATTCATCGAGGGTGACCAGCTCGTCGTGAAGGGGCTCCCCGCCGGCGACTGGCCGGAGCATGTGGCGGTGCTCGACGACGGCAGGCTCGCCTGCATCGAAGCGGCTTCGGGCGAGTCGACCGGGCGATCCGTCCGCTTCGAGGCGAAGCCGGCGGTCGAAGTGTGGTTGCGCGACACCGAAGGGGTGCCGGTCGACGACTACGACCTCCGTCTCGAAGACCCGATCACGGGAGCGGAGATGGTGCGTGCGACGACCGATCCGTCCGGACGTGCCCGCTTCGCGCCGGGCGACGGGACGATGCTGCGCCTGGCCGGCCGGGCGCCCGGCGCAACGCACTGGCGCCCGCTGCGGGACGAGGTCGGCGCGCGCGCCGAGGTGCTTCTGCCGGCGGCGCGACGCCTCACGCTGCGGGGAGCGCTCCCGGATCGGCTCGCCGTCTACGTGGACGGCGAACTTCGCGAGCCCGACGAGCAGGGGGCGCTAACGTTGCGCCCGCGCCCGGACGCGCGCGCCGTCGACGTGGCGCTGCTGGCGCACGGCTTCGTCGCGCAGCAGCGCCGATTCGATCTGGCGCAGGACCGGGAGTGGAACGTCACGCTCGCGCCCGCCACATCGCTCGTGGTGCGCGTGCGCGGCGCCCCCGGCGAGCTCGTCCTGGCCGATCCCGCGACGGGCGACGTGCGCCGCCGCGGGCCGCTCCGCTTCCGGCTCGACGTCGGGCCCGACGGCATGTTGCGCGATACGATGGTCCCGCCGGGGCGCCATGTGATTCGCGACCTCGCGCGCGGCGAGAGCAGCTTCCCCTTCGAGGCGACCGGCGAAGCGCTGCGGTTCGACCTCGACATGAACGAGGAGCGGCCGGTGGTGGAGGGGCGTGTGCTTCTGCACGCCGGCGTCGATCGCGGCGCCGTGCAGCTCGAGGCCGCCCCCGGCGGTCCGCTGGAGCTGGCGCGCGATGGGCGCTTCCGTTTCCCGTGGTCCGGCCCGACGGTCGTGCAGCTCCGCATGCCCGACGGAACGCTGCTGACCGATCGCGTCGACCGGCCCGATCACGCGGTGCGTTTCCAGCCGGAGCCGCGGGCGATCCTGCGCGTGGCGCATCCCGCCGACGCCGCCGGGCGTCTGCTCGCCACCGGTGAGGATGGCCGCACGCTCATCCTCGAAGGACGCGCGGACGGGAAGGGATCGTGGCGCTACGGCGCGTTGCGGCCCGGACGGTACGACCTCTGGTTCGACCTGCCGGGCTTCGCTCCACTCCGCCGGCGCGACGTCCTGCTCGGTGCCGGTGAGACGAAGCTGGAGGATCTGGCGCCGTCGCCCGGCGCCACGCTCGAGGTGCGATGGGAGGGCGACGGCAGCGCGCCGTCGATCCTCGTGCGGGTGCAGTCGATCGAGGAGCCTCGCTACCAGCGGGCGGGCGGCACGGACGTGCGGGGCCTCGGCGTCGGCCGGTTCCGCGTGACCGTCTGGGACCGCTACACGGCGCTGCCGCTCTATCGAGGCGCGATCGAGTCGGATGGCCGGAGCCGGATCCCGCTCACGCTCGACCTGCGTTGATCATCGAGACGGCGACGGCCGCCGCGCGCTCGGACGGCGGCGGACCGTCGAGCAGGCGCGCCCGCAACTCCTCGAACCGGCGCAGCATCGTGGCGCGGTTCGACTCGTCGTCGAGCAGCGCCTGCGCGGCGGCCGCCACCTTTGCGCCGGACACGGAGCAGAGCAGGAACTCCGGAAGCACCAGCTCGCCGGCGATCAGGTTGGGCTGCGCGATGTGCGTGGCGATGTGCGGCTTGGCGAAGAAGTAGTTGAGCTTGCTCAGCCGGTAGATCACCGCGCAGGGGCAGCCGTAGTAGACCGCCTCCATCGACGCGGAGCCGCTCGTGATCAGCGCGACGTCGCTGCGCGACAGGATCTCGCCGGAGGAGAAGTCGAGTACCTCCGCGGCGAGACCGGACGCCGCCACGGTCTCGTCGACGTAGGCGCGGCTCTCCGGACGTCCGCACGAAACCAGCAGATGCGCCGTCGGGTGCAGGCGTCGCGCCGCGTCGAGCATGACCGGCAGGCTTCCGGTGATCTCCGCCCGGCGGCTGCCCGCGAGAATGCCGATGCGCGGCCGCGGCGTCTCCCCGAGGCGCGCGAGCAGCGTCTCGTCGAGCGCGCGTCCCTCGAGTCGTTCGAAGAGCGGGTGGCCGACGAAGGTCGCGGGGATGCCCGCATCGTCGTAGTAGCGCTTCTCGAACTCGTGAATACACAGCACGTGGTCGTAGGCGCGGCGAATCGGCTCCAGCGTCCAGTAGCGTCGCGCCCAGAACTGCGAGCTGACGAAGTGCAGGACGGGAATGCCGAATTCGCGGGCGGCGGCGCCGAGGTAGAGATGGAACGCCTGGTAGTCGATCGTGATGACGAGGTCGGGGCGGTGTGCCTTCCAGTCCTCGACCGACTGCGCGAGCGCGCGGCGATGCTCGGGAATGCGCTTGAGGTTGCCCCAGAGCCACATCGTCGCGGTCTTGGCAGGATCGAAGATCTGGCGCATGCCCTCGTCCACCATGGCGGGCCCGCCCAGCCCGGCGAACTCGACGCCCGGCAGCGCGCGCTTGAGCGTGCGCATGAGCGTGGCGCCGATGTTCACGCCGCTCGGCTCGCCCGCGCTGATGAAGATGCGCGTCATGCCGTCAGCATCCCTACGAGCACGCCGAGCGTGGCGGCGGTCAGCAGGACCGGTGCGCCGAGAAAGCAGGCGGGAATCGAGTAGACCGTCGGAAGCCGCGAAAAGCCGACCCGCACGTCGATCGCGTGGATGACGAGGAAGAGTGCCGGCAGCACGCCGAACGGGATGCCGACCGCGAGCGTGCCCACCGTTCCGAGCGTGTCGGCAAGGACGCGCGCGAGCAGGCCCCAGAAGACGAAGGCGAGCACGAACGTGACGTGGAAGTGCCCGCGGTAGTAGAGAACGGCGGCGAGCAGGAAGACGGCCCACGCCGAGCCGAGCGGCTGGGCGTCCATCAAAGGCCCGGCGGGCGCGGCGACCCGCGTCGCGGCGGAGCCTCGGGCAGCTTCATCTTGGCCCGGACCCGTTCGGTGTAGGACTCGACCGTGTCGTCCTCGTTGCGCTTGACGCGCAGCACCTTGCCCAACTCGCGCACCAGTCCCTCGTCGCTCTCCAGCGGGAAGCCGTGCTTGAGCACGATGTAGCGCAGCTGCTCGACGAAGATCTGCCCCGAGAAGAAGCGCGTGATCTGGTTGAGCAACACGCCGATCACGACGATGGCTACGAACGTCGAACCGAACACTTCGAGCCAGCTGATGCCTTCGAGCTCGGAGATCTCGACGTAGATGAGCTGGGCGCAGCCGGCGGCGAAGAAGACGAACCCGATGATCGCCTCGAGCTTTTGGCTGATGTAGCGCCGGAAGAAGCGGCTCTTGGAGACCTTGAAGCGCAGGAGTTCATGCAGCACGAACTTCGGCGACTTGAACAGGATGCTCTTCATCAGGAAGAAGCTGCCGAGGATCATGCAGCAGTAGGCGATGACGCGGATCTTGCTGGGTTCCATCGATGTAGCCGCCTCGGACGGCGCCCCAATCATGCGGGTCGCACCGGACGCGTGCAAGAGGACGTGCCGAAGGAGCGGGGCGCGGTGATAAGATCGGCGGCCACAACGAGTTATGAGCGTGCGCGAGTTCTTGTCCCGCCAGGCCCGCAGCGAGGCGGGCGGGCGAGCCGCGCTCTGGGCGGGACGAATCGCCCTCGTGGGGGTCACGGCGACCGCGGTCACGCTCTTCCTCGACCGCGCCGGATTCGACGTGCCGTGGTTCCAACTGCCCGATTCGGGTGCCACGCCGCTCCAGCGCCTGTTCGGATGGTTCGCGATCTCGACGGCGGGCCTGGCGCAGACCGCGCTCGTCGTCGGCGTGGTCCTGGCGGTCGCGTTTTTCCTGCGCGTGCTGATGGTGCCGCTGCTGCGCCGTCGTCCGGCGGTCATCGCGCTGGCCCTCGACCGGCGCATGCAGACCGAGCGCTTTTCGGCGGCGCTGGAGGCGGATGGACCGTTTCGGCCGCTCGTCGAGCGCGCGGCGCTCGCGCAGATGCCGCCCGACGGCTTTCTCCGCCCGCATCGCGGCCGCAAGCGCGTCCGCTTCCTGCTTACGCTGGCGCTCGCGCTGGTATTCGTGATCGCGGTGATGCCCGGCGTCGCGCCCGGCGCTCCGGGCGATGCGCCGGTGCTCGGCACGCCCGACCCCGGCCAGAAGGACAACCTGCTGGAGCTCATCCTGACCGGGCCGACGCGCCCGCTCAAGCCGGGCGAGCCGATCGAGCTGGGTCTCCAGGCGCGCACGAGCCGGCCGCCGACGCGCGACCTGGAGCTTCCGGTCTACTTCGTGCTCGACGATGAGATCCGCATACCGGCGGAGCGCGCGCTCTTTTTCCCGGCGGGCGTACAGGGCGAAGACGACCTGATCTTCGATCTCGCCCGCAACCTGCCGCCGCTCGAAGCGGGCGAGCACACCGTGTACGCCATGGCCGGAGGCGGACGCAGCAACGTGTGGAAGTTCACCATCGAAGGCGACGGCGGGGGCGGTGGTCAGGACGAGCAGGAAGAGGAGCAGCAGCAGGAGCCGGAAGGGGGGCAGGAGCAGCCCAAGGCGATGCCCGAGGCGCGCCCGCGCTACGTCGAACCGCTCGTGCGTGAGGGCGAGAAGGTGGAGAAGAAGGCGCGCGTACCGATCGAGGTGCCGGGCGGGGGCGCGCCGCGCGAGGCGTCGATCGACGAGGCGTGGCCGGAGCTGGAGCGGCGTCGCGAGGCGGCGCTGAACCGCGAGGGGCTGAGCCCGTCCGCGCGCGAACTGGTGCGCAAGTACTTCGACTCGCTGCGTCCGGCGGAAGAGACCGCCGGGGAGGCGGGGAAGTGATCTTCGACGCACGCGAGATGGCGCAGCTGCGCCGGCTCGAGATCCTCGCGGCCAAGGTGTCGAAGGGACAGATGCACGGCGAGCGCGAGATGAAGCGCGCCGGACCCGGGAGCGGATTTCGCGAGCACCGCCAGTACCAGTCGGGCGACTCGCTGCGGCAGGTGGACTGGAACGTCTACGCGCGGAGCGACGACCTGGTGGTCAAGGAGTTCGACGCCGAGGAGGCGCTCGACATCGTGCTGGTCCAGGACCGGTCGGCCAGCATGCGCGGCGCCGCGGCCCGCACGGCGGCCAAGGTCACCGCGGCGATGGGCGCCATTGCGCTCAACCAGTTCGATCGCGTCGTCTGGCTGCCGGTCGGCGGCCGTCGCGGCGGCGAATCGTTTGCCGGCAAGAATCGCCAGTCGGAGATGTTCGCGGCGATCGACGGCGAGGTGGGGGGCGCGACCGACATCCTCGGGTCGATGCGCGCCCAGATGCCGCGCGGCGGCCGCGGCGGTCTCGCGTTCGTGGTGAGCGATTTCTTCGATCCGTCGGGCGCGACGCGCGGCCTCGACTACCTGCTGGCGCGCGGCTACCAGTTGCGCGTCATCGAGATCGACGACCCCGAGGCGCTGTTCGAGCCGCCCATGGGGCGCACGCTGCTGGTCGATCGCGAGACCGGCGAGACGCTCAAGATCGACATCACCGAGGAGGTGCTGGAAGCGTATCGCCACGCCCGCACGCAGCGCGTGGAGGGGCTGCAGCACTTCTGCAAGCGCAAGGGAGCGGCGTTCCAGCGCGTGCGCGCGGACCAGCCCTTCTTCGAGATCGTGCGCAACGTGATCGCGCGAGGCTGGCTGGCCGGCTGATGGACTTTGCCCAGCCCCAGGGACTCTGGCTGGCGGGCGCGACGGCGTTCGTGCTGCTCACCTACCTGGTGCGCCGTCGCGCCCGACGTGTGGAGGTGCCGTTCCTCGGGCTCTGGGCGGGCGCGCTGTCGGAGCGGCGCGGCGGGTTCGGGGGAGCACTGACCCGATGGTTCGATCTGCTGCTGGCGCTGCTCGCGGCGGTGGCCGTGGGGCTCGCGTCGGGTTCGCCCTACGTGCCGGGCGCGGAGTCGACGGTGCGCGACCTGGTGCTCGTGATCGACGGCGGGGTGGAGCTACGGGCGCGCGGTCGCGCCGAGCGGCTGGAGCGCGTCGCGGCGGCGGAGGTGGTGCGTCGGGCACCGGGGACGCGCATCGTCGTCGTGCGCGTGGAGCCGGGTGGGCCGCGTCTGCACATCGGCACCTCGCGCCGCAACGCGCTCGATTTCCTGCGCGATCACCGGCCGGGCTGGCAAACGGCGGACCCGGTGCCGGCGTGTGAGCTCGCCCGCGAGGCCGCGCGTGAGCTGCGCGAGCCCGACCTCGTGTTCTGCACCTACCGCCGCGCGCGACCCGACGGATTCCGCCTGCGGACGATCCGCGAGGCGGCGCCCAACGCCGGCTTTGTCGGCGTCGAGGTGCTCGGCGACCCCGAGGGGGGCGGCCGGCTGGCGCGCGTGACGCTGCGCGGCGACGGCGAGGTGTCGATCGGCGACCGGTGGAGCGGCACGGTGGAGGGGGAGCGCACCGTCGATCTTCCGCTCGGGGAAGACGGCGAGATCACGCTGCAGCTGAAGGCGCGCGGCGATGCGTTCCCCGTGGACGACCGGCTCTACCTGCATCTGCCCGAGCGCAAGCGACCGCGCGTGCTCGTGGTGGCGCCGCGCGAGCCCTCGCCCTTCCTCGTGAGCGCGATGCGCGCGCTCGAGGAGACCGGCACGATTCGCGAGCCACTCGACCGCACCGTTCCCGAGCGCGTCGGCGAGGTGCTCGAGATCTACGACGTGGTCGTCTTCGATCGCTGCGCGCCCGCCACCGAGTTCGCCGGCATGCGCGCCATCTACATCGCGCCGCCGGAGGGCGCGCTGCCTTTCCAGCTCGGCACGACGATGGAGGCCCCGGCGCTCTTCGACGTGAAGGAGGCGCACCCGCTGCTGGCGGGCACCGGGCTGGGCCGCCTGCCGCCGCTGGAGGCGCGCGCCATCCGCGGCGGCGAGGCGCTCGCGCTCTCCGCCGCGGGCCCGGTCGTGGCGACGGGACCCGGCTGGGTGGCCCTGGGGTATGACCCGGAGAAGTGCGTGCTGGCGAGTTCGCCCGCCTACCCGCTCTTCCTGCGTAATGCGATTCTCGCGCTCGCCGGCGACGCGCCGGTGCGCACGACCGAGTTCGTCCGTATCGGCGAGCGCGCCGCCGTGACCCAACTCATGCAGGCGCCCGACCGGACGCGCCGCAGCATCGGGGCGCGCTGGGATGGCCCGCCGGGCTTCTGGCGCCGGGACGAATTCGTCGTCGCCGTGAACTTTCTCGAACGCGACATCGATCTCGAGCCGGCCGAGGCCGACTCCGACGAGCTTCCCGCGGTCGGCAAGCCCGCCCAGCCGGACTTCCCGCTCGCGCCGCCGTTCGCGGCCGGCGCGTTCGTGCTGCTCCTCGTCGGCTGGTGGTGGTTCTGGCGCTGAGGGCCGGCAGCCATCCCCTAAAATCTCCCCATGCACCACCTCGCCCGTGTCCTGGTCCTTGCCCTCGCCATCTCCTGTCAGACCAACCAGCTGACCGGGCGGTCGCAGCTCCTGATGCAGAGCGAGGAGCAGATGGTCCAGCTGGGCGAGCAGGCGTATCTGGAGATGACGGTCAACGACAAGTCGGTCAAGATCGTCACCGACGCCCGCCTGGTGGACCCGCTGATGCGCGTGGGGAACGCGCTGGCCGCCGCGGCCGACAAGCCGGACTACAACTGGGAGTTCAAGCTCATCGACGCGCCGGATACGGCCAACGCGTGGGCGCTGCCGGGCGGCAAGATCGCGTTCTACACCGGCATCTATCCGATCATCGAGGATGAGGCGGGGATGGCCATCGTGATGGGCCACGAGATCATGCACGCGCTCCTGCAGCATTCCAACGAGCGCATGAGCCAGAACCAGCTGGTCGCGGCGGGTCTCGCCGTCGGCTCGGTGGCGGTCGGCGTGAGCGACGTGAAGTACAAGGGCGCGATCATCGGCGCGCTCGGTGCCGGCGCGGCGTTCGGCATCATCCTGCCCTACTCGCGCAAGCACGAGTCGGAGGCGGACCAGTACGGGCTCTATCTTGCGGCGAAGGCCGGCTACGACCCCGAAGCGGGCATTCGCGTCTGGGAAAACATGGCGAAGCTGAGCGAGGGCAAGCGCCCGCCGGTGCTGCTTTCGACGCACCCCGACCCGCTCGAGCGCGCGGCCGACATGCGCGAGTGGATGGCGGAGGCGAAGCGCTACTACGAGCAGTCGCCGAAGAAAGACAACCGCAAGCTCCCGGCCGTGAAGTAGGTACGTGGGACGTTGGACGTGTGACGTTCAACGTCCGGGATCAAGTCGTCTGCGGCGCGGGAGCGTGTCCGGAGTTACGTCGAACGGACAACGTCAAACGTCCGACCCAGCCGCCGCATAGAGGACGATTCCCACGGCGGTCGACAGGTTCAACGAGCGCACGCGATCGTCCCGCATGGGAATCCGCGCCGTGTGTCCCCGGTACGCGTCCCGGATCTCCTTCGGCAGCCCAACGCTCTCGCAGCCGAAGATGAAGACGTTGCCCATGCCCGGCTCGAACGTCCGTTCGGCTTCGGCGGTCAAGAGCACCGGCGTGCCGAGCTCCGGCAGTCGTAGCGCGAACGACTCCCAGTCGCGATGGACGATCGGGTCGACGTGCGCCCAGTAATCCACGCCTGCACGGCGTACTTTCTTTTCCTCGAGCGAGAATCCCAGCGGCTCGACCAGATGCAGGCGCGCGTCGAATGCGAGGCAGCTGCGGCCGGCATTGCCGGTGTTCCACGGGATCTCGGGATGGACGAGCACGACGTGACGCATGTCCGCTTTTTTGTACGGGGCGCGCGGCAACATCGAAAGCGGTTACGTTGATAGGGGTGGTTGGAAACCGACTCGGAGGGTCACATGCGCTCGGGAAACTTGCTCGCAACGATCATGGTCTTCGGCACGGGGATCGCGCTGGCGGTCGGGATCGCCGCGCTCCTGCAGCCGCCGGTGGCGGAGGCGAAAAGTTACGGCAGCCGCGAGGCGGTGGTCGAACTCGGTCGGCGGCTCTTCATGGACCACACGGTCAGTCGCGCGGGCCAGTTCTCCTGCGCGTCGTGTCACGAGCCCGAGCACGGCTTCTCCGATCCGCGCAAGGTGAGTGAGGACGAGAACGGCAAGACGCTCCGCCATTCGCAGACGCTCATCGATCTCAAGGATGGGACCGGGTTCCACTGGGACGGCGAGTTCGACTACCTCCACGAGCTGCTCGTGGCGCGCCTGGCGCCGGTGCCGGAGGTGATGGCGCAGACCCGCGCGCTCGTACAGCGTCACTTCCAGGTGTCGCAGACGCGCGGCGATCGACCGAGCGAGGAGCAGTACCAGAAGAAGTTGCGTGAGCTGACGCCGCCGTACTACGGCCCCGACGTGCCTTCGTCCGGCACGCCGCGTCCGTTGCCGCAGCCGCTCGTGCGCCGACTCGAAAGCGACGGTCGCTATGACGAGGCGTTCCGCGCCGCGTACGGCTCGAAGGAGCCGACCACCGAGCGCATCGTCGAGTCGATGAAGGCCTACATGCTCTCCATCCAGTCGACGCCCAACCGTCACGACCAGTATCTCGCCGGCAAGCCCGAGGCGTTGACCGCGTCGGAGCGCCGCGGCCTGCGACTCTTCGAGGGCAAGGCGGCCTGCGCGAAGTGCCACGACTCGCGTTCGATCAACGGCGAGAAGCCGACCTTCACCGACTACGCCTTCCGCAACACCGGCGTCTCCTTCCAGCGCGCCAAGGTGTCGTACGAGAAGGGTTGGGAGCTCGACGCCGGCCTCGGCGCGCAGACCTTCGCGTCGGTCGACATCGGCCGCTTCAAGGTGCCGACGCTGCGGGACGTCGCGGTCCGCGCGCCCTACATGCACGACGGCGAGTTCGAAACGCTCGAGGAGGTCGTCGACTACTACGTCAAGGGCGGGACGAACAACGGCGGCCTCGATCGCAAGATCCACGCGTTCGAGCTCACCAAGAAGGAGCGCGCCGACCTGGTTGCGTTCCTGAAGTCGCTCACCGGCACGGAGCGCGCCGGTCTCGGCAAGCCGACGAAG
>JBCDBY010000155.1:0-10375 GCA_039182715.1 Planctomycetota bacterium
AGTAGCGTGATCCATTGGTCGGCGGTCATGGACCCGTATTGTGCCGCATCGTCACGCCGGTTTCCGGAGCACGCGGTCGCCGACGACCAGAAGATCCAGCGCGCTGCGTTCGAAAACGGCTCGCGCCTCGTCCGCCGTCCGCACGATCGGCTCGCCCCGCACGTTGAACGAGGTGTTCAGCAGCAGCGGCACGCCGGTGCGCGCATGGAACGCCTCGAGCAGCGCCCGGAAGGCCGCGTGCCCGTCGTCGCGCCCGACCGTCTGGACGCGGGCGCTCCCGTCCACGTGCACGATGCCCGGCACCGCCGCCCGCCGCTCCGCTCGCACGGGAAACGTCAGCAGCATATGGGGCGAGTCGACGACGCCCTCGAACCAGGTGTCCGCCTCCTCGCGCAGCACCGCGGGTGCGAACGGACGAAAGTCCTCGCGGAACTTCACGGTGCGGTTGATTCGGTCGCGGATGTCCGGCAACCGCGCGTCCGCCAGGATCGAGCGTGCGCCCAACGCCCGCGGCCCGAACTCCATCCGCCCGGCGCACCAGCCGACGATGGCGCCGCCCGCAAGCGCATCGGCCGCCACCGCCACCGGATCGTCGACCCGCTCCCCGAACGCCGCCTCGCCCGGCTCCTCGCCCCAGTACGCGTGCGGCAGTGGCGTGGGCGGGAGCTCGAGCCACTCGGCCACCGCGCCCGCGGCCGCCCCCGCGTCCCCCGCGGCCGGGAACACGAACAGCGATTCGTACCCCGCCTCCCGCACCAGCCGGCCATTCAACACGCAGTTGAGAAAGATCCCGCCCGCCAGCGCGAGGTGGGGGGTGCGGGGGGGCGGCAGCAGCGCCAGGATCGACTCCTCCAGGAACCGCTGCGCCGCACGCGCCACGTCCTTGTGCCTCTGCTCGATCGGCTCGTCCCGGCCGCGCGGCGGACCGAACGCGGCTTCGAACGCCGGCCCCGCCATGCGCGTCCGCCCGCGCGTGAAGTCGAGCGGCGGCAGCGCGCGCATCGCCTCCACGAGCCGATCGGTCCCGTACGGCGCGAGGCCCATCGTCTTGCCCTCGCCGCTCTCCGGACGAAACCCGAGCCACTGCGTGACCGCGCTGTAGAACTTGCCGAGGCTGTCCGGATAGACCCGTGCCATGCGTTGCGTCAGCGCGCCCGCCGCGCCGTCCCACGCGGTCGTCGTATCCCATTCGCCCATGCCGTCGGCCACCAGGATGTCCGCCGCGTCGTGCGCCCCGAAGCGGTACGCCTGCGCCGCGTGGGCGCGATGGTGGGGGACGTAGGCGATCGGAGCCGTGATGCCCGTCGCGCGGAGATCGCGCGGCAGCGAACGCACCGCCTGCAGGTAGCCCACGCGGCCGGGCAGCCCCTCGGGTCGTTCGACGAGGAAGGGCCAGGTGCGCGGCAGCCCGCGCAGCACGTAGCCGAGCTTGCGCCCCGCCGCCATGTCGCGCCGCCAGCAGAAGACCACCCGGTCGACGTCGTGGGCCGCCAGCCCGGCGAACCGCAATGCGGCATGAATCGCCCCGCGTGGAAACGCCGCGCTGTGCTTGCGCCGGTCGTAGCGCTCCTCCTCGGCCGCGAAGACGAGCCGTCCGTCGACGAACAGCACCGCCCCGGCGTCGTGGCTGTAGGCGTTGAGCCCGAGGACTACCCCGTTCTTGGACCGGGTCATACCCCAGCGTTATGCTCCGCGACGAACTCCACCGAAGCGCACGAGCATACACCGTGGCCGATGACCTGCTCGCTCTCGGGGTGGGCGATGAACTGCTCACCCGCTTCACGATCGACGCGGTCTACCGCGGCGGGATGGGGATTTTGTGGGCGGTCACGGACCGGCAGACCGGACGTCCCTACGCCGTCAAGACGATCCATCCCTCGCTGCACGAGGACGAGGAGGTGCGCGCCGCGTTCGAGCGCGAGGCAGACACGTGGATCGCGCTGGACGCGCACGAGCACCTCGTCCAGGCGCTCTGGCGGATCGAGGACAAGTCGATTCCCTACCTCGTGCTCGAGTACGTCGAGGGACGGGACCTCGCCCGCCTGCTCGAGGGCGGTCGGCTGCCGATCGAACGCGCACTCGATCTCGCGATGCAGTGCGCCGACGGCATGGCCTACGCGCACACGCGCGCCGTGCCGGGCGGCGTCGGCGTGGTGCACCGCGACCTCAAGCCGTCCAACCTGCTGGTCACGCCCGACGACCACCTCCGTGTCTCCGACTTCGGACTCGCGCGCGTCTTCCGCGAAAGCGTGCGCGCCAGCGGGGCGCAGGCATCGGTCGCCGGCACGCTCGCCTACATGGCGCCCGAGCAGCTGCACGGGCCGGACGGCGTGGACCGCCGCGCCGACGTCTACGCCTTCGGCCTGGTGCTGCACGAGATGCTCGCCGGCGAGAACCCGCTGCTGGCGCGCACGGTCCCGGAGCAGATTCGGGCCGTGCTCAACCAGGTGCCCGCGCCGCTGTGCGACGTGCCCGACGAGCTGCGCGCGCTCGTGGCGCGTTGCGTCGCCAAGGATCGCGAGGAGCGCCCGCGCGACTTCCCGGAGGTGCTTGCGCAGCTCGCCGACATCGCGCGCGTCCGCACGCATGACTGGCACGTCGACCCCGCGCGCGTCGAGCGGCCGGCCGGCCTGACGACGCTCGTCGTCGATGGGCCGGGCCTGCGCCCCCGTCGCCCGCGCGCCGGCGAACCGTTCGCGCTCGAGCTCGCGGTCCGCGGCGACGTGGGCCCCGGGCCGGTCGAGCTGCGCTGGCAGGCGCCACCCCTCGCGGGCGTCGAAATCCTCACCCCGCATCGCTGTGAAGTCCTCCGCATCGACGTCGGCGGCCGCATCGATACGGTGCTGCGTCTGCGGGCCGTCGCCGCGTCGGAGGGCTCGTTCGCGCTGCCGGCTTCGACGCTGCGCGTCATCGGGCCCGAAGCGGAGACGACGCACGCCATTCCCGCTTCCCCGATCGACATCGAGTTCGCCTTCCATCTGCCGCTGGTCGGACGCGAGGCGGAGTTGGAGGTGCTCGACCAGCGCATCGGCGAGCTCCCTGCCGGCCGGGGCGGCCTCGTGCTCATCCAGGGCGAAAGCGGATCGGGCCGATCGCGCATGCTGCACGAGGTGGCGCGCCGCACCGCCGCCGCGAACATCCGCAGCGTGCTGAGTCGCGCCGAAGGCGAGAGCGAACGGCCGCTGCGGCTGCTCAACGACACGGCGCGCGAGCTGCTCTCCATCTCGCGCGGCGCCTCGCGCAGCGTGCGCGCCGCGGTCAATGCGGTCCTCGGTTCGCACCCCGGCACCGCGCGCTACTTCGCCGAGATCCTGCTGGGCGGCATGCCGCGCGACAACGACCTGCCGGTGGTGCAGCACTGGCACACGCTGCTCGCCGAGGCGACGCGCGCCGGCCCGCTGGTGCTGCTGCTCGACGACCTGCATCGCGCCGACGAGGCGGTCGCGCGCATCTGTTTCGAGATGGCGGCCCGCGCGCAGGAAGCGAACCTGCCGGTGCTCGTCGTCGCGACGGTGTCCACGGAGCAGGAGCGCCGCCTCGACGCGCTGCACGAGCTGGTTCTGCTCTGGGAGCGCCGCGACACCGACATCTCGATCGTCGAGCTCGATCCGCTGACGGAAGAAGACGTCGCGCTTCTCGTGGCGGCGGTCTTCGAGGGGCACACGCTGGACGAGGACGCCCCGTGGCTGGTGCCGACGCTCTCGGATGCCACGCAGGGCAACGCCTTCCATCTCGCGGAGATCCTGCGCATGCTGCGCGGCGAGGAGTCCGGCGGCGTCGCGCAGATCGACGGCGAGTGGCGCGTGCAGCCCGGATTCTCCCCCGAAAGCCTGCGCGCCCTCGTCCCTCACGAACTCGCCTCCGCCGTGCGCCAGCGAATCGAGTCGCTCGGCGCCGGGCCGTTCGCCACGTTCGCGCTCGCCGCGCTGCTCGGCGAGGAGTTCGACCCCGACGTCCTGCGGACCGCGGTGGGCGACGACGAGGCGTTCGAGGGGGCCCTGGCGGACTGGGAGCGGCGCGGTCTCGTCCGCCCCTCCGACGAGTCCCTCGAGCGCTATCGCTTCTGGTCCTCGGTCGTGCCGACGGTCGCCGAGCGCATGCTCGAGGAACGCTCCGCCGACGATGTGGCGACGGCGCACGGTCGCATCGCGGACGCGATGATCGAGGTCTACGCGGAGGAGGACCGGCGCGCCCGCCGCGCGCTCTCCATCGCGCACCATCTGCAGCGCGCCGGTCGGCCCGTCGAGTCGCTCCCTTTCACGCTGATCGGTTGCCAGCGGCTCGTCGGCCTCGCTCTTTCCGCGCGGGCGCGCGAGATCCTGGAACGATCCAACGAGGTGCTGGAACTCGACGCGGTCGACGAGAAGCTGCGCGCCCGATTCGAGTTCCTCTACGGCATCGCGTGCGAGGACAGCGGCGCGTACGAGCAGGGGCGCGCCGCGCTGCTTTCGTTCCTTCGCCGCGCCGCCGACCTCGGCGACTTCCGCCGACGCGACGCCGCGCGCGCCTATCGGCGCCTCGGTCGCATCTACCAGGCACAGGGCGCGTACGAGGAGGCGGCGCTCGCCTACGAGACCTCGCGCGCCATGCTGCTCGATGTCGGCGACTACCGTGCGGTCGCCTTCCTCTACTGTTCGCTCGGCGCGCTGGCGCTCGAACGCGGAGAGCTGGCCGGTGCGACGCGGGCGGCCGCCGATGCGCGTCGCCTCGCCGAGGAGCGCGGCAACGAGGGCGCCGCGATCCAGGCGCGCATTCTCGAAGGGTACGTCGCGCTGCGGCTGAACCGGCTGGGGGAGGCGCGCACGTCGTTCCACGACGCGGAGTCGCGGGCGCGCGAACTCGGGGATCGACGCCGCCACGCCATGGCGCTGCAGGGCCTCGCGCGCGTCGATCTCGAAAACGGCTACGTCGAGCCGGCGCTCGGTCACCTGCGCGAGGCGATCGATCTCGCCGCGGTGATGGGGGACCGCGCCGGGCTCGCCGATTCGCTGCTGCTGCTCGGCGCCGTGCACCGCGACCGGGGCCGCACCGATCTCGCGCTGCAGAACTTCCGGCGGTCGCTGCGCGTCTATCGCGAGATCGGCCGGCCCGAGGGCGAGGCGGAGGCGCTGCAGCAGGCGGGCCGCCTGCTGCGCATGCGCGCCAAGACGGCGCCCGCGGTCCGCGACCTCGCGGCGGCCTCCGAGATCTACGGTCAGCTGCAGCATCCCCAGCAGGCGAGCGCGCTGTGGGAGCTTGCCGTGGCGCTCGTCGAATCGGGCGCCGACCGGCCCGCGCGCCTCGCGCTGGCGCGCGCCGACCGTGGCCTGCCGCGCGGCGCGGCACGGCGCGCGCAGCGTGTGCTCAGTCGCGCCGTCCGTGCGCGCATGGCGCTGGCGCGGGGCGACCTGGCGCGTGCCCGCGGTCTCGCCCAGCGCGCGCGCAAGTTCGCCGCGCGTCTCGCGGGTCATGGCGCGCGGATCGTCGCCTATCGCATTGCCGCCGAGGTGGCGCTGCGCGGCGGCGACCTGCACGCGGCCCGTCGCGACGCGGACACCGCCGTCGCCTTCGCCCGCGAAAGTGGCTTCCTGCTCGAGTCGGCGGCGGCGGAGCGGGTCCTGCTCGAACTCGCCGCGCGCGCCGGGCGTCGCACCGACGCCTCCGAACGCGCGCACCGGATTGCGCGAATTTACGCACAGCGCGGCGATGTGGGCGGCGAGCCGTGGCGGCTGCTGGCCGCCCTTGCGCGCGGCTTTTTGCGCACGGACCCGCGCCGCGCCGCCGGCTACGCGCGGGCGGCCGCGCGCTGCCGCCGACGACTCCTGGCGCAGGGTTTTCGCGTGCCTGAATAGAGCCCCGGAGCGGGCAAAGTGGGGGTTGTCGGATGAGGCGGCCCCCGATAGGATTCGCCCGTCCGATGAGCACGAAGCTCGCGCCTGACGAAGAGGGGGTCGTGGCCCTCTCGTTCTCCGCCAACATGCAGTACGTACGACCGGTACGTCACTTCATCCAGGCGTTGTGCAAGCTCTCGGAGTACGGCGAGGAAGAAGTGCAGGAGATCCAGCTCGTCGCGACCGAGATCCTCAACAACTCCATCGAGCACGGGTCGGGCGGGCCCGAGGACGAAATCGCCGTCCTGCTGCGGGTCACGCGCCTCGAGTTCCATTTCGAGGTGAAGGACCCGGGGCGCGGCGGTGCCGGATTCGCCGAAGCCGCCCTCGATCGTGCCCAGCAAATGCCCGACCTCGAACAGCCGCGCGGTCGCGGTCTCTACCTGATCCAGCGCTTCGTCGACGTGCTCGACGTGCAGTGGAGCAAGGAACACGGGACCTGCACCGTCATCCGAAAAACGAGAGAGCCTTGACCACACCCGATTGGGCCAACGCACAGACCGGCTTTCTCACCGGCGACAAGGACAAGGACGGGCGCAATGTCGGCATCCTGCTCGACACCATCGCGGCCGTCTCGGGCGATGCCGATCTCGACTCGCTGTTGCGGTCCATCGTCGACAAGTCGATCCACATCGCGAGCGCCGAGCGCGGCATCGTGCTGCTGCCCGACGACGAGACCGGCAAGCTGGCCGTCCGCGTCGCGCGCGACAAGCTGGGCAACCCGCTGCCGACCAACGTGAAGTTCTCGCGTTCGATTCCCGACAAGGTGTTCGAGTCGGGCGAGGCGGAAACGCTCATGGACGCGGCGGGCGGCGGCGACATCGCGCTGGGCCAGTCGATTCTCGATCTGCGGCTGGTCAGCGTCATGTGCGCGCCGCTGCGCACCGCCGAGGAGACGCTCGGCGTGCTCTACATCGACTCCAAGGCGTCGGCCAAGGGGTTCACGCCCGGCGATCTCGAACTCTTCAAGGCGCTCGGCAACCAGTGCGGCCTCGCCATCCGCAACGCGCGGCTCGTGCAGGCCTACCTGGAACAGGAGCGCATGAAGCAGGAGCTGCATGTCGCCAAGGACATCCAGCAGGGCATGCTGCCGCGCACGACGATCGAGCGTCCGCGCGTCGAGGTGGCCGGGTTCAACCGGCCGTGCGAAGAGACCGGCGGCGACTACTTCGACTACATCCCCATGCCGGACCGCCGGCTCGGCGTGGTCATCGGCGACGTCTCCGGTCACGGCATCGGGGCGGCCCTTTTCATGACGACCGCGCGCGCGCTCCTGCGCGCCTTCACGCACAAGGCGGCGGATCCGGCGCAGGTGCTCTCCGAGACCAACCTGCTGCTCGAGCGCGACATGCCGCCGGGCTCGTTCATGTCGCTCTTCTTCGGCGAGCTCGACACCCGCACCGGCGCGTGTCGCTACGCGTCGGCCGGCCACAACCCGGTCGTACTCTTCCGCAAGGAGACCGCGAGCTTCGAGGAGCTCGGAAAGACGGGCCCCGCCCTCGGACTGATCGAGGGTGCGAACTACACCATCGGCGAGACCCCGGCGCTGTCGAGCGGCGACCTGCTCTTCCTCTACACCGATGGCCTGCCGGAGGCGATGAACAGCGAGAAGGAGCTGTTCGGCATGGAGCGCGTAAAAACGCTGCTCGCCGGCCTCCAGGAGCGGCCCGCCGAGGAGATCATCCAGCAGATGGTCCGCGCCGTGACCGAGTTCACGAAGCGCGAGGTGTTCGAGGACGACCTCACGATGGTCGTCGTCAAGGGGTCGTAGGCCCCAAGCTCGCGCCAGCCCCCGGCCTTCCCCTTAGAATCCGGGGGTGCGTCCCTTTGCCCTCCTCGCCCTCCTGCTCCTTCCCGCCTGCGCCTGCGAGTCCCAGCCTGTCACGATACTGCTGGCGGAACTTGCCGACACCGAGCGGACCCTGCCCGATCTCGACCTGAGCACGCGCAACCCGCGCATCATCTACAAGCTGGTCATCGAGTCGAAGCACGGCACGCCGCTCAACTTCGAGGCGAAGATCGGAGAGGACTCGACGGCGGGGCAGAAGGTCACGATCGAGAAGAACACCAGCGTGCTGCCGGGCGAGAGAAGGCCCTTCATGTTCTCCCTCGATCTGCCGGCGGTGGAGGGTGCCTTCAACACCTCGATCGAATTCACCTGCAAGGAGCTGCCGGGCTGGTCGCGCGTCTACACGGTCCGCGGCACGAAGACGCCGCGCGCTCTCCCGGGCCGCTATCTGTTCGCGCGCCCGACGACGGTGAACCTCGGCCCGGTGCGTCCGGGCGAGACGCGACCGTTCTCCTTCACGCTGGAGAACGGAGGCGACGAGACGGTGCATCTCAAGCGGCTGCGCGTGCGCGACGACGCACCGGTGCAGGTGACCTCGATCAACGGAAACGAGTCGATCGTCGCGGAGGGATCCCTGACGGTCAAAGGGCTGGCGCGCATTCCCGACAAGCCGGGCAAGGAGTTCCGCGCGGTCATCGAGATCGAGTCGGACGCGGCCAACACGAAGGTCACCGCCGTGACCGTGCGCGGCGAGTACCGGCGCAAGTACCAGCTCGTGCCGGCGCGCTTCCCGTCGGCGGCCGCCTACTCCGGGCGGCGGCAGCTCTATCCGGTCGAGGTGCTGGGTGGGCCCGATACCAAGCCCTTTACCGTCGCGAAGGTGGAGGGGCTCGATCCCTACTTCGAGCTGGCCGAAGAGCTTCCCCAGGAGCCGGCGAGTCGCGTCCGCGTGCCCTTCCGCATTCGTGCCGACGCGCCGCAGAGCGTGAAGTTCGTCGAAGGCGAGATTCGCATCACGCTGAGCGACGGCGCCCTGCAGCGTTGGCCGTTCCGGCTGCGCATCCTGCCCCCGCTCTTCGCGCAGCCCTCGCGGGTGCTTTTCCGTTCGGTCCGTCGTCAGCAGCTCTCGAAGACCTACGAGCGCGAGATCCAGCTCGTCGCATCGACCGGCGCCGCCCCGAAGGTCCAACGCGCGCTCGCCGAGAAGGGCTACTTCACCGCGCGGGTCGTCCAGGCCTCCGGCGTCCCCGCCCGCATCTACGTCGGCATTCCCGCGGGCGCTCGCCCCGGTACCTACCAGGACCGGCTGCGCATCGAGACGGATCACCCGGAGGTGCCGGTGCTGCTGGTCGAAGTCAGGGCGGTCGTGCGGGAGTAGGGCTAGGAGCCAGGAGCCAGGAGCCAGGGGCCAGGGGCCAGGGCAGCAAACAAGGCCCCTAGCTCCTGGCCCCTAGTGTCCCGAGTCATAAATCCGGGAACCTGAAAGTCCCGTCGGACGTCCTTGTTTTGTACAAGGAGGTCTCGATGGGACGAGGACGTGTTCTTGCGCCGCTGACGCTGACCGATGAGCAGCGCGAGGTGCTGGTCGGGTGGACGCGCCGCCGCAAGACGGCGCAGGCGCTCGCGTTGCGCGCGCGCATCATCCTGCGTTGCGCGCAGGGCCTTTCCAATCTCGAAGTCGCGGACGCGCTGGACGTGTCGCGTTTGACGGTGGGCAAGTGGCGTCGCCGCTTTTTGGATCGCGGGATGGACGGACTGCTGGACGAGCCGCGCCCGGGCGCTCCGCGCAAGATCACGGACGCCGACGTGGAGCGCGTGATCACGTTGACGCTGGAGTCCAAGCCCCGCGACGCGACGCACTGGAGTACGCGCTCGATGGCGGAAGAGGTGGGCCTGAGCCAAAGCGCGATCAGCCGGATCTGGCGTGCCTTTTCGCTGCAGCCGCACCGGACCGAGACTTTCAAGCTCTCCAACGATCCGCTCTTCGTGGACAAGGTGCGGGACATCGTGGGGCTGTATCTCGATCCGCCGGACCGGGCCATGGTCCTTTGCGTGGATGAGAAGTCGCAGATCCAAGCGCTCGACCGGACGCAGCCCCTGTTACCGATGCGGCCGGGCCAGCCGGAGCGCCGAACGCATGACTACGTGCGCCACGGAACGACCACGTTGTTTGCCGCGCTCGACGTCGCGACGGGGCGGATCATCGGCAAGTGCTACCGCAAGCATCGTGCGACGGAGTTTCGGAAGTTTCTCAACCGGATCGATGAGGCCGTCCCGGATGAGCTCGACGTGCACTTGATCCTCGACAACTACAGTACGCACAAGACGCCCGCGATTCGTCGATGGCTCGCCCAGCATCCGCGCTTCCACGTCCATTTCACGCCGACCTACTCCTCCTGGATCAACCTCGTCGAGCGTTGGTTTGCTGCGCTCACTGAAAAGCAGCTCCGGCGCGGCGTGCATCGCAGCACCCGTGCACTCGAAACCGCGATCCACGACTACCTCGACGCGAACAACGAGAACCCGAAGCCCTTTATCTGGTCCAAGACCGCCGATCAGATCCTCGTGAGCATCGCCCGCTTTTGTAAGCGAACTTCCAACTCAGGACACTAGCTGCGCGGAGGGCACTCCCGGAAGAACGCCCAGATCACCGCGTACGCGTCGAACTCCGTGCTCGTCCGACCGACGAGACGCGCCATGGCGGGGCGCGGCTTGC
>JBCDBY010000156.1:0-10353 GCA_039182715.1 Planctomycetota bacterium
GCTTCCTCGTTGACCTTGGTCGATTCCGCGTTCCGCGTTTCGGTCACTTCGGCCAGGATCGTCAGGAACTGGTCGCGCACCCCGGCGTCGAGACTGTCGAGCCAGTCAACGCTCGTCACCACCAGATAATCGATGATGCCGTGGTTGGTCTCGGCCTCGCCGTCGTAGAGCAGCTCGGCGTCCATCGTGCGGTTGCCGTCGGGGTGCACGCACTCGACCTGCGCCTTGAGCGCGATGAGCGCCGGCGCGAGGTTGCTGGTGTGCGCGGCCGCGCAACCGCCCGACGCGAAGATGCCGTGGTACTTGTTCTGCGCCAGCGGCGACTCCGCGGCGCAGCCCTCGTCGCCCTTCTTGCGGCACTCATGGCCCGGCGTGCGGTAGTACCAGCAGCGCGTGTTCTGCGCGAGGTTGCCGCCGACCGTGCCGACGTGCCGCACCTGCGGCGTCGCCGCCTCGTGCGCGGCGGTGTGCAGCGCGGGAAACTCGAGCTTCACCCACTCGTCGGTGGCGACGTCCTCGAGCGTGGAAAGCGCGCTGATCTGTCCCTCCTGCTCCTTCTCGCGAATGGGCAACAGGTTGACGACCGCGTCGGGCTCGACGATGTAGCTCTTGAGCAGGTCGACCAGGTCGGTCCCGGCGCCCTTCACGTGCACGCTCTCCGCGACCGCGGCCTTGGCCGCCGCATCGAAGTTCTGCGCGTCGAGGTAGGCAAACTGCTTCATCAGATCGTCTCCAGGGCGGACAGGATCACGTCCGGCGTCATGGGAAGCTTGCGCACGCGCGCGCCAATCGCGTTCGAGACCGCGTTGGCGATCGCCGCCGCCGTCGCGACGGTAGCCGGCTCGCCGAGGCTCGAGACGCCCGAGGGCGTGACGCCCTGCGCCACGCTGAACGGAATCGCCACGATCTCCGGCATGTCGACGGCGCCGAGGATCTTGTAGTCGAGAAAGTTGGCATTCAGCATGTCGCCGCTGCGACGGTCGAGCACGCGGTTCTCGAAGAGCGCGTAGCTGATGCCCTGGATGATGCCGCCGTTGATCTGGCTGCGCGTCGTGAGCGTATTCACCACGCGGCCGCAGTCGTGGACCCCGACCACCTTGAGCACCTTGACGATGCCGGTCTCGGTGTCGACCTCGACTTCGGCGAACTGCACGCCGGCGACCTCGCGGGTGAAGCCGCTGCTCCGATCGAAGAGGTTGCCGCGACCGCGGCCCGTGCCCTCGACGACGCCGCCGGCGATCGCCTTGCACGCCTGCGCGAAGGTGAGCTTCTTCGGCCCGCCGATCACCTGGCCGTCCTTGAGGTCCATCTTCGAGGCGTCACCGCCGAACTGGTTCGCGACCGCCTCGAGCAGTTCGCGCTTCGCCTCGCAGGCGGCTTGCCGCGTCGGCGGCGTGATCGACGGCGTCGTGACCGAGCCGCCGCTTGCCGGGCCCGGCGGGTCGTTGGTGTTGCCGAGCTGCACGCGAACCTGCGACGGATCGAGCCCCAGCTCCTCGGCCGTCAGGACCGCGAACACGCTGCGCGTGCCGGTGCCGATGTCCTGCGCGCCGTTGAAAACCGTGACGGTCCCGTCCCGTCCGATGCGGCAACGCACCACCGTGCCCGGCCGGCCGTTGTGTCCCCAGCGCGACGAGGCGATCCCGATGCCGCGCTTCAGGGGGCCGTCGCCGAGGCCGCCCGGCTTCCGGCGGTCCCAGCCGATCTCCTTGGCTCCGACGTCGTACTGCGCCTGGCGCACGGGGTTGGGATCGTTCTTCCTGCGCAGAGCGAGCGGGTCCATGCCGAGCGCGTCGGCCAGCTCGTCCATCATGCCCTCGAGGGCGAAGATGCCCTGCGGGTGGCGCGGCGCGCGGAAGGCGCGGGCGCGGCCGGCGTGCGTGCGCACGTCATGGCCCACCTGGCGCGTGGCCTGGAAGCGGTAGATACCGGGATTGAACACGCCGGCTCCGCGCGCCCCGTTCCCCGGCGTGCCGAAGCTCTCGACCGTCGCGCCGAGCAGCTGCCCATCCCCGGACGCGGAGAAGGTGCAGCGCTGGATGGAGTCGGGCCGGTTGCCGCCGACCATGTGCTCCTCGCGGCGGTCGAGAATCGAGCGCACCGGCCGCCCCGTCTCGCGCGCGGCGCGGGCGCCGAAGAGGTCCCATTCGTCGGCGCCGAACTTCGAACCGAAGCCGCCGCCCATGTGCTCGGTGATGACGGTCACGTCGTCGGCGCTGAGCCCAAGCGCACGCGCCATGCCTTGCCGCCAGGCGAAGGTCGCCTGCGTGCTCGCGTAGCAGGTCACCTTGCCGTCCTTGAAGACGGTGACCGAGCCGTGCGTCTCGAGGCACGAGTGCGTCTGGACCTGCGTGCGGTACTCGGCGGAGATGACCTTCGCCGCGCGCGCGTGCAGCTGCTTGACGCGGTTCGCGTTGCCGCGCTGGAAGGACTGGTTGACATTCGATCCGCGACGCCCGACCGACGGCGCGCCGTCCATCTGCGCGTCCTCGACCGTCGCCACGACCGGCATCGTCTCGTACTCGACCTCGATGAGGCGCAGCGCGTCCTCGAGGATCTGCTCGCTCGTCGCGGCGACGCCGGCCACCGTGGCGCCGGCATAGGTGATGCGCTTGCCCGCCTGCCCCTCGGTGTAGAGCACGCCCGGAAGCGCCTTCGCCTTCGTCAGGTCGAGCTTCTTCACACGCGCGTTGGCGTGCGGGCAGCGCAGCATCTTCGCGTAGAGCATGCCCTCGAAGCGGCGGTCCTGGGAATAGAGCGCGCGGCCGGTCGCCTTGTCCACCGCGTCGGGCCGCACGTGGTCCTTGCCGACGACGTCGGTCTGCTTGTCGGCGCCCCAGACCGGGGGCGCCTCGGGCGGAAACTTGTTCTCGACTTCGCGGGTCTGCTTGCCGAACCCGACGCGGAACTTGTCGGGACTCATTTCTTCATCTCCTTCGAGGCGGTCCGGCAGGCGTCGAAGACGTGCGGGTAGGTGCCGCAGCGGCAGAGGTTGCCGGCGACCGCCGCCTTCATGTCGTCGAGGCTCGGGTTCGGATTGGACTCCACGAGCGCGGTGCAGCTCATGACCATGCCGGGCGTGCAGAAGCCGCACTGCAGGGCGTCGTGCTTGACGAACGCGTCCTGAATCGGGTGCAGCTGGTCGCCGTTGGCGAGCCCCTCGATCGTGCGGATCTCGCGGCCCTCGGCGTCGACGGCGAGCATGAGACAGCTGTTCACCGTCTTGCCGTCCACCATCACCGTGCAGCCGCCGCACGCGCCGCGATCGCAGATGCGCTTGGCGCCGGTCATGCCGACGTGGTCGCGCAGCGCGTCGAGCAGCGTCACGCGCGGCTCCAGCTCGACCTGATGCTTCTGCCCGTTGATGAGCAGTCGGATCGGGGTCGCGCCGGGGCCGCGCATGGTCAGGCCCTCGATGGCCTTCGGCTCCTTCGCGGACAGGGAAGGCGCAACAGCGCCGAAGATGGCGGCGGCTCCCGCTCCGCGGAGCACGTCGCGGCGCGAGATCTCGTTTCGGTCCCTGGGCATAAGGGTCCTCCTCTGTCTGAAGATACGTGCGCGCCGCGGGCGCGTACACCGCAATCAGGGACGGACCCTCCTGATAGTCTTCGACCCCGATGATCGCGACGATCGCCGAAGCCTTCGAAAGCGGCTGGAACTACCTGCTCCTTCTCGTGCAGTCGGTTCTGTCGCTCTACATCGTGGTCAACCCGTCCGGCGCCTCCTCCGTCTTCATGGGCCTGACCGAGGGCATCGACCGGTCGCACCGCTTCGGCATCGCGCTGCGCGCGTGCGTGGGCGCCTTCATCATCCTGACGATCTTCGGGCTGACCGGGACGTTTCTTTTCCAGAAGTTGAACATCACCGGTTGGTCGCTTCGCATCGCGGGCGGCATCATCATGTTCGCGTTCGCGTTCAACCTGGTCCGCGGGCGCGAGAAGGAGTTCTTCAACCTGGAGAACGTCGAGGCGGACCCGCGCCGCCTGACCAACATGGCCTACTACCCGCTGGCCATGCCGCTGCTCGCCAGCCCTGCGTCGATCATGCTCATGATCACGCTCTCCCCCGCCGGCACGGACTACCAGGCGCAGATCACACTGCTGCTCTCGCTGGCCATCGTGCTCGCCATCGCGTTCCTCAACATGCTGCGGCTCGGCTTCCAGGTGGAAAAGAAGGGGCCGGGCCTCTCGATGGTGCTTCCGCGCATCTGGGGCATGATTCTCGCGATCATCGCCGTGCAGTTCGTGGTCGAGGGCGTGCGCGAGGTGCTGCCGGGCCTGGCCCGCGCCTGGACGTCCGGCGTCAGCGAAGCTGCGCCGGGTCCGTCGTAGGCGCCTTGCAGGTGAAGTTGCGGCAGACGTAGGCGGCCGCCTTGCCGTCGACCGCGACCTTTCCCTCCGCCGGCGGCGCCAGCTTGGTGAGCGCGGGGGTCACCTTGGCGATCACGCGATTGCGGCGCGGGCTGCGCCATACGGCGGTCACGAGCGCGTCGAACCCTTCGCCGTCCGCGACGAAGATCTCGCGCGTGTCGTCGGCGGCGTAGTCGACCGCATTGAAGAGTGCGCCGTAGTAGAAGAGCGCGCGTCCCGCCGTGCCGCCGAACGCGGCGACCGTGCGCTGGGCGCGCTCGCGGTACGCGAGGTTGCCGGTGAGGTGCATGAGCCGCATGAGGTTCTGGGCCATCACACCGTTCCCCGAGGGCCGCGCGTGGTCGAACGCGTCCTTGCCGCGTGCGATGAGTGCCTCGCCGTCCTTGGCGGTATAGAAGTAGCCGCCCGCCGCGCCATCGAAGAAGAGTTCGTCCGCCTTCGCCTGCAGCGCGATCGCGTCGCGCAGCCAGCTCTCGTCGAAGGTCGACTCGTACAGGTCGAGCCACGCACGCACCGTCCACGCGTAGTCGTCGAGCACGGCGTCGTGCGCCGCCTCGCCCTCCGCCCAACGGCGCTTGAGACGACCGTCCTTCCACATGTGCTCGCGCACGAACTCGCCGGCGCGCACCGCCGACTCGAGGTGGCTCTTCTCACCCAGCATCTGCCAGCTCGCGCAGAAGCCGGTGATCATGAGCCCGTTCCAGCCGGCGAGCACTTTCGTGTCGGTCATCGGCTTGGGCCGCTTCTCCCGCGCCGCGTACATCGTGTCGAGCGCCGCGCCGACATCGGCGTCGGGCGCCTGCGGGCGCACCTGCAGGATGCTCTTGCCGGGCCGGTGGTCCCAGTTGCCCTTCTCGGTGATGTCGAAGCGCGCGAGCACGGCCTCGGCCTGCTCCTTCGGCAGGAGCGCCTTCACCTCGTCCGGCGACCAGATGTAGAAGCCGCCCTCGTGCTCGGGGCCGCCGGGATCGTCGGCGTCCTGCGCGGAGTAGAACCCGCCCTCGGGACCGGTCATCTCGCGCTGCACCCAGCGACCGATGTCGAGCGCGGTCTCGCGGTAGATCGACTTGCCGGTGATGGCGTAGGCCCACGCGTAGAGCTCCAGCAGCTGGCCGTTGTCGTAGAGCATCTTCTCGAAGTGCGGGACGAGCCAGTCGCGCGTAACCGAGTAGCGGTGGAAGCCGCCGCCCACGTGGTCGTGAATCCCGCCCAACGCCATCTTCGTCAGCGCCAGCTCGGCGACGACGAGCGCCTCCTTGTCGTCGTGCCGCAGGTGGTAGCGCAGCATCAGCTCGACGGCGCTCGGGTTGGGGAACTTGGGCTCCTCGCCGAAGCCGCCGTGCACGCGGTCGGAGTGCCGCTCGGCGGCATGGCGCGCGAGTTCGAGCAGCTGGGGCGAGAACTCCTCGGCCGCCTCGGGCGTGTAGCGCTCCTGGAGGTGCTTCACGATGTTGTCGCCGTCCGCGAGCACCTTGGCGCGCACCTCGTCGTCGGCCCACGCCATGTGGATGCGCTCGAGCAGATCGAGGAACTGCGTCTTGGGGTAGTACGTGCCGCCGACGAACGGCTTGCCCTCCGGCGTCATCCAGATGCTGAGCGGCCAGCCGCCCTGCCGGCCGAGCACCTCGGTGAGCGCCTTCATGTAGACGGCGTCGATGTCGGGCCGCTCCTCGCGATCGAGCTTGATCGAGACGAAGTGCTTGTTGAGGTAGGCCGCGACCTCCTCGTCGTCGAAGGACTCGTGCTCCATCACGTGGCACCAGTGGCAGCTCGAGTAGCCGATCGACAGGAAGATCGGCTTGTTCTCCTTCTTCGCCTTGGCGAAGGCCTCCTTGCCCCACGGATACCAGTCGACCGGGTTGGTCTCGTGCTGCTTCAGGTACGGGCTCTTCTCATTCGCCAGACGATTGAGCGGGCGGTTCTTCTTCACGGGAGCCTCTTTGCCTTCCAGGAAGGCGAGCAGGATGACGAGCGCGATGCGGGACACCTGCGGCGCATCGTACACTGCCCCGATGAGCGCGGAATTCGAGGGACAACGCGTCTTCATCACCGGCGCCACGCGGGGTATCGGGCTCGCCGTCGCGCGCGCGTTCGCGGCGGAAGGCGCGCAGGTCGTCGCCGGCTGCCGCCGCCCGGAAGACGTGACCGTCGGCGAGCCGTTCGCCTGCGAGCTGCACGATCCCGCGCTGCCCCCCGGCCCGCTCCACCACTTCGTCCACAATGCCGGCGTCTGGCTGCCGGACGAGCGCGGCGACGAGGCGTGGACCGAGACCTGGCAGCTCCACGTCCGCGCCGGCGCGACGCTGAGCCACGCCTTCGTGACGCAGGCGGAGCGGGGCGCGGCGATCGTGCACATCACGTCGCGGGCGAGCCACCGCGGCGAGGCGGGCTACGCCGCCTACGCATCGAGCAAGGCGGCGCAGAACGCGCTGGCCAAGTCGCTGGCGAGCGAGTTCGGGCCGCGCGGCATTCGCGTGAACGCCGTCGCGCCGGGCTGGGTGCGCACCGACATGACCCGCGACGCGCTGCCCGCCGAGGGCCTCCCGGAGCCGATTCCGCTGGGCCGCGTAGCGGTTCCGGAGGACGTCGCCGGGCCGGTCCTCTTCCTCTGCTCGGAGCGCGCCCGCTTCGTCACCGGGATCGTCCTCGACGTGAACGGCGGCGCCTATCTGCATTGATCGGCGGGCAGCCGGCACCGGTCCGCACCCGACGGCAGCAAGGCCTTCTCGATCAACGAAGCCGTCCGCAGACCGCGAGCAGAACGACACGGTCGAGCGCCGCGTGAAGAGCGGCCGCCTGAAGCGCGGATTCGGCGCCGCGCAGGACGATGCACACCGACCACCACTCCTTCGCTCTCGACTGCGCGAGGACATAGACCGATCGCACGCCCGGATGCCATCCGGACTTGACCCCGAGATAGTTCAGCGCACCGTCCGCGTATCTCCGCTCGCTCCCGCCGATCGAAAGCAGTCCGAGGGCAGGCGTGGACGGGTCCCACTGGCTCCCGCGCAGGATCGCGTCCCCCACCCGCACGACCTGCTTCGGGCTCATCGGCCATCCCAGTCGCTCCAGTCGCCTCGAGGCTTCGATGGAGGGACGAAGCTCGGACGCCCGCATGCGCTGCGGCAAGTCTTCGTTGAGCATGGCGCGTCGCTCGCTCTCGCTCGCCTTCAGATAGTCGGCCGAGAACTTCTCGTCGGGCCCCCAGATCAGGCAGAACGCTTCCGCATGGCTCAAGAACGGCAGGAGCGAAGGATTCGGCTTGTCCGGCCGAAGGGCCTCCCTCATCGACGATTCAACGTTGGCTCGGCCGATCCGGAGAAGCAGCAAATCGGAAGCAGCGTTGTCACTCGTCTCCCCCATCGCCAAGGCGGCAAGCGAGTGCACCGACAGCGGGAGCCCTTTCGGCCAGTGCCGAATGATGCCCGTGCCGGACGCCTGGGGCGGTGAAGCGGTCTTCAACGTCTCCGTCAGCGAGATCCGCTCGGACGAGATCGCGGCCTGCAGCCCGCGAAGCAGAATCAGCTTGTTGAGCGATGCAATGGGCTGGACCCGGTCTTGGCCGGCTCCGGCGAACGCGAGCTTCTGCTCCTTGACGTGCCGCGCCACGCAGGTGCTGACATCGACATGCGAACCTCGCAGCATGGCGCGGCGAAAGATCTCGGCTGTCACGAAGCTCGCGGCGGCCGGGGCGGACAAGCGGAGCTCGACGAGTTTCTCGTTCTCGTCGGGATGCAGAACGGCCGTCGCCAGCACGGATGACCGCGCCCCAAGTCGAATGTCGAACACCGCCACCCGCGAGCTCGGCCAGTAGGCCAGTGGCTCGACCCGCTGCAACGATCCAAGGGTCCGCGCTTGCCGTCGAAGCCAGGCAACGTACGCGCGCCCTCTTTCGAGTTTTGTGGATGCACCGTCAAGCAACCGCTGGAACCGGGCGCCGTCCGACTCGACCATCGCCGTTTCCATCTCCGTCGCCAGCTTCTTGAGCCAGGGCGGGGTCGTCCTGCGGTCGGATTCGGCTTCCGCGTGACCCGCCATCGCGAATGCGATGAGGGCCTGGCCGATCAGGCGTCGCGTGCCGACTTGCATGCTGTCACTCCTTCCCCACTCGACCCTGTCCGGCAAGGCGCGTCACGCGCGGACGCTCCGGACCTGACGGGCATCGTAACGGCCGGAAGTCGGCCCCCGGGACGCCGGAGGACACCCCGCTGCGCCGCCGCAGGGGGCATCGCGCATTGATGTGGGATTGACCGGAATGCAGCTAGGATGCCCGCGTGAGCGAGCACCAGCGTCCCGGATTTCTCTATGTGGCCTCCTGGGAGGTCTGCCACCGCGTCGGCGGCGTGCACACGGTCCTGGAGACCGCCGCGCCCCACCTGATGAGCGGCTATGGCGGCAACCTGCTCTACGTCGGCCCCGATCTGTGGGCCGATCGCGCGGCGCAGGCCGGTTTCGTCGAGGACCGCGCGCAGGGACCGGTCGCCACCGTGGCGGCGGAGCAGGACGTGCCGGTGCGCTTCGGACACTGCGCCATCGAGGGCGAGCCGCGCGTGGCGCTGGTCGACTTCGGCCGGCTGCTCGAGCAGAAGAACGGCATCCTCGGCGAGCTCTGGGACCAGTACGGCGTCGACTCCATCCACGCCGACTGGGACACGATCGAGCGCATCCTCTTCGGACACGCGGCGGGCAAGCTCATCGAGCTGCACTACCGCCTCGCGGTGAAGCCGCGGGCGCAGCGCGCCGTCGCGCACTTCCACCAGTGGCAGTCGGGCGCGGGCGTGCTGCGACTCGCGCAGACCACGCCGGAGATCGGCACGGTCTTCACGCCGCACGGCACCGCGCTCGGCCGCAAGCTCGCGTCGGGCGGTGTGCGCATCGACCGCGTGCTCGACGAGGTCGACCCCGCCGAGGCCGCGAAGGAGGAGAAGGTCGAGGCGGCGCACTCGCTGGAGCGGGCGGCGGCGGAGACCGCGGCGGTGCTGTCCACCGTGAGCGAGCACGCGGCGGAGGAGGCGACGCACATTCTCGGCCGCGCGCCCGATCTGATCACGCCGAACGGCTACCACGGCCCGGAGCAGATCGATCCGAAGCGCCGCGAAGAGGTGCGCCGCGAGATCCTGCAGCGGGCCAGCCGTTTCCTCGGTACCGAACTCGACAACGCGAAGATCGCGCTCACCGCGGCGCGCTACGAGTACCGCAACAAGGGCCTGCCGCTGCTGCTCTCGGCGCTCGGCCGGCTGGTCGAGAGCGACGAGACGCCGAAGCGCAAGATGCTGCTCATCGTCGCGATCGCCGCGACGCAGACCGGCCCGCGGCCGGACGTGCTGGCGCGACTGGAGAGCGGCGAGCTGACCGGCGAGCCGTGCGGGGTCTGCACGCACAACCTCGCGCACCCCGAGGACGACCCGATTCTCGCGGGCTGTCGCGAGTACGGGCTGGCGAACCGACCGGACGACAGCGCGTACGTCATGTTCGTGCCGCTGCGCCTCGACGGCCACGACACCGTGCTGCCGTTCCGCTACGACGAAGTGCTGCAGGCGAGCGACGTCACGGTCTTCCCCTCGCTCTACGAGCCGTGGGGCTACACGCCGGTCGAGAGCCTGGCGGTCGGCGTGCCGACCGTCACCACCGACCTGACCGGGTTCGGCCGCTTCCTGCTGGAGCGCGAGGAAGAGGCGCACGACGGGGTGCTCGTGCTGCCGGTCGCGTCCGCGTCCGCCAACGAGGTGGACAAGCTCTTCGACCGCTCCATCCTGCGCTACCTCGATGCGGCCGATGAAGCGGAGTATCAGCAGATGCGCGACGACGCGTCGCGCGTGCTCGACCGCGTAAGTTGGGAGCGGCTCGTCGGGCGCACGGTCGAGGCGCACGCGATGGCGCTGGAGCGCGCCGGGGCGGTGCAGCTCTCGCGCGGGCAGCCGTCGCTCGCGGGGCGCAGCCGGCGTTCGGTCGTCTCGCTGCTGGCGCGCACGTCGCGCCGGCA
>JBCDBY010000157.1:0-10299 GCA_039182715.1 Planctomycetota bacterium
CCCCCCCCGAGGCCCCCCCCCGGCCCGGGGGGCCGGCGTGGGCCCGGCGCCCCCCCCCGCCAAATTTGTGGTTTTCTGGTTTTCGGGGGCCAACTACCGCTCGGCCTTGGCCTGCTGCTCGATCCAGCCCAGGTCCTTGGCCAGCGCGGGCTTGGCCAGCGGCCGCAGCTCCCGCACGAACTCATAAACCTCCCCGTTCGCGATCGCCAGCGCCGCGAGGTGCCGGGCCGCTTCGTCGCGCTCCTCGTCGCGCGCGGCGTCGAGCCACTGCACGAGCTTGAGGCACGCCGCGGGGTCGGCGCGGATGCTGGTGTAGGCGAGCAGCACGCGCCGCACCTCCTTCTTCTTCCAGTCGAGGTCGGCGATGCGCGGCGCCTCGGGCGCGGCGGCGATCAGCTTCGCGGCCAACTCGTCGTCCTTCGCACGCGCCCGCAGGTGCGGCAGCCCCCCGCCCATCGCGACCGCGCCGTAGAGCGTCGGACGCGCGTCTTTGGGCACCTTCACGTCCAACAGCTCGGGGATGCGCGCCGGGTAGCGACGGCACAGCCCGATCACGAGCCCCGCGAAAAGATGGTCGTCTGCAAGGCTCGGACCGAATCCCCCTCGCCGGACGAAGCCCGGCATGGCGTCCTGGCCCTGCTCGAACGTCAGCGCATGCAGGCGGACGTAGAGACCGGCCTGCTCGCGGGTGACCGGCTCCCGCGCCGACACGACGCCGGCCAGAACCACAAGAACGATGATGCGCATGGGTGCTCTCCTACGGGGGAACACGCAAAGCGAACGGGTGCACCTTCGAAATGGGTGGCTACTTTTCCAGCAGCCCCCGAAGCTCCGCGGGCATCGGCGCGCTCTTCCCCGCCCCGTCCACGCAGACCATCGTGACCTTCGCGTCGCACGCCGCGCGGCCGTCCTCGAAGCGCAGGCGCTGGTCGAACCGGAAGGAGCTGTTGCCGAGGTGCTCGATCTGCGTCGTGAGCGCGAGGCGGTCGCCCATCTCGACCTGCGCGCGGTAGTCGAGTTCCTGGCGGACGACGACGACCCAGACGCCGAGCCGGTCGGGGATGGACGTGTAGCTCTCGCCGCGGGCGCGCAGGTAGTCGAGCCGCCCCTGCTCGAGCCAGTTCACGTAGACCGCGTTGTTCAAGTGGCCGTAAGGATCGAGCTCGTAGGAACGCGCCTCGAAGTTCGTCACGGTGGGGGTCGGCACGCGCTGATTAGACTTTGCGTCGCGGACGATCCGGCCCGACAATGGCGAGGCTTTGGAGCCCCACAGCATCATGCAGGGCTGGTCCGTGCAGGACAGCCTCGACCTCTACAACCTCCCGCTCTGGTCGGCCGGTTTCTTCGGCGCCGGCGCGGACGGGAACATCGTGGCGACCCCCACCCGCGAGGAGGGGCGCACGATCGATCTCAAGGCGCTCGTCGACGACGTGCGCGACCGCGGCTACGAGTTGCCGCTGCTGATCCGCTTCAACGACATCCTCCACCAGCGCGTGGCGGAGATCGCCGGCTGCTTCGAAAAGGCGATCGGGGACTACGGATACGACGGCGCCTACCGCGGCGTCTATCCGATCAAGGTCAACCAGCAGGCGCACATCGTCGAGGAGATGCTCTCCGGCGACGGCCACCACGGCCACCACCTCGGCCTCGAGGTCGGCAGCCGTCCCGAGCTGCTCGCCGCGCTCGCCATGGTCGACGACCCCGCGTCGCTCATCGTCTGCAACGGCTACAAGGACGACGCCTACATCGAGACGGCCCTGCTCACGCAGAAGCTCGGACGCAAGGTGCTGCTGATCGTCGACCGGTTCCAGGAGATCGAGGGCGTCATCCGCGTGGCGCAACGCACCGGCATCCGCCCGACGATCGGCGTGCGCGCCAAGCTGCAGACGCGCGGCGTCGGCCGCTGGGCCGAGAGCGGCGGCAGCCTGTCGAAGTTCGGCCTCTCGACGCGGGAGATGATGAAGGCGGTCGCGCAGCTCAAGGAGCACGACCTGCTCGACTCGCTGCAGCTGCTGCACTTCCACATGGGCAGCCAGGTGCCGTCCATCCGCGTCTTCAAGGACGCGCTGCGCGAGGCGTCGCGCATCTACGTCGAGCTCGCGCAGCTCGGCGCGCCGATGCGCTACATCGACGTGGGCGGCGGCCTCGCCGTCGACTACGACGGTTCGAACACCAACTTCCACTCCTCGATGAACTACAGCGTCCAGGAGTACGCCAACGACGTCGTTGCCGCCGTGCAGGAAGCGTGCGACAAGGCGGAGGTCGCCCACCCGACGATCCTCTCGGAGTCGGGCCGCGCGCTCGTCGCGCACCACTCGGTGCTCGTCTTCGACGTGCTCGACCGGCACGAGCAGGTGGTCCGCGAGCCGGAGCCGCCGGCCGAGGACGCGCACGACGTGGTGAAGAATCTCTACGAGACCTGGAGCAGCATCAAGAAGGCGCGTCTGCTCGAGCCGTACCACGACGCCATCTCGCTGCGCGACGAGGCGTATCAGCTCTTCAACCTCGGCTTCCTCGACCTCGAGGGACGCGCCCAGGCGGAGCGGCTCTTCTTCTGCTGCTGCACGCGCCTGCGCAAGATGCTCCAGCGCATCGACCGCGTGCCCGAGGAGCTGGAAGGACTCGAGCGCGCGCTCGCCGACACCTACTACTGCAACTTCTCCGTCTTCCAGTCGATGCCGGACGCATGGGCGGTCGACCAGCTCTTCCCGATCATGCCGATCCACCGGCTCGGCGAGCGACCGACGCGCAAGGGCATTCTCGTCGACCTGACCTGCGACTCGGACGGCAAGATCGACAAGTTCGTCGACCTGCACGACGTCAAGGACGTGCTCGACCTGCACGCGCCCGACGGCGAGCCCTACTACCTCGGCGCCTTCCTCGTCGGGGCGTACCAGGAGATCCTCGGCGACCTGCACAACCTCTTCGGCGACACGAACGCGATCCACGTCTCGGTCGACGACGCGGGCGGCTACACGATCGACCACGTCGTCATCGGCGACACGGTCGGCGAGGTGCTCGGGTTCGTCGAGTTCGACCCGCGCGATTTGCTGCGCCGCGTGCGCAAGTCGTGCGACCGCGCCGTGCGCGCCGGCACGATGACCGCGCGCGAGACACGCACGCTGCTCCGTCGCTACGAGGAAGGCCTCAACGGCTACACCTATCTCACGCCGGACGATCCGACAGCGTCGACGCCAGTTTCGGAATCGTCACGTCGTACCGATACGCCAGCGACCGATGCGTATCGGGAAACTCCTCCGCCTCGTACGCAATCCCCAGCGCATCCAGACGCGTCCTGAACGCGCGCAGGCCGAGGTGCAGCCGCCACTCGTCGCGGCTGCCGCAGTCGAGGAAGAGCAGGTCGAGGTCGCGCAGCGCCGCCGCGGCGGCCGGACGGTCCACCATCGCGATCGGATCGTGCGCCTGCCACTGCGCCCAGATCTCCGGCCGGAGCTCGTTCGTCGCCGGCTCGAACGGAAAGCGGAACCCGAACGGCGCGGCGGGATCGGGCGAGTAGCAGGCCGCCATGCCGACCGCGTGCACCACGTGGAAGTCGGCGCCGCCGAACTTCTCGCGCGCCTCGAAGTGCTCGACCCAGGCGTCGAGCGAGTCGAACTCCGCCAGCCGCGCGATGACGTCGGCGAAGTCGGGCTGATAGAGCAGCGCGAATCCCAGGTCGCCCGACTGGCAGGAGACCGCGTGGACGAGGCCGGGCCGCTGCATGGCGAGCCGCAGACCGCCGTAGCCGCCGGAGCTGCGCCCGAAGAACCCGCGCGCGCCGCTGCAGCGGAAGCGTTTCTCCACGTACGGGATGATCTCGTCGCAGACGTAGTCCTCGTAGCGGCCGGTCGCCGACGAGTTGAGGTACTGGCTGCCTCCCCACCGCGTGAAGCAGTCGGGGAAGGCGACGACGACCGGCGGCATGCCGCCCGCGATGAGCCGGTCGAGCCGTGCCGGGAGTCCGGGCGACCAGCGGTTGCCGGCGCACTCCTCCTCGCCGCTCTTGCCGTAGGCGGTCAAACAGACGAGCAGCGGGTAGGAGGCGTCGCCGTCGCGATAGCCGGGCGGCGTGTAGACCCAGAGGTCGCGTTCGTAGGGGTCGCCGCACGCGTTGTCGCGCAGGACGGCGGACTCGTGGCGAAGAATGGTGAGGCTCATGCGATGGCGGCGTCGAGCGCGGCCAGCAGCGGCTCGCCCCCTTCGACGAAGGTGAACTCGATGGTCACGACGTGCAGCGGCGGACCGTCCGCCGGCCACAGCGGCTGCAGCTCGACCGCGTCCTTCTCGGTGACCACGACCGGTCGTCCGTCCGCGGCGAGCGACGCGGCATCGTCGGGCGAGAACGCGTGGTGGTCGCGGAAGATGCGCGTCGCCGCGACGTCCGCGCCGAGCTCCCGCACCGTCGCGACGAACGCGTGCGGATTGCCGATGCCGCAGGCGACGAGCACCGCGAGCCCGGTGAGGTCGGCGGCGCAGGCGGGCGCGAACCGCGCCGTGGCGACCGGCGCCGTGGTGCGCGCGCGGATCTCGCGCATGGTGGCGCCGAGGTCCTCGCGTTCCACCTGATCGGCGCGCGTGATGACCACGCCGTCGGCGCGCGCCAGCGACGAGAGCGGCTCGCGCAGTCGTCCGCCGGGCGGGCACCAGCCGCCGCCGAACGGATCGGTCGCGTCGACCAGCACGAGATCGAAGTCGCGGTGCAGCGGATGGTGCTGGAAGCCGTCGTCGAGCAGGAAGAGGTCGAACTGCCCATCGACCTTCGAGCCGGCGCGGTGCCGGTCGGGATCCTGGAAGTGCGGCAGCGCGGGGAGGTGGCGCGCGATGACCTGCGCCTCGTCGTTGCCCTCCGGGCCCTGCGCGCCGTAGCCGCGGCTGAGGATCGCGATGCGCCGGCCGGCGTCGAGGAAACGCGTCGCGAGGTAGATGACGGTGGGCGTCTTGCCCGTACCGCCGAAGGTCAAATTGCCGACGCTGACGACCTTGGCCGTCAGCGTCTTGCGCCGGTCGCGCCAGCTGCGGGCGCGCCGGCCGGCCACCGTCCCGTAGAGCCAGGACAGCGGCGCCAGCAGGAGCGCGAAACTACTCGTCTTCCGCCGCGGGGACTTCCCGCTCGCGGACGACGTCGCCCTGCTCTCCCTGCTTCCGATCGGCGCTCCCCGGCTCAAACTTCTCCTTGTCGGTCGTGGAGATCTTCAGGTTGCGGTAACGCGCCCGCTCCAGGACCCGGTAGTACTTTACGAAGAGGGACTCGTCGGCGGGAAGCTTCACCTCCTCGACGATCTCCTTCTTCTTGAGCTCGCGGTAGCGATGCGCCGTCCAGCCCTTCTCGGCCGGGAACTTGTTCATCAGGTACGCCTCGCGCTCGGCGGGCGTGAGCTTCTCGAGATCGAGCTGCTTCTTCTCGGCGGCGGCCGCGGCCTGCTTCGCCTCGTCCTGCTTGCTCTTGCCGGCGCGCAGGCGGCGCAGAATCTCGGCGCGCTCCTTCGCGGTGAGCTTACCGGTGATGGTCACCGACTCGATCGAGGAGTAGCGGAAGAAGATGTAGCCGTCGGAGTTGCCCGACCACCAGAGGCGCACGCCGCTGCGGCCGTGGGCTACGTCCTTCTGGGGCACGAAGCGGCGGTCGACGAGTCGCTCGATGAGCTTGCCGTTGCGGATGACGCCCTTGAAGACGATCGCGGGGCGACCGGGGGCGTTCTTGATGCGGATGTCCGCCTTGATGTCCGCCTTGGTCTTGAGGCGAAGCAGTTCGCCCGCAACCTCCTGCGGCTTCAGCACGCGCACCTTCTCCTTGGTGGCGAGCGCCTTCTCATCAGTCTGCTTGGGCGCCGGCTTGTCGGCCGAAACCTCTTCCACCAGGCCCGGCGACTCCTTGCCGGCGGGACTTTCCTGGGCCCAGGCCGCGCCCGCGATGAGGGCGAGACCGAGGGTGATTCGCATCAAGCTGCTGGACATCTCGAACTCCCTGTGGCGGTCCCACACGGGATCCGCACGCAATCCGTATCGGGGTTTCGGCGTCCTCGCCTGAGCCAAAAAGAGCGCCCCGCGCCCTCGGGGAGGACGCGGGGCGTTCGTGTCTCGGAACGAGACTACTTGGCGGGGATGTAGATGACCTGGCCGGGGCGCAGTTTGGCGGGATCGAGGCCGGGATTCACCGCCTGGATCTCGCGCCACCGGGCGTGGCTGTCGAGGAATCGCTTGGCGATCAGATCGAGCCGATCGCCGATCTGGACCTCGTAGCGGCGCAGGTTTCGCCGGGCCGGCGCGGCGCTGCTCGAGCGATCCCGGCGGTACGCGTCCGGGTTCGGAATGCGTAAGGTGTCGCCGACGTTGAGCTTGGCCACGTTCACGTCGGGGTTGGCGCGGCCGATCGCGTCGGTGAAGGAGTCCTTCAGCTTCCAGCGCCGGACCACCACCACCCAGAGGCTGTCACCCGCCTGGACGACGTAGCTCTTCGGAATGCCGCCGGGCCAGTTGCCCCGAGGGCCAACACCGGTGCCAGCACTGGAGCCACCGGCTGCGTCCGGGCCCGGCGCCGCGCGCGACTTCTCGTGCTCGTCGATGAGGTCGACCTCGGGGGTCGGCGCGGGCACGGCGTTCTTATCAATGTTGAGCGAAGGAACACCGGCGGTCGCCGGCTCAAAGGGGTCGCTCGTTCCACCCCACTGATAGATCGCCACAGCCAGAATCATCGTAATGATCACGACGATGACCAGGATGCCGAGCTTCTCAAAACTGCCCATGCCAAGACCTCCCCACGTGTTTGCCCATCACGTCGCGGCGCTCCATCGATTCCGTTTCGTCCTCGGTCCGTAAGGTCTCTGCGGTCGTGTGACCAACCTAGCAGCACCCACCCATCGGAACAAGGTCGAGTCCACTACATGCGGGGTGACAAAGCTCAATCACCCCCTTCTGGGTGTTATCGGACGGCTGCCCCCTCCGAGCGCAGGGTGAGCCCGACAAAACCCGCTGCCCGACTTCGTCACTGCTAGACTGATCGGGTTGTGAATCGCTCTCATCTGCTTGCCGCGGCGACGGTCTTCGGGGCCTTCGCTCTCACGTTCTGCTACGCCAACCCTGACGAAACCGAGGCCCGCGAGAAGCCGGAACCGCGAGCCGCCAGCGGCGGTGCCACGGTGCCCTTCGTCGCCGTGCCCGCGGGCACGATCCACATCGGTTGCTCCGAAGAGGACTTCAAGGCGCGCGCCCAGAACACGGAGCAGAAGAAGAAGGCTTCCGTCGAAGTCTCGGCCACGCCGCCGATCGAGATCCCCGCGTTCACGATCGCGCCCTACGAGACGACCAACGCGCAGTTCAAGCTCTACTTCGACCGCAAGTTCCGCGTAAAGGTCGTGACGAGCGGCCAGGACACGCTGGAATCGCTCGCCAACAAGCACATCACCTACCGCAACCAGCCGATTCCCGGCCAGTGGCGCTCCATCTACGGGCTCAACGCGCGAAAGATCTACGAAGCGCTCAAGAACGCCGACCCGCCGTTGTGGAATGCGAATTGGCCGGACCTGGCGCGCCCGGGCGACGGAATCGCGAGGGTCTTCCTGCCCAAGGACCTGACGCTGGAGTTCTACAGCTGCGTGGTGCCCAAGCACTGGTACGGCTGGCTCAAACAGTCGGGCATTTTCACCGCGCGCGAGTACGTCGAGTTCGGCCTCGCTCCGCGCGACGCCTTCGTGATTCCGGACGTCGAGAAGGAGCCGGTCTTCAAGCGTGCCCGCTTCCGGGCCAAGGACTTCAAGAACCACCCGGTGCGCGACCTCGCTCCCATCGAGGCATTCCGCTTCGCCGAGTGGGCGGGCTGCAGCCTGCCGACCGAGTACCAGTTCGAGCGCGCGGCGCGCGGCAGCCAGCCGCAGACGTTCCAGCATCCGGGCGGCCAGTGGGACCGGCGCAAGGAGAAGGGCCGCTTCTCGTGGTCGGACAACCCGCTCTCCCAGATGGGACCGCTGCCCGTCGATGACATCCGCTTCGCGAAGGGCGACTCGGAGGCGGGCTGCCGCCACATCCTCGGCAACGTGTTCGAGTACACCGAGACGCTCTGGGACCAGCACCCGATCCTGCCCAAGAAGTTCAAGCCGGACATCGAGTGGACGCTCGGCAACTTCAACTACGCCTTCGTCGCGAAGGGCGGCTCATGGGGCAGTGGCTTCGACGAGCTGCAGATCTCGATGCGCACCGGCATGTTCTCCGCCTCGACGGTGCTCGATCTCGAGAACGTCAACCGCGTCGACACGCTGGGTGTGCGCCTCGTGCGGCACCCGATGCCGGGCTACGACCTTGTGAACCACACGATGCGCCGCATGTCGCGGAACACGATGGGCGGCTGGAACCCGTTGCCGCACGAGTTCGCGCGTCCGCGCATCGTCGGCGTCGACGTCACGCACCACGTGAGTTCGACGGCGGAAGAGGGCTACTGCTTCATCCAGAAGCAGGCGATCGGCATCGCCGTCGCGCCGCTCTGGCAGGGCTTCGTCAAGGAGCGCCAGTCCGCCATGCAGCCGAAGCAGTGGAAGAGCAAGAAGCTGCAGAAGTCGGAGTTCCTGCACCTTGGCGTGATTCGCATCGACGTCCCCTTCCAGGCCGGCGTGCAGCTGACGAACGAAGAGTGGGCGCAGCTCCAGAAGCTCCGCAAGGACTACGAGAAGCTGAAGAAGCAGGCCGAGGCCGCCAAGAAGAAGAAGCGCGGCGGCGAGATCGAGCTGCCCGAGCCCCCGCCGGCGCCGGACAAGTTCGAGAAGCTGACGGCCCGGGTTCCCAACATCAACCCGTTCCGCGAGAAGCTCGTGGAGCCGGGCGAGTACCAGCTGGTCCAGTGGTACGGATTCATCGGCCTCGCCGGCCCCTCGAAGCTGATGCCGCCGGTGGCGATCCTGATTCCGGACGAGATCAAGACGCTGCGCAAGATCGAGGAGGCCAAGAGCGCCGCGAAGCTGGATGTGGAGAACGACAGCGTGCAGCTCAGCTTCGTGATCGAGCAGCAGGTGAAGAAGTCAGCTCCGCCGCCGAAGCCGAAGGACTCGCACCTCTGGGCGATCAGCAAGGTCTCGCCGGTCGGTTGGGAAGGCCGCGTCGCCCTGAAGAAACTTCCGAAGCAGAAGGGCTGCCGGTATACCTTCACGATTCCCGTGAAGAAGGGCGAGCTGGCCAAGCACAAGTGGAACGTGCCCCAGCAGGAGCCCGAGTAGGAATCCGCCGAGCGGAACCAACCGAGACCACCACATGCCCCGCATCATCCTGCAACCGGAACACCTCGCGTCCATTCAGCAAGTGCTGAAGGAGAAGCGGGGCGTCGACTTCAACACTTCCAACGCCGAGGCCGTGCGCTCCATGCTGAGCTACTGGTGTCGCGAGAGCGCCAAGGGCGAGGCGGAGGTGGAGACGGTGACCCAGAAGGACACCGGCTACCTGATCGACGGCAACGCCGACTTCTTCACGGCGCTGCAGACGGTCTTGTAGCGAGCGGCGGTTCTGTCGCAGGCGGCCCACGGAAACCGGCCGCCCCAATCCCACGTACACTAGGAGCGTGCGGCTCGCCCTCGCGCTCCTTTTCCTTTATTCGCTCGCGTGGGCCGAGACACCCCCCACCGGTCTCGAGCGGCTCAAGGCCGTCGGCAAGAAGCTCGGTGTCCGCATCCTGGTGCAGCCGACGAAGTACGAGCTGCGCACGCTGCACGGCGACCTCTGCTACGACGTGCCGCCGAAGCCCGAGACCGAGGCGTACGCCGGCGTGCTGGCGGAAGAGTTCGCGCGCTACCCGGCCGACTTCATCAAGCGCAGTGGCCTGCGCGGCATCGTGCTGGGCTCGCGACTGACGTTCGACGGCCAGAAGCGCAGCGCCCTGCCCGACCGCAACCGCTGGTACCTCGTCTACGACGTGACGGTGAAATCCACGAAGGCGTACCGGCGCCACGTGATCCACCACGAGTATTTCCACCTGATCGACTGGGTCGGCACCAGCTACCGCTGGCGCCAGAAGCAGTGGAACAAGCTCAACCCGGAAGGATTCAAGTACGGCAAGGGCGGCAAGGACAGCCAGGCCGACAGCCTCGCCTGGTACCTGAGCACCGGCACGAAGGGATTCCTCAACCGTTACTCGAAGAGCCACGTGACGGAGGACATGGCGGAGGTCTACGCCTTCGTCCTGACCCAACCCGGCAAGGTGGCCGTCCGCGCCAAACGCGACAAGATCGTCGCGGCCAAAGTCGAAATGATGAAGGACCACCTGAAGTGGTTCGATAGCAGCGCCAGGCAGCTCATCCCGGAAGAACTCCGAGACCCGCCGAA